>DATAUN010000001.1:0-3542 GCA_036268235.1 Gaiellaceae bacterium
CTCGGGCTGATGTTCGGAACCTGGGCGACGCTCTTCCTGCTCGGCGGGCTCGTGCAGATCAACCCGGTCTGGCTGTGGGGGCCCTACCACGTGGGCGACTCGACGAACGGTGCGCAGCCCGACTGGTACCTCGGATGGTTGATCGGCGCGCTGCGCCTGGTCCCGGGATTCGATTGGACAATCGGCCACTACACGCTCGTGCCGAACCCGTTCTGGGGCGGCGCGCTCTTCCCGCTCGTCGTGGTGCTCGTGCTCCTGCTCTGGCCGTGGGCGGAACGGAAGCTGAGCGGCGACACCGCGTTCCACAACCTGCTCGAGCGGCCGCGCGACAACCCGTGGCGCACGGCGCTCGGCGCGTCGTTCGTCACGTGGGTGTTCCTGATCTTCATGTCCGGCTCGGCCGATCGCGTGACCGTCTTCCTCGGGATCGACTACGCGACCCAGATCTGGGTGTACCGCGTGCTCATCTGGGTCGTGCCCGTCGTGGTGTTCTTCGTTGCCCGGCGCGTCTGCCGCGAGCTGCTCGCCGGCGAAGCGGTGCACGCGGTGCAAGAGGACGCGAAGAAGCAGGCGCCGCCGGTAGCCTGAGCGGACCGGGGTGCCCCGCGTGGGGGCTGAGAACACACCCGTCGAACCTGATCCGGGTCATGCCGGCGAAGGGAGTGAACGTGAGCGATACAGACACACCGAGCTGGGGGATCGAGCCCGTGCCGGAGCGGCTGCGCGTGCTCGGCATCTTCGACGGCTTCCTCTTGTGGGCGAACCTCTCCGTCTCGTTGCTCGTGATCGTCGCGGGCGCGTTCCTCGTGCTGCCGGCGAGTCAGTTCGGGCTCGCGATGTCGCTGCCGGAGGCGTTCGGCGCGATCGTCGCCGCGGCAATCGTCGGCAACGTGCTGCTCGGGCTCGGCGGGCTGATCGGTGCCGACGCACGCGTGCCGACGATGGTGCTGATGCGGGCGCCGCTCGGGCGCCGCGGGTCGTACCTCCCGACCGGCCTGAACGTCCTGCAGTGCCTCGGCTGGTCGGTCTTCGAGCTGATCATCATCGCAACCGGCGCGAGCGCGCTCTCGCAACAGGTGCTCGGGTTCGGCGGGCTCGCGTTCTGGAAGATCCTGTTCGGCGTCGTCGCGACGGTGCTCGCGTTCCTGGGTCCTGTCGGATTTGTACGTACGTACGTGAGGAAGTTCGCGGTGTGGATCGTGATCGCGTCGCTCCTCTACATCACGTGGTGGTCGCTGTACCACCAGCATCCGATCGCGTTGTGGCACCGCCCGGGCACGCATGCGTTCTGGCCCGGCTTCGACCTCGTGCTCGCGTCGATCATCAGCTGGACGCCGCTCGTCGCCGACTACACGCGCTTCTCGACGACGCGCCGCGCCGGCTTCTGGGGCTCGGGGCTCGGCTACTTCGTGCCGACGATCCCGCTGTTCGGGCTCGGCGCGGTGATCGCACTTTCGCGTCACATCAGCGAGGCGCCCGCGCTCCTGACCGCGGTCGCCGCCGGCGGCGCGGCGAGCGTCCTCGCGTTGCTCGCGCTCACCGTCGACGAGAGCGACGAGGCGTTCGCGAACGTCTACTCCGGCGCCGTCAGCCTGCAGAACCTCATGCCGAGGGTTCCCCAGCGGCTGCTCGTCGCCGGCACGGCCGCGCTCGCGACCGTCGGCGCGCTCCTCATCGACCTGCGCAACTACCAGCCCTTCCTCTACCTGCTCGGCTCGTTCTTCGTTCCGCTGCTCGCCGTGCTGCTCGCCGATTGGTTCCTTGCCGGCCGCCACTATTCGGCCGACGACGTCTTCCGCGCGCCGGAGGTGCGTGCTGAGATGCTCGTTGCATGGCTCGTCGGCTTCTGCCTCTACCAGTGGCTCTCGCCGCAGGGCCCGTCCTGGTGGACGCGGCTCGTCGCGCATGCGCATCCGCACGCGCTGCCGTGGGGCGGGGCGTCGCTGCCGAGCTTCGCGGGCGCGTTTGCGCTTGCCGCGTTTGCGAGAGCGGTCTCTCGTGATCGCGCTCCTCGGGAATCTGTCGCGTGACCTCCTGCCGGGAGCGCCGCCGCAGGTCGGCGGCGGGCCGTACCACGGGGCACGCGCGCTCCAGCGCCTGCGCGTGCCGGCGCGGATCGTTGCGCGCTGTTCCGTCGAGGACCGCGAAGCGCTGTTGCCGCCGCTCGTCCGGCTCGGCACTCCGGTCCGGTTCGTTCCCGGTCACTCGACCGCCGAGTTCTCGTTCACCTACGACGGCGACCGCCGGAGCATGCGCGTCGAGGCGCTCGGGGACACCTGGGCGGCCGCCGACGTGCCGGAGATCCGCGCGCGGTGGGTGCACGTCGCGCCGCTCTCGCGGATCGAGTGGCCGGTCGAGACGATCGCGGCGCTCGCGCGCCGGCATCGCGTCTCCTTCGACGGGCAAGGGCTCGTGCGCGTCGCCGAGCTCGGGCCGCTGCGACTCGACGACGACTTCGACCGCGAGATCCTTCGGCACATCTGGGTGCTGAAGCTCGCCGAGGAAGAGGCCGAGGTGCTCGGTGACATTGCCGCGCTCGGCGTGCGCGAGGTGCTCGTCACGCACGGCTCACGTGGCTCGACGGTCTACTGCGGCGGCGGGAGCGAGTTCGTGCCGGCGCGCGGGATCGAGCGCGACCCGACCGGCGCGGGCGACGCCTTCGCGACCGCGTACATCGTCGGGCGAAACGCGGGCTTCTCCCCGGTCGGCGCCGCGCAGCGGGCGACGGCGGTCGTCGCGTCGCTGCTCGCGCGATGATCGTCGTCACTGTCGCCGGCACGTTCGAGGTCGACCTCGAGACCGAGGAGATCGAGCCGGTCGACGTCGAGTTGGAGGCGCCGGCACCGCTTGCGCTCAACCTGCCGCGTGTCGTCGCCTCGGCCGCCGCGGGCGCGACCGTCGTTGCGGTCGTCGATGCGAAACCGCCGCTCCTCGTCTCACACGACGCAGGCGTGACGTGGCGCGCGTCCGGGCGAGGCCTGCCGCCGGGGCGGGCGGTCGCGATCGCAGACGACGATCCGGACACGATCGTGTACGCCGGGCCCAACCGCCTCTACGTCTCACGGAACGGCGGCGTCTTCTGGACCGCGCTCGCGACCGAGCTGCCGGAGATCACCGATATTTCTCTCTAAATTTTCACTTTCGTCGCAATTCACCCTTGCGCTTCGAGGCTGCATTCTTTATCCTCGTTTGCCGAGGCGACCTATGTCCATGCCCTGCATCCTCATCACGAACCCGTTCCCGACCGTCTTCGCACGGAGGCCTGCGCGCTAGGTCCTGGCCGCATGTCTGCCCGTTGCGAAGGCGATCCGAGAGGGTCGCCTTTGTCGTTTCTGCCCACCAATCGAGACAAATGGAGAACGATCTTTCTGCGTTTCCGCGCAGGCTGATTCCCCTGCTGAAATAGCCGGTGCTTTTGCCTGCGGTTTTTCGGAGCACGCAGGCAGCTCCGCCTCCGATCATCACCGAGAGGAGACGAAATGCACCGGTATCTGCGCCCGGTCCCCGCCGCACCCTCGGTGCGGCAGCGCCCGGCGAAGGTC
>DATAUN010000002.1:0-13474 GCA_036268235.1 Gaiellaceae bacterium
GCGCTGACGCGCCTCAACGAAATGGGCGTCGAGCCGTTCCTCACCGGCTCTGCTGTGACCGCCGTGCTCGCCCAGCGGCTCGCGCGCAAGCTCTGCACGCACTGCTGCGAGATGTACACGCCGTCCGTTGACGATCTGATCAAGGCGAAGGTCTCGCCGGATGTCGCGGCGATGACGGACGGGATGGCGCTGTACCGCAAGCGCGGCTGCCCGCGCTGCAACCAGACGGGCTATCGCGGCCGGATCGGCATCTTTCAGCTGATGATGATGAACGAGGAGCTCGAGAACCTGGCCGCGCAGAAGGCGTCGCGCGAGGAGATCGAGCGCTCGGCGATGGCGGCCGGTATGCGCACGCTGTGGGACGACGGGCTTTCGAAGGTCGCGGCCGGCCTCACGTCGGTCGAAGAGCTCGCCCGCGTCACGGTTGTCTGAGCCGCACGAGCGCACGGCCGAGCCCGGCTGCGTCGAAGAGGTACGGCGTTGCGTTCGCAACGTCGTGCAGCGGCCGGTCGAGGTCGTCCGAGCCGGCGGCGGCGTTGACCGCGTAGCGCACCGGGATCTCGTGGCAGATGCAGAGGATCGTTTCCTCGGCACGCGCGAGTAGCCGCTCGAACGCGTCCGCGTAGCGGCGCGCCGCATCGTCGAGGCTCTCGCCGCCGGGGAAACGGTCCTTGCGCGTGTGTGCGCGCTTCCAGGCTCGGTAGGCGTCGAGCGTGTCTCCTTCGAGTTCGCCGATCTTGATGTCGTCGAGGTCTTCGTCGATCTGGGTGGGCGTCGTGTCCGCGCGCGCACCGAGCGCGAGCCGCGCGGTCTCCTGCGCACGCGGGAAGCGTGAGGTCACGCAGAGGTCGATCCGGATCGCGGCGATCTGCTTCTCGAGCCCGAGCGCCTCGTCGCGCCCAAGCGGCGAGAGCCCGCGGTCGAGCGCCGGATCGCCGTTGACGAGCCTGTCGACGTTGAAGAGCGACTGCCCGTGCCGAGCGAGCAACAGCATCCGCATGTCCGGAACGTACACCGCGTCTCGAACAGACGGCGTCTGACCCCGAACGTGTCCCGCGGCGGCATGTCGACTGCAAGAACTTCGCGACGATTCATCCACAATGCCGTCGCCGCCGCAACGCTGCCCGTACCGTCGAGATCGTGTCACGTGCGCTGCGCATCCAGGCTCCCGACGTGCTGTACCACGTCGGCTCGCGAGCGGTCGAGAAGCAGAGGATCTTCGGTGCCGTGCCGTTCGATCGCGAGTGGTTCATCGGTCGGCTCGCGCGGATCGTCCTCAGCTACGAGTGGCGCTGTCACGCCTACTGCGTGATGGGCAACCACTTTCATCTCGTCATCGATACTCCGCTCGCAAACCTTTCCGCCGGCATGCGAGATCTGAAGGGCAGCTATGCGCAGTGGTTCAACAGGTACAAGCCGCGCGAGGGCGCCCTGTTCGAGCGGCGTTTCTGGTACCGCATCGTGCAGCGGGAGTCGCACGTGTTCGAGCTCGCGCGCTACGTCGCGCTCAACCCCGTTCGCGCGGGTTTGGTGCGCTCACCTGAGGAATGGCCGTGGAGCAGTTACGCGGCGACTGCGGGCTTCGAGCGGCCGCCGGCATTTCTCCACCTCGACGACGTTCTCAGCTGCTTCGGCGGCGGCGTCCTCGCGCGCGGGCGGTTCGTCGACTTCGTGACCGACGGCCTGCGCGGAACAACACTGTCCGACGAGGCCGCGGGCGTTTAGGACAGCGTCTGACCCCGGTTCAGGCGGCCTGCACGTCGCAGCCGAGATACATCAGCGCTTCTACCGCTTCCGTCACGAAGGCGGTTGCCTGGCGCGCGTCGGCGAACGTGTACGGGCCTGCGCGCATCGCGCTGGTGGCGTTCGGAGGGAAGACCTCCGTCTCGACGATGCACTCGTTGCCGTAGTCGACGGCGCGCAGCACGGCGACCGACCGGCCGTCGCGGCGCGCGTGCCGGACGAAGAGCTCGTGGCCGGGGGACATGGGCTGCGTCACGCGTCCACGCAGGACGTCGCGCCGAGCTCGCGATCAAGGGTGTTCGCCTTGGTCTCGAAGGCGGCAACATTCGCCTGATCTGCGGAGACGGCCGCGGTCTTCTTCTTCGCCGCGTCTGCCAATGCGGCTGAGCCCGACGCCAGCTCGCCGGCGACGAACGTGTTGAGCTGGTTCACTTCGGCCGTCTTGCCCGGAGCCGGCGTCAATGCCTTGAACGACGAGAGGAAGGCGCCGGTCGCGGAGTTCCACTTGGCCGCCTGCGCGCTCGTGACCGCGTACGGATCGCTCGGGACTTTGAGAGTCTGAATCTGCGTGTCGACCTTCGCGCAGAGCGCGTTCGCCTTCGACGCCCACGACGCGGGCATCTGCACCGACGACGGCGGGAACGCAAGCGCCGGATCGGCGTTCGCAACCGCCTGCGCGACGACCGTCTGATCGACGTAACCGGTCAAGGTGAGCGCGAGCGTCGCCGGGCGCGTGTAGATCAACGCGGCGGGAGCATCCGGAACCTGCTCGAGAAGGCGCGCGAGCGCCTGCACTGTGGTGCTGTCTTTGTCGACGTCCAGCGAGACGAACGCGGCGCCGCCCAACTGCGCGCCTGCCTTCGCCTCGGCGGTCGCCTGCTCGGAGACCGTGTCCTCGTCGGAGCTGAGCTCGACGACGGCAACCGGCGACTGCGCGAGCCCCTCCGCGATCGTGCGCGGCAGGCCGGCTGCAAGCGCCGCCTTCAAGTTCGGGTCGACCGGCGGGGGCTTCGGCTTCGCCTTGACCTTCGGCTTCGCCTTCGCGGCGACCGTCGTCGCCGGCGTCACCTTCGGCGCGACCTTCGCCATAGCGGGGTGCCGGTCCTTGAGCGGCAGGATCGTCGGCGGCGTCGCCGCCTTCGACGCGTCCTGGTTCATCGCAAAGGTGAGGAACGCGCCTGCGAGCGCAAGCGCGGCCAGGGCGCCCGCGATCGCAATCCCGCGCAGGTGGGTCGATCCGCTCACACTGTTTCTATCGGCCGCCAAAGCCGCATCCTTGAGCCATAAATAGACCGAGGGCCCGGTTTCCCGGGCCCTCGGAGTCGAACGTGAGCGGTAGTCGACCGCTTACGGGCAGAGGCCCGAAACGATGTCGCTACCCGGGCCCGCCTTGTGGTACGAGCTCGGGCCGACGGTCGACTCGATGCAGTAGCCGGTCGCCGTCAGGCTCTTCGTGTTGATGTGCTTGATGCCGGCGTCATACGACGCCTGCAGCGCGGCCGACGTAGCTCCCACGTACGTGCCGTGGTCTGCGTTGAAGGCTTCCATGCCCGGAACAGCGGCCTGGACGTTGGCCTCGGCAGCCGACACGTTCGCGCGATCCTTGAACTTCAGGTACGACGGGATCGCAATCGCGAGCAGGATGCCCAGGATGATGATGACGACTAGGAGTTCGATCAGCGTGAAGCCGCCTTCGCTCGAGAGCCGTCCTCGGAGAGTTTTCATTTGGTACGTGCCTCCGTCTCAGAGTTAGGTGGGAATCGGATTACGGGCAGGCGCCGGACGTGATGTCCGCACCGGGGCCGGCCTTCTTGTAGACCGCTGATCCCACTGTCGACTGAATGCAGTAGTTCGTTGCGGTTGCGGTCTTCACGAGGATGTGCTTGATCCCCGCGTCGTACGAAGCCTGGAGGACCGCCGACGTGACGCTCGTGTAGCCGTTGTGGTCGGCGTTGTACGCCTCCATACCGGGGACAGCGGCGCTGACGTTCGCCTGCGCAGCTGCGATGTTCGCGCGATCCTTGAACTTCAAATACGAGGGGACTGCGATCGCGAGCAGGATCCCCAGGATGATGATGACGACCAAGAGCTCGATGAGCGTGAAGCCCTCGTCACTCTTAAGCCGCCTGCGAGTTGCATCCAACATGGTTCTCCCTTTCTGCCTAGTGCCGCAGTCCTGCCTGCCTGGTGCGCCGCAGTCGTGCGGGTTGACGTGGGTGGTATCGGAGGCGACTCGTGTGTCACGTATCCCCCATGCAGGGGGATCTGCCTCCCAACAAACAGCGAGGGGCGCGGTTTCCCGCGCCCCTCGGCCGTCAGAACGATCAAGTGAGCGTTACGGGCAGGACCCTGAAGTGATGTCCGCGCCCGGGCCGGCCTTCATGTAGACGGCGGCACCGACGGTCGACTGGATGCAGTAGTTCGTCGCCGTGGCGGTCTTGATCAGAATGTGCTTGATCCCCGCGTCGTAGGACGCCTGGAGAATCGCCGACGTGACGTTCGTGTAGCCGTTGTGGTCGGCGTTGTAGGCCTCCATACCGGGGACAGCGGCGCTGACGTTTGCCTGCGCAGCTGCGTTGTTCGCGCGATCCTTGAACTTCAAATACGAGGGGACTGCAATTGCGAGCAGGATCCCCAGGATGATGATGACGACCAGGAGTTCGATGAGCGTGAAGCCCTCGTCACTCTTGAGCCGCATCCGCAACGTATTCAGCATCCTCGTAGCTCCCTTCCAAGCAAGAGGGTGGTACCGATTGGCTCCCGACGTATCGGCTTCCGAATCACCCGGGGTCAGCCCCGATTGAGTGATTTGCGCTCCCTCGCCGCGAGGTAGTCCGATCGAGTGACACCGTTCGAGGGACTGGGCACGTGCGTGCTCCGAGTGCAATCCCTCAAGTCAGGCACGACCCGTGCCGATAGCGGTCGCAGATGACAGAGGTGAACTCCATCGATCAGCTGCTCACGCAAATGGTGCAGCTCAAGGCATCCGACCTGCACGTCACGGTCGGTGCGCCTCCCGTCGTTCGCGTTCGCGGCCATCTGCAGCGCTTCGACGGCGTGCAGGCGCTCTCGGCCGAGGACACGCGCGATCTGCTGTACCGCATCCTCTCGAGCGACCAGCAGAAGCGGCTCGAGCTCAACAGGCAGCTCGACTTCGCGCATTCCATCCCCGGAGTCGCGCGCTTCCGCGTCAACGTCTTCTTCCAGCGCGAGACGCTCGGCGCCGCGTTCCGTCTGATCCCGACCGAGATCAAGTCACTCGAGGATCTCGGGCTCAGCTCTGCGCTCCACCAGCTTTCCGAGAAGCCTCGCGGCATGGTCCTCGTCACCGGCCCGACCGGTTCGGGCAAGTCGACGACGCTCGCGTCGCTGCTCGACGAGATCAACGTCACGCGCCACGACCACATCCTCACGGTCGAGGACCCGATCGAGTTCCTGCACAAGCACAAGGGCTGCATCGTCAACCAGCGCGAGATCGGCGTCGACGCCGTGTCGTTCGCCGAAGGCCTTCGCGGGGCGCTGCGCCAGGACCCGGACGTGATCCTCGTCGGCGAAATGCGCGACCTCGAGACGATCTCGACCGCGATGACCGCGGCGGAGACCGGCCACCTCGTGTTCGGCACCCTGCATACGCAGAGCGCGCCGGGAACGATCGACCGGATCATCGACGTCTTCCCGCCGGAGCAGCAGGAGCAGGTGCGCGTGCAGATCGCGGGCACGCTGCAGGGCGTCGTCACGCAGGCGCTCATGCCGACCGCCGACGGCACGGGCCGCGTGCCCGCGCTCGAGATCTTGCTTCCGGACGACGCCGTCAGGAACCTGATCCGCCAGGGCAAGGTCGAGCAGATCTACTCGGTCATGCAGACCGGGACGGCAAAGGGCATGCAGACGATGGAGCAGTCGCTCGCCGAGCTGATTCTCCGCGGCATCGTGTTGAAGGACGTTGCCATGTCGCGCTCGTCGCGTCCCGACCAGCTTGCAGGACTTCTCGAGCGCGCCGGCTTCGGAGACGCTGACGCATCTGCGGACGGGGCGGAGGCCAACGGCCACGCCGAGCCCGCCGCGCAGGAGCCCGTCTTCGGTGGCCTGCGGGTAGCCGACTAAGAGAGCGACGGGGGCGGCCGTGTCGAACTCGTTCTGGAAGAAAGAGATCTCGCTGCGCAAGGCGAAGCCCGCCGCCGCGCCCGAGCCGGAGGCGCCCGCAGTGGCGCCCGAGCCCGAGCCGACGCCCGTGCCCGTGCCTGAGCCCGCGCCGGTCGCAGCCGCAAGCGCGCCTGTGCCGGAGCCCGTGGGCGAGGAGTCGCCCGCGCTGCCGCGCGGTGACTACGGCTGGCTGACGACGAACTTCGATCCCGCCGAGGTCCCTGACGCGATGCCGACGATCGCGGCGCCGCCCGTCTCATTGCCGACGCCTGTCGAGGAGCCGGCCCCGCTCCCTGCGGTGCCGCCCGTCCGTCCGCCCGAGGTCGAGGTGCCCGCCGTGGCGCCGCCGCCGGTCGTCGCCCCTGCTGCCGCCGCTGTCGCCGCACCGGCCGAGAGCGTGCCGTTCTGGAAGAAAGAGGTCTCCTTCTCGCGCAAGCCGAAGCAGCCGAAGGCCGCAAAGCAGCCGAACGAGCCGAAGGAGCCGAGCGCAGCGTCGACGCCGTTCTGGAAGAAGGAGCTGTCGTTCTCGCGCGCCCCGAAGGAGCCCAAGGAGCCGAAGGAGCCGAAGGTCGCGAGCGAGGAGAAGACGCCGTTCTGGAAGCTCGAGCTCTCGCGCAAGCCGAAGGAGCCGAAGCAGGCGAAGGAGCCGAAGGCCGCGAAGGAGTCGAAGCCGCCGATCTGGAAGCGCGAGCTCAGCTTCGGCAAGCCGAAGGCCGGAGGCGCTCCGAAGATCAAGGCAGGCAAGAAGATGAAGGACGCCGGCGCGACGGCACCGGTCAAGGGCGACCTCGTCGGCCTGAAGATCGGCGCGTCGCAGATCGCCGCGGCACGCGTCTCGACGAGCAACGGCGTGTCGCAGCTGCATCAGTACGCGCGCGCCACGCTGCAGGACGGCATCGTTGTGAGCGGCGAGCTGCGCGACGTCGACGCGCTCGCGCGCACGCTCAAGGAGCTCTTTGCAAAGAACAAGCTGCCGAAGAAGGCAGTGCGCCTCGGCATTGCCAACAACCGCATCGGTGTGCGCACCTTCGAGATCGGCGGCATCAACGACCCGAAGCAGCTCGCGAACGCGATCCGCTTCCGCGCGCAGGAGACGCTGCCGATCCCGCTCGAGGAAGCGGTGCTCGACTGGCAGATCCTCTCCGAGCGCACCGACGAAGAGACCGGGATCACGACGCGCCGCGTGCTGCTCGTCGTCGCCTACCGCGAGCTCGTCGACCAGTACGTCTCCGCGTGCCGGAAGGCCGGCATCCGGCTCACCGGGATCGACCTCGAGGCGTTCGCGATGCTGCGCGCGCTCGAGGTGCCCGACGCGGCCGAGGAGGCCAACCCGACCGGCGCGCAGGTGACCGTCAACGTGGGCCACCACCGCTCGACCTTCGCCGTGTCCGCCGGCCGTGTGTGCGAGTTCACGCGCGTGCTCGGCTGGGGCGGCCACAACTTCGACGCAGTGATCGGAGCGGCGCTCGACGTGACACCGGCGGAAGCGTCGGTCGTGAAGCACGCACTGTCGCTCGTCGCGCAGTCCGAGCCGCCGCCCGGCGTGAGCGCCGAAGCGCTCGGAACCGCGCGCGACGCTGTGCTGCGCGAGCTCCAGGCATTCGCGCGCGAGCTCGTCTCGAGCCTGCGCTTCTACCAGAACCAGCCCGGCTCCCTCGGCATCGGCGAGGTCGTCCTCACCGGCGGCACGGCGCACCTGCCGGGCTTCGCCGAGGAGCTCAACCGCCTGATCGGGGTTCCGGTCCGCGTCGGCGACCCGCTCAACCGCGTCGTCGTGCCGAAGCGCTTCCACGCGCCCGACGACTACGCGCTCGGATCGCTCACGGTCGCGATCGGACTGGGGATCGACGACTGATGCGCGCCGTCAACCTTCTCCCGAGGGACGACGCCGGCGAGGGACGGAGCGGCCCCGCACTGCCTGTCGTCGTCGCGTGCGTCGGCCTCGTGCTGATCGCCGCCCTGCTCGCGTTCATGTACATGTCGGGAAGCGGAAAGGTCGGCAAGCAGCGGACGGCGCTCCAGCAGGTCACGGCCGAGTACGACGCGATCCCCGCGCCGGCGCCGCCGCCTGCGATCGACAAGCAGCTGCCGCAGGAGCGGCAGGCGCGCGTCGCCGCGCTTTCGACGGTGCTCGGGCAGCGCGTCGTCTGGGACCGCGTGCTCCGTGAGGTCTCGCAGGTCGTCCCGTCGGACGTTTGGCTCGTGACGTTGACCGCGCAGTCGCCGACCTACCTCGATGGTGGCGCCGCCGCGCCGTCGGCCGCGAGCTCCGGCCAGCTGCCGTCGGGCTTCATCGTCGAAGGCTGCACCTATTCGCAGGACTCGGTTGCGCGCTTCCTCTCGCGCCTCCAGCTCGTCCCGGACCTCTCGGAGATGTCGCTCGCCAAGTCTGAGTCGGCGGGCGGGTCCGGGTCGGCCGACACGTCCGGCAGCACGACCTCGTGCCCGGCCGGGATGTTCACTTTCACGCTGCAGGGCAACGTGCGCACCGGAGGGTCGTCGTCGTGAAGAAAAGGCTCGCGTCGCTCGACGTCCGGCTCCAGTTCGCGCTCGTCGTGATCTTGCTCGTCGCTGTCGCGGCGGGCGGCTACTCGTTCATGGTCGCGCCGCTCGGCACGCAGACGCTGAGCCTGCAGAAGCAGGTCAACAACGAGCAGACGCTCGTGCTCACGCGCCGCGCCGAACTGAAGGACGGACAGCATCCGCCGGCGATCCAGGTCGCCGACATCTTCAAGTTGAGCCGCGCGATGCCGGACACAGAGGACATGCCGGGGATCATCCTGACCCTGAGCAACGTCGCGCAGGAGGCGGGCATCTCGTTCGACTCGATCGAGCCCGTCCTCGACGCGGCGCCTGCGACCGGCTCCTACCAAACCGTTCGCGTCCATCTCTTCTTCAACGGCGACTTCTACGGCCTGAGCGATTTTCTCTATCGGCTGCGCAGCCTCGTCACCGTTCGCGGCGGCACGCTCAATGCCGAAGGGCGCCTGTTCAACGTCGACTACGTCGCGTTCGACGTTCTTGCCAACTCGTTCCCGCAGATCTCGGCCGAGCTCTACGTCGACGCATACCTCTACGGCAACGGAACCGGGACGACCACCGCGACGCCCGCCGCGCCGACCACGACCGACAGCACGACGACCACGCCTGACTCCTCGTCGTCGGACGGGCTGCCGAGCGATGCGACCGCAACCGGAGCTCAGCCGTAATGGCGGCGAAGAAGAGCAAGCGCGTCGACCCGATCAAGCAGCGCGAGCGCCGCGCGAAAATCGCCGCCGGAGTCGGCGGTGTGCTGTTCCTGCTGCTCGCCGCGTACGAGGTGCCGACGGTCCTGAAGCTGATGAACCAGAAGCCGCCGCCCGGGACCCAGTTCAGCGACGCGGTCAAGACGAACCCCGACGGCTCGATCCCGCTTCCGAGTGTGGCGACGCCGACGGCCAGCGCGAACGGCGATCTTGCCGACAGCGATGTCCCCCCGTCGACCGGTACCGGACAGCTCGTCTCGTTCAGCATGTTCCAGACGAAGAACCCGTTCGTCCCGCAGGTGTCGGTCAGTGACGAAGGGCCGACCCCCTCGACGTCGAGCACCGGCTCGAGCGGGACGACGACCACCACCACGACGACGACTCCAACGAGCACGAACCCGCTCGGCTCCGGGCTGCCCGGAGGACTGCCGACCACGACCACGCCGGGCGGCGTCGTCCCGGCGAACGGCTCGACCTCGACCTCGACCACGACAACGACGGCAGCGCCGGCGCCGCAGGTCGCGATCTCTGTCAACGGGACGGTCTCGCGCGTTGCGACGAATGACTCGTTCCCGACCGGAGCGCCGGTCTTCCGGCTGATCAGCTACGGCGCGGGCACGGCTCAGATCGGAATTGTCGGCGGCTCGTATTCGGACGGGAACCAGACTCTGACGCTCCAGCAGGGCAAGCCGATCACGCTCGAAAACCAGAGCACCGGCACGAAATACAAGGTCGAGCTCCTTTCAACCCCTTGAGGGCTGTAGCTCGGGCCGGAACCGGCCGATAGGAACACCGTGTCTCCGGCAAGGCTGAAGAACGAGTCGGGTTTCGGTCTGATCGAGCTCCTGATTGCGATGACGATCCTCCAGATCGCTCTCCTCGCGACGGTGTCCGTCTTCAGCTCGGGAGCGGTCGCGATGGGGCGCGCGTCTCGCATCGGCGTCGCCTCGGGGCTCGCCGACCGCGCCATGGAGCAGTACCGCGCGTTCATCTACGGGTCGATCGGCCTCAACACGGGCGGGACGACGAACGCGACGTACCTCGGCGACGCGGCGTGCCCGGGCCACGGCGGCAGTCCGCCCTGCGGCAACGTCTCCGTCAGCGGCTGCACGGCGAGCCCGCAGAGCCCATCGGGCATCGGCACCAACGCGCCCAACCCGTGCTCGATGGTCCAGTCCGTGGTCGCACCCGACGGGCACAGCTACACCCTCGAGACCTATATCACCGCGTACACCGCGCCCACGCCCACGGGCGGTGGTGCGCCGCGCGCCGGCAAGCTCGTGACGGTCGTCGTGCTCGACCCCGTCACGAAGTACGGATCGTCGCGCGTGCTTGCGCGCGAGTCTTCGTCGTTCGACTGCTCCACGGGGGGAGCAACGGAGTTCAACTCCGGCTGCTGATGGCTGCCTTCGCGTACTCCGCGATCAACGCCCAGGGCTTCCTGTCCGACGGCGAGATCCACGCACCGACGCTCGATGCTGCCCGCGAGCAGCTGCGCATGCGCGGCCTGCTCCCCGAGAAGCTCAACGAGATGCCGTCGGCTGGCGAAGAGCGCCTCTCGACGTCGCTCAAGACGATCAAGCCGAAGTCGCTGCAGGTCTTCTCGCGCCAGTTCGCAACGATGATCGAAGCGGGCCTGAGCGTTGTCGCCGGCCTGCTGATCCTCGAGGAGCAGACCGAGGACAAGTACCTCATGATCGTGATTCGCGAGCTCCGCGGGGACGTCGAAGGCGGTCTGCTGCTCAGCCAGGCGATGAGCCGCCACCCGAAGGTCTTCACTCGGCTCTACGTCTCGATGGTCGAAGCGGGCGAGGCGGCCGGAATCCTCGACCAGGTGCTCGACCGCATGGCGTTCCAGATCGAGCGCGAGACGAAGCTGAAGCGGCGCGTCAAGGGCGCGATGATGTACCCGACGATGGTGCTGGTGTTCGCGAGCCTCGTGCTCACCGGCATGCTCCTCTTCCTCGTCCCGTTCTTCATGAAGGTGTTCACGACGCTCGGCGGCCAGCTGCCGACACTGACGCTGTACGTCGTCGATGCGTCGAACTTCCTGAAGGCGTACTGGTATCTCGTGTTCGGCGGCGCGATCGCCGGGTTCTTCGGCTTCAAGCGCTGGCGGAAGACCGAGTCGGGCAAGCGTGCGTGGGACTCGTTCAAGCTCGCGCTGCCGATGGGCATCGGCGAGGTCGTCCTGAAGATCACGATGGCGCGCTTCTCGCGGACGTTCTCCACGCTCGTCGCGGCCGGCGTCGACATCATCAAGGCGATCGAGATCACCTCGCAGACGGCCGGCAACTGGAAGGTCGAGGCCGCGTTGATCGAGGCGAAGACGAGGGTGCACGAAGGTGTGCCGATCTCGCAGCCGCTCGTCGAGAACCCTGTGTTCCCGCCGATGGTCTCGCAGATGATCAAGGTCGGCGAGGAGACCGGAGAGCTCGACAAGATGCTCGGGAAGATCGCGGACTTCTACGAGGAAGAGGTCGACGCGTCGATCGAGACGCTCACGAGCATCATCGAGCCGGTGATGATGATCGGCGTCGGCCTGATGGTCGGCGTGATCATCGTCGCGATGTACCTGCCGATGTTCAAGATGCTCACGCTCGTCAAGTAGCGAGCTCGGTCTAGCACTTCGTGGCGGTGTACGCCGACCCGTGGCCGAACGCGAACGCGTCCGGCTCGAGGATGACGTACTGCTTCACGCCCGGCTCGCCGAAGGCGACATAGCCGACGAGCACGACTGTTCTCTTCGTGACGTGCACCGGCGCGCGGCACGTCGCCCGGTTCGTCCACGACAAATGCAGTGCGAGCTGCGCGACCGTGTTCGACGAGAAGCGGCTCGTCGTCAGGAACCGGCCCTGGCCGGTCGCGTACGACGAGTAGCGCCAGAAGGTCATGCCGGGCTGGAGCGTCTCCGCATCGATCGGGCCGTAGAACGACAGGACGTAGCTCTCGACGTCGGCTCCCGGGATGCCGTGCGTCGTGAGCAGGCGGCCGGCGTCGGCGTTGCTGATCTCGATGCCGTTGCCGGAAGTGGCGCCGGCGATATCGAGCTGACGCGGCGCCGGCGCGGCGGCGGCATGGTGCTGCGGCGGGTTCGCCGCCCACGCAAAGAGCGCGAGCGCGAGCCCGGCTGCGAGCGCCGCGGGGACAAGCGCCCTGGCGAACATCGCCGCGCCGGCCAGCGCAGCTGGAGCGATCGCGGCGGCGGCGACCGCGATCCAGAAGCGCCCCTCGGTCGCGTGCAGCCGGCCGATATGCGTGAACGGCGCGGCGGCTGCGAGCGCGGCGATCGTTGCCGCGAAGGCGGCCAGCGTCCACCGGAGAGTGCCTGCCTCGGTCACAGCGCGACACTAAGCGATGAATTCAGTGCGCGTAAAGAGTCATCCTGGCGCGCGCCTAACGGGCCGACTCGAGCGCAGCCCACTCGCGCGGACGCGTGCCGCCGTACTCCCAGAGGCTCACGCCGAGCGTGCCGCTCGCGTTCGACGCACGCAGGAACGCGCGCAGCGCCGGCATCGTCGCCGTCAGTGCGTCGCCCCCGATCGGCTGCACCGGGAAGCGCGGGTCGCCGGCGAGGCGGCGCACGAGACGCACATTCGCCGTGCTGTAGGCGGCGACGCGCCTCACGCCGTGCGTGCGGTAGGTGAAGTACTCCATCGGCAGGAAGACGTCGACGCTGCGCGCGAGCTGCGCGAACGGATAGCCGTTCCAGTAGCGCCCGCCTGCCGGGTCGATCGTGATCGCGCCGAGCGCCGTCGCTCGCGGCAGGCCTGCACGTACGCCACGCGCGACCTCGACCGCGCGGGCGCTCCGCACGCGCAGCGCGCGGATCGCCGTCGACTCGATGTCCAGCGCGAACGCACTGAAGCCGTTGCCGGCCGGGCTACGGAAGCGTGCTCCCGCGAGCGCGCGCGCCACCTCGCGCCGCGGATGCGTGAAGGACGGCAGGTACCAGCCGACGACCGCGATCCCCGCGTCGTGCGCAGCATCCAGCAGCCGCGCGATCGCGACCGGGTGCGTCACGTCGTGCCGCTGCCGGTCGTTCGACGTCTCGAGGAAGAGCGTGTGGATCCGGTGCGCGCGCAGCGTCGCGATCACCTGGCCCGGATGGCGCAGCGCGTGCGTGTCGTAGATCGAGACCCACGAGCCCGTGCCCGAGAAAGCCGCGAGCCGACGCGG
Organism: Gaiellaceae bacterium; assembly: GCA_036268235.1. Classification (GTDB taxonomy): domain Bacteria; phylum Actinomycetota; class Thermoleophilia; order Gaiellales; family Gaiellaceae; genus PALSA-600. The sequence goes on from DATAUN010000002.1 coordinate 13,311, forward strand.
CGCCGCGGCATCCGTCGTTGTCGCACAGGCGAGCACGGCCGCGAGAACGGCTGCGGTGAGTAGACCCCGACGCACCGAAAGGCATGGTCGCGCCGGTCGGAAGGAGCCGCCAGGTCCCCGCGGCCCATCTTCCTGCCGCGCGCGGCCTACGCGAGCGCCGAGGG
>DATAUN010000003.1:0-2014 GCA_036268235.1 Gaiellaceae bacterium
GCCCGCAAGTGGTTCAAGGGGCCGGTCGCGCAGGGCACCGAGGAAGAGCTCGCGCGGATCGAGGAGCAGTACGAGCACGGCGGCAGCGGCCCCGCGCCCGCCTCCGCGTAGGATCGTCTCGGATACCGGATCGGAGGGAGCCGGCGCGCGCCGGCTCCCTCCACGAAGGAGGGCATTGGCGTTGTTGACGCTCGAAGAGCTGCGCTCGGATTCGTCGCTCGACACGGTGATCATGGCGTTCACCGATATGCAGGGACGGCTGCTCGGCAAGCGCCTGCACCGCGACTTCTTCCTCGAGCAGGTCGAGCACGGCCACGGCACAGAGGGATGCAACTACCTGCTTGCGCTCGACATGGAGATGAATCCCGTGCCGGGCTACGAGATCGCGTCGTGGGAGCGCGGCTACGGCGACTTCAATCTCGCGCCGGACCTCGCGACGCTGCGGCGCCTGCCGTGGCTCGAGGCGACGGCGCTGGTGCTGTGCGACGTCGAGTGGACCGACGGGTCGCCGGTGCGGCCGTCGCCGCGCCAGGTGCTGCGTGCGCAACTCGAGCGCGCGCGCTCGCACGGCTACGACGTGATGGTCGGCTCGGAGCTCGAGTTCTATTTGCTGCGGGAGACGTACGAGGAGGCGCACCACAAGGGCTATCGCGACCTCACACCGTCGGTGCCGTACATCCTCGACTACCACATCCTTGCGACGTCGTACGACGAGCCGCTGCTGCGGCAGATCCGCAACGGCATGCAAGGCGCCGGCATCCGCGTCGAGACGTCGAAGGGCGAGGCGTGGCCGGGCCAGCAGGAGATCAACTTCCGCTACTCCGACGCGTTGACGATGGCTGACAACCACGTCGTCTACAAGAACGGCGCGAAGGAGATCGCGCACCTGAACGGCTGCTCGATCACGTTCATGGCGAAGCCCGATCACACGTGGATCGGCTCGTCGTGTCACATCCACTCGTCGCTGTGGCAGGACGGCTCGCCGGCGTTCGACGGCGGCGGGCCTGTGTTCGAGCAGTACCTCGCGGGACAGATCGCGTGTGCCCGTGAGCTCGCGGTGTTCTTCGCGCCGAACGTGAACTCGTACAAGCGCTTCGCGGCAGGGTCGTGGGCGCCGACGACGCTCGCGTGGGGCATGGACAACCGGACCTGCGGTTTCCGGATCGTCGGCTCGGGCGGCGGGATGCGCGTCGAGTCGCGGATCCCGGGCGGCGACGTCAATCCCTACCTCGCCTTCGCCGCGACGATCGCCGCCGGGCTCTATGGGCTCGAGAACGAGCTTGCGCTGCCGGCGGCGTTCGAGGGGAACGCGTACGAGTCTGACGTCGAGCGGTTCCCGTCGACGCTGCGCGAGGCGATCGGCGCGCTCGAGAGCGGCTCCGTTGCGCGCGCGGCGCTCGGCGACGACGTCGTCGACCACTACTTGAACTACGCGCGCACCGAGCAGGAGCTGTTCGACCGTGTCGTGACGAGCTGGGAGCGGGAGCGCCTGTACGAGCGTGGCTAGCGCGCGGCCGCTGATCGGGATCACGACCTACCTCACGCCGGCCGCGTGGGGCGCCTGGCAGCTGGATGCGGCGTTGGTCCCCGCGGATTACGTGCGGTCGGTGGTGGCGGCGGGCGGTGCGCCGCTGCTCGTCCCGCCCGGCGCGGATCTCGAGGCGACGCTCGACGTGGTCGACGGGCTCGTCTTCACCGGCGGCTCGGATCTCGATCCCGAGCTGTACGCCGCCGAGTCGCATGCGGAGACGTCGGGCGTGATCCGTGAGCGCGACGATTTCGAGCTGTCGCTGATGCGGCTCGCGCTGGACCGCGACGTTCCGATGCTCGCGATCTGCCGCGGCTCGCAGGTGTTGAACGTCGCGCTGGGCGGCGACCTCGAGCAGCACGTCCCGGATCGCGTCGGGACGGAGGTGCATCGCGAAGTGCCGGGCGTGTTCTCGGAGCACGGCGTGGATGTCGTGGCGGACACGCGCCTCGGCGCGGTGCTGGACGGCGCTCCTCAGGTGAAGTC
>DATAUN010000004.1:0-3614 GCA_036268235.1 Gaiellaceae bacterium
AGACGAGCCAGCGGCCCTTCTTTGTGCGGCGCGCGTGCACGTCGCCGTCCGGCGTGAGCAGGTGGGCGGTGCGTGCGTCGGCGAGCAGCACGTCGAGGCGCGCAGGCCACTCGTCGCGCGGCACGGTCTCGGTGCGCGGCCCGTCGACGAGCTTCACAGCCGCGCCGCGCTTCAGGTCGACCGGCGTCGCCGTCAGGCCGTCGACGACCAGCTTGCGCCATCCCTCACCGAGCGCTCGTTCCCGGAGCTGCTCCATACCGAGGAGTGTGCCAGCGGGATCACCTCCAGCTCGGGTGGCGGGCGGCGGATGAAGCCGGCGAGCACGCGCAGGTCGTCGGCCGCCTCCGGCGCGAGGGTCGGCTCGGCGCGTGCCACCGCAGCGAGGCCTGCCTGCCACTCGAGGCCGCTCGTGCCGCCCCATGGACGCATACACACGACCTGCCCTTTCGCGACCCAGATCGCGCGTCCGCCCGCAACGAGCACGACCTGGAGCTGACGCAGGCGCTGCATGCGCGCAACGTCGCGCGCAGCGTGCTCGAGCCCCTCGATGCGGTCCCGCAGGCGCGCTGCGTCCTCGAAGCGAAGATCGCGCGCGAGCCGCGTCAGCTTTGCGCGCAGCTTGGGCAGCGCGTCGTCGAGGGTCTCCCACTCGACTCCCTGCAGCGCCCGGGCCGCGAGCTGCGCGCGCCGCCGGCTCGTCAGCGGGCCCAGCTCGGTCGGTTGCGAGGAGCACACGACCGAGTCGCCGCGGCGCTTCAGATAGAGGTAGCGGTCGGGACGTACCGAGCGCGCGTTGGCGTGCGGCCGCAGCTCACGGATCAGCCGCAGCTCTTCGAGCGCGGCCTCTGCCTCGGAGCTGAGGATGCGCCACTCGACGCGTTCGAGCGCACCGAGCGCCGCCTCGACGGCGGGCCGCTGCTTCTCCGAGCGGAAGTACGAGCGGAGCCGCGCGCGCAGGTCGCGCGCACGACCCACGTACAGCACCTGGTCGTTCGCGTCGCGGAAGAGATAGACGCCGGGCTGCTGTGGCGCGCCGAAGGCGAGACTGCGCTTGCGGTGCACGCGCCGAGGGCGCGTCGCAGCGAGCTCGACGAGGTCGCCGACCGTGCGCGCGCCGCGCTCCTGCGCCATCCCGATGAGACGCAGCAGGATCTCGGCCGTGGCCTCCGCGTCGGGCAGCGCGCGGTGGCACGGCCGGGCGTCGGTCGCGAAGCGGTAGCTGAGCGCGGCGAGGTTCGCGGGCTGCCGGCCGAGCAGCCGGCGCGCGAGCCCGACCGTGTCGACGACAGTCGCCGCGACGCGGCGGCCGGTGATCCGCATCGTCTCGTTGTCGAGGAACGCCATGTCGAACCGCGCGTTGTGCGCGACGAGGATCCCGTCGCCGGCGAACGCGAGAAAGCGACGCACGGCTGCGGCGACCGGCGGCGCGCGCCTGAGCTCCTCGTCGCGTAGCCCGGTGAGCGCGGCGACCGCCGGGTTGAGGCGCGCGCCGGGGTTCGCGAGCGTCTGGAACCGCTCGCCGAGCTCGAGTGCGCCGACACGCACCGCGCCGAACTCGCACGGGCGCGCCGAGCCGGGCCGAAGGCCGGTTGTCTCGAGGTCGAAGACGACGAAGGTCGCGCGTTCGAGCAGCAGCGATTCGCCGGGAGCCTCGTGCAGCGCGACGAGGTCGCCGGACCAGCGCAGGCGCGCGTCGTCCCGAACCGCCTCGTCGAGCAGCGAGCGCGCGAGCCCGACCGGGACCGCTGTGCCGAGCTTCAGGACCGCCCGTGCCGCGTCGTCCGCCGGAACCGGCCCGCGGCGGTCCTCGACGAGCTCGACGAGCCGGTCGGCGGCATCGAGGCGAAGTTGCACACGGCGAGCCTAGTACGAACGTGTGTTCGTGTCAAGCTTCAGGGACGCAACCCGCCGACGAAGATCGCCGTTACCTCCCGCTCCACGGCCGCCACGGCCTCGGCGTCGTCCGGCAGCTGCCCGAGCACCCAGCCCGTGAGCACTTCCTCGAGGGCGCCGTAGAGCATCCAGGCGGCCATGCGGGCGTCGATGTCCGAGCGAAGCGTCCCGGCCTTCTGCCCGCGCTCGACGATCTGCTGCAGCCCCTCGAACGCGCGGCCGATCTCGTCCAGCTCGTCCTGGATGTGCGGGCTGCGTGTCACCTCGCGCAGCAGCAGGCGCACGAGGTCCGGGTCGTCGCGCCAGGCGCGCAGCACGATCTTCACGACCAGCGCGAGCTGCTCGGGCGCGGGCGTGCCCGACTCGACCGCCACGGAGATCGCGCTCATCAGTCTCCCCCACGCCTCGCGGAACACCGCTTCGAGCACCGCGTCCTTGGACCCGTAGTAGTGATAGACGAGGCCATAGGCGACGCCCGCCTCCTTCGCGATGTCGCCGACGCGGGCCGCGTCGTAGCCCTGCGCCGCGAACACGCGCACCGCTGCGTCGAGGATCAGCCGGCGCTTGTCGTCGGCGGCTGTGGTCACGCGGAAACCCTACTCTGGGCGCATGATCGGGGCGATCGTGGCGGTGCACGTGGCGCTCGCAACCGGGCGGGTGAACGGCGATTCGATCCTGGGCCGCAACGTTGCGCAGGTCGAGGCGGTGTTCGGGCGCCCCGTCTCGGTGGAGCGCTATCCGGTCCGCCGCGACCTCTTGTTCCACGGGATCGAGGTGATCTTCGGAAACGGGAAGACCGCCAGCGCGTACGTCGTCACGGGCGTCGCCCGGCCCGCCGCACTCCGGGCCGAGCTCTCCGCCACGCCCGGCCTGCGCGAGTCGCGTCGCTACCGCTGCGACGCGAAGGGCTGCTTCGGCACGTTCTTCGCGCAGAACGGGAAGCGACGCGTGATCTACGGCCTGAACCGCGGCTCGCCGTACCTCGGTGAGCAGGCCTGGCCGCAGCCCTAGACGAGCTGCGGAGGAAGCAAGGGCCCGCCTGGATTCGAACCAGGGACCAAGGGATTATGAGCTTCCCGCCGCCGTCTCTTGCGGTCTCGGCTCATCCGGTCACCGCCCGCGGTTGAGCCGGAACCGCGACGATCGCGGCGCCTTCGTCTCGGGTCGTCTCTGCCTCTCTCGTTGCCACCGTGCTCCCACCCACGCTGACCGGCTCCGGCATGTCCTCATCGAGCAGATGGATGTAGCGGCGGAGCGTGAAGCCGGGGTCGGCGTGGCCCAGGAAGCGCTGAACCTGCGCCGCGTTCCAGCCCGACCGGAACAGCCGGGTCGCGCACGTGTGACGGAACGCATGGAAGCCCATCCACTCCACCCCGACCGTCCGGGCCGCGGGCTTCAAGACGCGCGACATCAGGTTCGACTGGTCGATCGTGTGGCCCTTCTCCGACCGGAACAACAGGTCACCGTCGGCCGTCGCCTCTGTCGTCTTCCTGAGCGCCCACAGACTCCGCGCCATCGACTCCGACAGCTTCACCCGACGCGTCTTCCGGCCCTTCGGCTTCGCCACCCTGCCCAAGTACAGACGGCGATCGACACTCAGCCACCGCTGCCCGAGATCAACGTCGCCCCACCGCACCTCGATCGCCTCACCGATCCGCAACCCCGTCTCCGCCAAGAACTCGAAGAACAGCCGCCACGGCTCCGGCGTCGCCGCCAGCAAC
>DATAUN010000005.1:0-17572 GCA_036268235.1 Gaiellaceae bacterium
CATCGCGCCGAAGATGTGCAGGAAGAGGGCGAGCTTCACGAGCCCGGCTTCCAGACCATCAGCACGAGGATGGCGATCGTCGCGACGCCCGCGAGGTAGGAGACGGCGGTCCCCTTGGGGTCGCGCAGCAGGGCGCGAAGCTCTGCGCTCGGCGCGTCGCCGTCGGTCGCGAGCCGCTCCGCAAGCTCGCGCGAGCGCTCCTGGTGGCGGCCGCCGATCCCACCGAGCGCGTTCGCGACGACCCACAGGACGAGCGAGATCCAGATCCAGGCTGCGCCCAGCGAGTAGTGGAGCTCGTGCCACAACCAGATGCCGAACACGAGCGTCCCGCCGACACCCACGAAGATCACGGGCAGCGTGCGCCGGATCAGGCGCAACAGGGTCGCCGTCTCGCTCGGCCGCTCGGCGCGCAGCGCGAGCACGTTCAGAATCCCGGCTGCGACGGATCCGCCGACAAAGAGGAACGCCGCTGCGACGTGGAACATCAGCAGCCACTGAGCCGTGCTCACGGGGCGAGCGTACCCTTGTCCGCGGATGGACTCGCGCGAACGTCATCTGCGCCTGCTGACCGAGACGATCGAGGCGGTGAACTCGACGCTGGACCTCCAGGAGGTGCTGTCCCTCGTCGCCGCGAAGGTGCCTGCAGCGCTCGTCGCGGACGCGTGCTTCGTCTACCTCTACGACGAGCGCGCCGACGAGCTCGTGCTGCGCGCGACGCACGGGACGCCGATCGACGAGATGAGCCGGCGGCCGAAGATGCGCCCCGGCGAGGGGATCACCGGCTCGGCCGCCGCAGCGCGCGCGCCGGTGATGCTCGAGTCGCAGGCGCACCTCGATCCGCGCTTCAAGAACTTTCCGAACCTGCCCGAGGACGAGTACGAGTCGATCCTCGCCGTGCCGATCCTGACGCGCGACGGGACGCTGGAAGGGGCGTTGAACGTACGCACGCGCGAGCCGCGCGCGTTCTCGGAGGACGAGGTCGACCTGCTGCTCGCGATCGCCGCGCAGGTCGCGCAGTCGATCGAGCACGCGATGCTCTACGCCGAGGCGCAGCGGCGCGTCACCGAGCTGGAGGCGCTCGCGCGCATCTCCGAGGCGGTGTCGGACTCGCTGTACCTCGAGGAGTCGCTCGAGGCGATCGTGAAGACGACGATGGACGCGCTCACCGCCACCGGCGCCGCGCTCGTGCTCGACGACGGCCAGATCGCGTGGCCGGAGGGCGTTGCGTCGACGCACGCGATCAGGCAGCCGCTGCGGTGGCGCGGCCGGCAGATCGGCGAGCTCGTCGCCGACCGCGAGACGCCCTTCACCGACGTCGACGGCGAGCTGCTTGCGTCGATCGCCACGCACGCGGCGGTCGCGCTCGAGCACGGGCGCGCGGTGATGCGCGGCGTGCTCGCGCAAGAGATCCACCATCGCGTCAAGAACAACCTCCAGACGGTCGCGTCGCTGCTGCGCCTGCAGGCGCGCTCGGCTGACTCGATCGATCCGCGCGAGGCGCTCGAGCATTCGGTGAACCGGATCCTCGCGATCGCCGCCGTCCACGAGCTGCTGACCGAGCGGCGCGAGGAGGACGTCGAGCTCGCCGACCTGATCGACCGGCTGCGCGCGATGCTCGTGCAGGGCGTCGGGGGCGGGAAGGACGTCACGTCGGAGCTCGAGGCGGTGACCCTCGCGGGCGGCCGTGCGACAGCGCTTGCGCTCGTGTTCGCCGAGCTGCTGCAGAACGCGCTCGAGCACGGCGGCAACCGGATCGAGGTGGAGCTGCAGCGGCGAAACGGCGACCTCGTGCTCTCGATCGCGGACGACGGCGCCGGCGTGCTCGAGGACATGCCGGCCGGCACCGGCCTGTCGATCGTGCGCGCGCTCGTGCGCGACGAACTGCGCGGGACGCTCGAGCTCACCTCAGACCGGGGCACGCGGGCCGAGGTCGTGTTCCCGGCCTAGGCCGGCGCGCGGGCAAGCGAGTCGCGCGTCCGCGGTCGCGACCAGTCCCCTTCCGCTTCACCGCCGCGGCCGGCTACGTGAGGCGCCGAAAGGCTAGTCCCGCGGGGGCGACGTTCGCGCCGAAGTTCCACAATCGTTCGAGTCCTGTGTGCACTCCGTTTGGGTGGCTGCCACCAGACGGGGCTCGCCACGGCCTGTCCTGCCGAGCGAGGGGCGACCGTGTGAATTCCGCTCTACGCGGACTGATCGTCGAACGTGAAGTGGAAGTGGTCGCCGTGGGCGTGGACGCCGAGAATCTGGTCGGAGAGCGCGTCCGCCGCGGCCGGGTCCAGGAAGACCCGGGCGCCCTCCCGCTCCACGACTTCGTCGCCCTCAAGCGGTTCCGCGACCTCGTCGATCTGGAGCTCGACGCCGTCGTCGACCTCCTCCGCGGTCACGCGCAGCGGCCCCATCTCGGTCAGCGCCTCGACTGCGTCGTCAGCGATCTGCAGCATCGTGCGAGTCTATGCGGGATGCGGATCCTGGTTGCCGAAGACGAGACGATCATCAGGCTCGACCTGCGCGACCTGCTCGAGCGGGCGGGCCACGAGGTCGCGGGCGAGGCGCGCGACGGCGAAGAGGCGGTCGCGCTCGCGCGCGAGCTCGAGCCCGACCTCGCGATCATGGACGTGAAGATGCCGCGGCTCGACGGGATCGAGGCCGCGAGGCGCATCCTCGACGAGCGCCCGATGCCGATCGTGCTGCTCACCGCCTACGACCAGCAGGAGCTCGTCTCGCGCGCCGTCGACGCGGGCGTGTTCGGCTACCTCGTGAAGCCGTTCCGGGAACAGGACCTCGTCCCCGCGATCGAGACGGCGCGCGCGCGCCACGCGGAGCTCGTTGCCGTGCGCGAGGAGGCGGGATCGCTTGCCGACGCGCTCGCGGCGCGCAAAGCGATCGAGCGCGCGAAGGGATTGCTGATGGCACGCGAGAGCCTCACGGAGAAGGAAGCCTTCGAGCGGCTCCGCAAGGCGAGCCAGGTCTCGGGCCGGCCGCTGAAGGTGATCGCGGAAGCGGTCATCGATACGCTCGACCCGTCATGACGCACACGCTCACCCCGCCGCGCGAGTGGCAACGCCGCAGCTCCGGCTCGGGCACCGGCGATGCCTGGCGCGTGATCGTCCTGAACGACAGCTACAACACGTTCGAGGGCGTTGCGTTCGCGCTTGCACAGACGATCCCGGGCGTCGACTACGACAAGGGCATGGCACTCGCGAACCGCATCCACACGACCGGCCAGGCCCTCGTCTGGTCGGGGCACCGCGAGGCGGCCGAGCTCTACCACTCCCAGCTCGAAGGCTATGGCCTCACGCTCGCTCCCATCGAGCGCTGAGGACGGGATCCGCCGCGTCTTCGACGCCTTCCGCGGAGGCGACGCCCGCGCGCTCTTCGACGTGATCGCCGAAGACGCCGTGTGGACGGTCAACGGCACGGTGCCCGTGGCGCAGGTGTACGAAGGACGCGAACGCATCTTCGAGCTGTTCCGAGAGACGCGCCGGCTCACCGGCGGCACGTACCTCTCGACGCTTCGCTACCTCCTCGCCGACGACGAGCACGCAGTCGCCGTGTATCGCGCGCAGGGCGCGCGTGAAGGACGCGAGCTCGACATCGACCAGGTGCTGCTGATCGACCACGAAGACGGCGTCTGGAAGAACATCGTCGCGATCCCCGCCGACCCACCGGCGTTCGAGGCGTTCTGGGCATGAAGGTCGGCGTGCAGCTGCCGGAAGTGGAGCGCGTCGTGCGCCGCGACGAGCTCGCTGCGATCGCGCGCGCCGTCGAGGACTGCGGCTTCGACTCCGTCTGGGTCGGCGACCACCTGCTCTACCGCGGCGAAAGGCGTAGCGAGCGCGGCCCGTGGGACTGCTTCACGACGCTCGCGTGGCTTGCCGGGATCACCGAGCGCGTCGAGCTCGGCCCGCTCGTCGCGTGCACCGCGTTCCACCCGCCCGGCATCCTTGCGCGCCAGATCGCTGCGATCGACGAGCTCTCGGGCGGGCGTATGGTCGCCGCGCTCGGCGCCGGGTGGAACGTTCCGGAATTCGAGGCGTTCGGGCTGCCGTTCGACCACCACGTCTCGCGCTTCGAAGAGGCGTTCGAGATCGTGCGCCGCCTCCTGGCGGGCGAGCGCGTCACGTTCCACGGCCGCTACCACTCCGTCGAGGATGCGCTCCTCCTGCCGCCGCCGGCGCGCCGCCCGAAGCTGATGGTCGGGGCGAACCAGCCGCGCATGCTCTCGATCACGCTGCCGCACGTCGATTCGTGGAACACGTGGTACTCGCGCTACGGCAATACCGTCGAAGGGTTCGCCGCCGAGAATGCGCGCGTCTCCGAGGCGGCCGAACAGGCGGGCCGCGACCCGGCAACGATCGAACGCAGCGCGTGTGTATGGGTTCAGGTGAGCGCGGCCGGGGAGCGTCCGCCCGACGTGCCGCCGGTCCCGGCCGCGGAGCTGCGCGCCCATCTCGCCGGGCTCGCAGACGCCGGTGCGGACGAGGCGATCCTCGTGCTCGATCCCATCACCGAGGACGCAGTGCGTAGTCTTTCGCTGTGATCGAGAAGCTCCTCTTCGGCTCGACGGGTCACGAGAGCACGCGCACGATCTTCGGCGCGGCCGCGCTCGGGAGTGTCACGCAGGCTGCAGCGGACGCTGGGCTCGAGCAGCTCCTGCGCCACGGCGTGAACCACATCGACACGGCCGCGAGCTACGGGGACGCGGAGCTTCGCATCGCGCCATGGCTGGCCGCGCATCCCGACCGTTTCTTCCTCGCGACGAAGACTGGCGAGCGCGAGCGCGGCGCCGCGCACGACGAGATCCGGCGCTCGCTCGAGCGGCTCGGCGTCGACCGCGTCGATCTGATCCAGCTGCACAACCTCGTCGACCGCGCGGAGTGGGAGACGGCAGTCGGCCCCGGCGGCGCGCTCGAAGCGGCGGTCGAGGCGCGCGACGAAGGGCTCGTCGACTTCATCGGCGTCACCGGCCATGGGCTCGAGGTTGCCGAGCGCCACCTGCAGAGCCTGGCCGAGTTCCCGTTCGACTCGGTGCTCTTCCCCTACAACTACGCGCAGCTGAAGGACGAGCGCTACGCGGCGACGGTCGAGGAGTTGATCGAGACGTGCACGGAGCGCGGCGTCGCGATCCAGACGATCAAGAGCCTCTCGAAGGGACGCTGGCAGAGCGACGAGCACCACTCCGCGCCGTGGTACGAGCCGCTCACCGACCCCGCCGAGATTCGCGAGGCGGTTGCGTGGACGCTCGCGCGCCCCGGCATCTTCCTGAACACGGTGAGCGACCTCGCGCTGCTGCCGCACGTGCTCGCGGCGGCGGAAGCGCCCGGTGCACGACCGAGCGACGAGCGGATGGACGAGCTGCAGCTGCGGCCGCTCTTCGACGCGAGCTTCCCGGCCTAGGCCGAGGACGCGAAGAGCGCTTCCCAGCGGGCGAGCAGCGCCTCGAGCTCCGCGCGCACCCGGGCGTGCTCGGCGACGAGCTCGGCATCCGACCAGTCGCTCGCGAGCTTCTGCTCCACCTCCGCAAGGCGCGCCTCGGCGGCCTCGACCTCGCGCTCGACGAGCTCGAGCGCCGACGGCTTCGGCCGCGGCTCGCGCTTCGGCCGCTCGCGCTTCGCCTTCGGAGGCGCAGGTGGCGGCGCCGCTTCGGCCGCCTGCGCATGCTGATAGTCGGCCCAGCCCCCCGTGTACGACACGATGCCGCGGTCCTCGACTGCGAGCAGCCGGCTTGCGACGGCGTCGAGCAGGGCGCGGTCGTGCGAGACGACGAGCACCGTCCCCGGGAACGCCTCGAGCGCTGCTTCGAGCGACTCGCGCGACTCGAGGTCGAGGTGGTTCGTCGGCTCGTCGAGCACGAGGAAGTTCGCGCCCGACGCGACGACGATCGCGAGCGCGAGCCGGCGCCGCTCGCCGCCCGAGAGCGCGACGACGCGCTTCTCGTGCTCGTCCCAGCCGGAGAAGAGGAAGCGGCCGAGCAGGTTCTGCGCTTCGGGCCGCTTGAGGCCGGTGCCCGACATCGCCGCCTCGAGCACCGAGCCGCGCTCGTCGAGCTCCGCCTCGTGCTGCGAGAAGTACGCGGGCACGACGCCGTGACCGAGCCGCACCTTGCCGTCGGCGGGATCGCGGAGGCCGAGCATCGTCTCGAGCAGCGTCGTCTTGCCGGATCCATTAGGCCCGACCAAGGCAACGTGCTCGCCCCGCTCGATCGCGAACGACGCGTTCTCCAGCAGCAGCTTGTCGCCCGCCTGCACGCGCAGCCCTTCCGCGACGACGACGTCGCGGCCCGAGCGCGGCGGCTTCAGGAACTCGAACCCGAGCGTGCGGCGGCGATGGTCCGGCGCGAGCACGCGATTCGCCTCGAGCTTCTTGATCTGCTTCAGCTTCGACTGCGCCTGGCGCGCCTTCGACGCCTTGTAGCGGAAGCGCTCGACGAACCGCTCGAGCCGCTCGAGCTGCTCGGTCTGGCGCACGGCGGTCTTCGCCTGATGCAGGTCGCGCGCCGCCTGCTCGCGCCGCCACACGTGCCACGCGCCCGGGAAGTAGACGGACTTGCCCCCCTCGAGCTCGAGCACCGCGGTCGTGACCGCCTCGAGGAACCAGCGGTCGTGCGCGACGAGGATCACGGCGGCGTCGAGCGTTCGCAGCATCTCTTCGAGCCACTCGAGCGACTCGATGTCGAGGTGGTTCGTCGGCTCGTCGAGCAGCAGCAGGTCGGGCTGCGAGGCGAGCGCGCGCGCGAGCGAGGCGCGGGTCAGCTCGCCGCCGGAGAAGGTGGTGAGCGGCCGGTCGAGGTCGGCGTCGGTGAAGCCGAGACCGCGGACGACCGACGCGGCGCGGTCGCGCCAGTCATAGCCGCCGGCGTGCTCGAGCCGCGCCTGCGCCTCGGCGTAGCGGCGGAGCGTCGCCGGGTCGTGCGCGCCGCCCGCCATCGACTGCTCGAGCGTGCGCAGCTCGCCCTCGACCGCCGCCAGGTCGGAGGTGCCGGCGAGGACGTAGTCGCGGAGCGGCCGCTGCGATTCCGACGGCGGCCGCTGGTCGTGCAGCGCAACCCGGGCGCCCTTCTCGAACGCGAGGTCGCCGCCCTCGAGCGAGACCTCGCCGATGAGCGCGCGCAGGAGGGTCGTCTTGCCGGCGCCGTTCGGCCCGGCGAGCGCGAGCCGATCGCGCCGCTCGACCTTGAACGAGACGTTGTCGAAGAGGACGTCTCCCGAGAACTCCTTCCGGAGCGATGAAGCGATGACGACCGCCATGACCCAGAAACTATCCTGGGTGCCCATCCCGGCCAGCACCCTGAACCCCGCGCGCCGCTCACGGCTCGGTCTCACCGGGCGGACCGCGATCGGCGGCCTCGTCGTCGCCGTCCTCTTCGTCGCGCAGCTCCTCCTGACGCTGTCGTCGTACAGCTCGATTCGCCACGACACGCGCGAGGAGCAGCGAGCGGAGCAGTCGATCGTCGCGGCGATCCAGATCGAGAAGCTCATCCTCGACGTCTCGTCGGGCACGCGCGGCTACGCGCTCACGCACGATCCGACCTTCCTCGCTTCGTGGCAGGCGGCGCGCGCGCAGCTTCCCCGGGAGTCGAAGGTGCTTACCGCCCTTGCGCCCGGCAAGACGGCCACGCAGATCGATGCGGCCTGGCGCTCCTACCTCAACGCCTACGCGATCCCGCTCGTCAGAGAGGTGCGCACCGATCCTGCCAAGGCGAGGGCCGGTGTCTCGAGCCTCACCGGCTTGCAGCTGATCAGCCACATTCGCGGGCTCATCGATCCCTTCGTCGACATGCAGGACGCGATCGTCTCGCAGGACCGCGTACGGGTTTCTCGAGCCGAGCGTCGCGGCGTGCAGCTCGAGATCTTTGGTGCGGTGCTCCGGATCGTGCTGTTCGTCATCATCCTCTGGTACCTGTTTCGCGCCCTCGTCACGCCGCTACGGCGGATCGCCGGCGGGACGCTCCGGCTCACCGGAGGCGACCTCGACGTCGAAGTGCCCGAGGAGGGCGCCGGCGAGGTTGGCGACCTCGCGCGCTCCTTCAACGACATGGCGCGGTCGCTTCGTCAGAACCGGGGCGTCCTCGAGGAACAGAACGTCGACGTCGAGCGGCTCGCGAACGTGCTGCGCGCCGTGCTCGACTCGACCGTGGACGGGATCCTGCTCTCGGACGCCGAGGGGAACGTCCAGCTTGCGAACCGCCCGATCGTCACCCTGACGCGCGACTTCGGCATGTCGTTCGACGGGCCGGTCGTCGACCGGCTGCTCTCGGTCGAGGAGCGGATGAAGGATCGCGAGAAGTACCACGACGCCATGGAGCGCTTGCGCGACAACCCGACCGAGGCGACCTTCGACGAGTTCGAGGACACGCTCACCGGCCGCGTCTTCCAGGGATTCACGAGCCCGGTGCGCGACGACCGCGACCAGTTCCTCGGTCGCGTCTGGACGCTGCGCGAGGTGACACAGCAGCGCGAGCTCGACCGCCTGAAGGACGAGTTCGTCGCGACGGTCTCGCACGAGCTGCGCACGCCGCTCACCTCGATGATGGGCTTCCTGGAGATGATCCGCGAGGGCGAAGCAGGCCAGCTCACCGACGAGCAGAAGCGCTTCCTCGCGATCGTCTACCGCAGCTCGGAGCGTCTGCAGCGGCTCGTCGGCGACCTGCTCTTCGTCGCGCGCCTCGACGCGAGCGGGCTGCAGCTCCAGTTTGGGAACGTGCGCATCGACGAGGTCGTGCACGACTGTGTCGAGTCGTCGAGCGCCCTGGCGCGCTCGCGCGAGATCGACTTTCGCGCGGAGCTCGCCGAGGTGGAGCCCGTCTGGGCCGACCGCGAGCGGCTGTCACAGCTCGTCTCGAACCTCATCTCGAACGCGATCAAGTTCACGCCGGCGGGCGGTTCGGTGACGGCGCGCACGTTCACCGACGGCGGCGATGCGGTGATCCAGATCGAGGACAGCGGGATCGGGATTCCGACGCTCGAGCAGGACCGCCTGTTCCAGCGGTTCTTTCGCTCGTCGACCGCGACCGAGCAGGCGATTCCGGGAACCGGTCTCGGGCTCGTCATCTCCAAGGCGATCGCGGAAGCGCACGGCGGCAGCATCGGCGTCCGCTCGGGGGCCGGCGAAGGCACGTGCTTCACGGTGCGGCTGCCCCTCGAGCCGGAAGAGGTCGCCGCCTGACGCGGATCGTCGCGCTCGACGTCGGCTCGTCTTCCGTGCGCGCGGTCGCCTACGGCGAGGACGGGATCGCGGAGCCGGGCGACGCGCACGTGTCGTACGGCTCCTACGACGCGGACGAGCTCGTCGCCGCGTGCCGCGCGGTGCTCGCCCACGTCGGCGAGGGAGACGCGCTCGCGATCTCGTGCTTCTGGCACTCGCTGCTGCCCGTCGACGCGCACGACCGGCCGCTCTCGCCGGTCCTCACGTGGCGCGAAGTCGCAGGCGAGCTGCCGGCGCTCGACCCGGTCGCGTACCACGCGCGCACCGGCTGTTTCCTGCACCCGTCGTTCTGGCCGGCGAAGCTCGCGTTCGCGCGCGGCGCGCGCTACCTCTCGTTCGGCGACTACCTGCTCTTGAAGCTGACCGGCGAGCTGCGCACGAGCGTCTCGATGGCGAGCGGCACCGGTCTCTTCGACCCGAACCGCCTTGCGTGGGACGAGGAGACGCTCGCGGCAGTCGGCGTCGAGGCATCGCAGCTCGCTCCGGTGTCGGACGAGCCTGTCGCCGGCGTCTGGCCGGCGCTCGGCGACGGCGCCTGCTCGAACGTCGGCGCCGGCTGCGTCACCCGCGGACGGGCCGCGGTCATGGTCGGCACGTCCGCGGCGGCGCGCGTCGTCTACGAGGCGGAAGCGGCAGAGCCGCGGGCCGGCCTCTTCCTCTACCGCCTCGATGAGCGGCGGTTCTGCGAAGGCGGCGCACTCTCGGACGGCGGCAACCTGCACGCGTGGCTCCTGGAGACGCTGGCGAAGTTCGACGACGACAGCCTCGCCGAGCGGGAGCCGGCTGCGCACGGGCTCGTGTTCGAGCCGTTCCTCGGCGGTGAGCGCTCGCTCGGCTGGAACGCAAACCGGCGGGGAGCGATCCACGGCCTCTCGTTCGCGACGACGCCCCTCGACATCGCGCAGGCCGCGCTGGAGGCGGTCTGCTACCGGCTGGCGGACGTTCTCGACGCGATCGGCGACCTGCAGTCGGTCGTCGCCACGGGCGGCGGACTGCTTGCGAACCCCGCGTGGCTGCAGGTGCTCGCGGACGTGCTCGGCCGGACGGTCGAGGTGTCGGGCGTCGCCGAGGGATCGGCGCGCGGGGCCGCGGCGGTGGGGCTCGAACGCCTCGGCCTGCCGGTTCCGCCTGCCCCTGTGGAGCGGGTCGTGGAGCCGCGCGCAGAGCGGCACGCGATCCACCTCCACGCACGCGGAGCCGGCGCGGCTCCGGGCGAATAGTCGTTACGCTCGCAGGGAAGGCGACCGCGAGGAGGAGCGTTGGCGAACTCGGAGATCGAACAGCTCTCCGTCGACACGATCAGGACCCTGTCGATGGACGCGGTGCAGCAGGCGAACGCCGGGCACCCAGGCACGGCGATGGCGCTCGCGCCGCTCGCGTACCTCCTCTACGGCGAGGTGATGAACCACAACCCGGCGCACCCGCACTGGCCGAACCGCGACCGGTTCGTCCTCAGCGCCGGGCACGCGTGCGTGCTCCAGTACTCCGCGCTTCACCTGTCGGGCTACAACCTCTCGCTCGAGGAGCTGAAGCGCTTCCGCCAGTGGCAGTCGGCGACGCCGGGTCATCCCGAGTACCGCCACACCGAGGGCGTCGAGGTGACGACGGGGCCGCTCGGTCAGGGCTTCGCAAACGGCGTCGGCATGGGCTTTGCCGAGCGCTTCCTCGCGGGAACGTTCAACCGGCCGCACCACAACATCGTCGACCACCGCGTCTACGTGATCTGCTCGGACGGCGACCTGATGGAAGGCCTGTCATACGAGGCAGGCTCGCTCGCCGGCACGAACGGGCTCGGCAAGCTCGTCTACTTCTACGACGACAACCACATCTCGATCGACGGCACGACGGCGATCTCGTTCACCGAGGATCGCGGCGCGCGCTTCGAGGCGCTCGGCTGGCACGTGCAGTACGTGGCCGACGTCAACGAACTGGACGCTCTCCGTGAGGCGATCGCGAATGCGCACGACGAGACGGAGAAGCCGTCGATGATCGTCGTCCATACGCACATCGGCTACCCCGCCCCGCACCTGATGGACACCGCCAAGGCTCACGGCAATCCGCTCGGGGCCGACGAGGTCGCCGCGGCGAAGAAGGCGCTCGGCTGGGATCCCGACAAGCACTTCTACGTCCCCGACGAGGTGTACGCGCACATGAACCGGGTCGACCGCGGCAACGAGCTCGAGACCGGCTGGGAGCAGGGTTTCTCCCGCTGGTCGGAGGCGTTCCCGAAGGCGCGTGAGGAATGGGACGCCGCCTGGGACGGCCGCATCGGCGCGTGGGACCTGCCCGAGTTCGAGCCGGGCGAGGAGCTCGCGACGCGCGCCGCAGCCAAGACGGTCATGCAGGCGTTCAAGCACGCGGTCCCGACGATGATCGGCGGCGCCGCGGACCTCGTCGAGTCGACGTACACCGAGTTCGTCGGCGGTGGTCTCTTCTCCGACAAGTGGGTGGGGCGCAACATCGCGTTCGGCATCCGCGAGCACGCGATGGGCTCGATCGTCAACGGCATCGCCGTGCACGGCGGGTGCGTGAAGCCGTACGGCTCGACGTTCCTGATCTTCAGCGACTACATGCGCCCGGCGGTGCGGCTGTCCGCGCTGATGGGCCTGCCTGTCGTGTGGGCCTGGACGCACGATTCGGTCGGGCTCGGCGAGGACGGGCCGACGCACCAGCCCGTCGAGACGTACGCCGCGCTGCGCGCGATCCCGAACCTGTGGTTCGTGCGCCCGGCCGACGCGAACGAGACGGCGTGGGCGTGGAAGGCGGCGCTCGAGCGGACGGATGGCCCCGTCGCACTCTCGCTGTCGCGGCAGAAGGTGCCGACGCTCGATCGCTCCGATCTCGCTCCTGCGTCCGGCCTCGAGCGCGGCGCGTACACGCTCTGGGAGTCCGGCCCGCCGGAGCTGATCCTGATCGCGACCGGCGCCGAGGTCGGCCTCACGCTCGAGGCGGGCCGCAAGATCGCAGCTGACGGGCCGGCGGTGCGCGTCGTCTCGATGCCGTGCTGGGAGCTCTTCGAGCAGCAGTCGTCGGACTACCGCGACGAGGTTCTGCCGCCCGAGGTCAAGGCGCGGCTCTCGGTCGAGCCCGGTGTCGCGCTCGGCTGGTCGCGCTGGGTCGGCGACCGCGGCGCGTCGATCTCGATCGAGCACTTCGGCGCTTCGGCGCCCGGCACGACGGTCCTGGAACAGTTCGGCTACAACCTGGACAACGTGGTCGCGCGCGCGACGGCGCTCCTGGAGCGGGTCGCGTGAGTCGTGAAGCGGACACCGTGAAGACGTTCCTCTCGGTCGTCTCGCCCGGGTTCTGCATGGAGGGCGAGCTGCCCTCCGTGCACGTCGAGGGGATCGAGGTGCGTCACGACGGCCACGCGGTCGTGATGGTGCAGGCGGACGGCCGCACCCTGCCCCTCCGCTTCACGTTCGACGAGGGCCGCATCGCACGCGTGGAAGTGCTGTGACGTGAAGGTCGCGGTCGCTTTCGACCACCGCGGCGTGCATTTGCGAGACGCGGTCTTCAGCGTGTTGTCGGAGCACGACGTGATCGACTTCGGCACCGACACGGATGCGGTGCGGCTCGACTATCCCGACAAGGCGCGCGAGGTCGGCGAGGCGATCCAGCAGGGCGACGCGGCGCGGGCCGTGCTCGTGTGCGGCTCCGGCGTCGGCGCTTCGGTCGCCGCCTGCAAGATGACCGGGATCCGCGCGGCGATCTGCCACGACGCCTACAGCGCGCACCAGGGCGTGGAGCACGACGACATGAACGTCCTCTGTCTCGGCTCCGAAGTCGTCGGGCCGTCGCTCGCAGCAGAGCTCGTCACAACGTTTTTGAATGCGACCTTCAACGGCGGCGACCGCTACGTCGAGCGCCTGCTGAAGGTCGCCGAGATGGAAAGGACGATGAAGAATGGCGAAGTCACGCCTGCATGAGCTCGCCGCGCGCGGGCAGTCGGTCTGGTTCGACACGCTCTCGCGTGAGCTCGTCCACTCCGGCGAGCTGAAGCGGATGATGAAAGAGGACGCTGTCACCGGCGTCACCTCGAACCCGACGATCTTCCAGAAGGCGCTCTCGTCGGGCGACGCGTACGACGAGGACATGCGCAAGTTGCTCGCGGAGACCGACGACCCCACGAAGATCTTCTTCTCGCTCGCGCTCCAGGACATCCGCGATGCGTGCGACGTCCTGAAGCCGGCGTACGACGATGCGAAGGGCGCCGACGGATACGTATCGATGGAGGTGCTGCCGGGCCTCGCCTACGACACCGAGGGGACGTTCGAGCAGGCCCGCTGGATCGCGACCGAGGTCGACCGGCCGAATCTGATGGTGAAGATCCCGGCGACGGCGCCCGGGCTGCCGGCGATCGAGGATTGCATCGCGCACGGCACGTCGATCAACATCACGCTGATCTTCTCGCTCGAGCGCTACAAGGCCGTCGTCGAGGCGTACCTGCGCGGGCTCGAGCGGCTCGTTGCCGGCGCCGGCGATCCGTCGAAGATCGCGTCGGTCGCGTCGTTCTTCGTCTCGCGCGTCGACACGGAGACGGACAAGCGCCTCGAGGCGGTCGGCAACAAGAAGCTGCAAGGGAAGCTCGCGGTCGCGAATGCGAAGCTCGCCTATGAGCACTACCTCCAGGCGTTCAGCGGTCCGCGCTGGGACTACCTCGAAAGCAAGGGCGCGACGAAGCAGCGGTGCCTGTGGGCGTCGACGTCGGCGAAGAACCCGGCGTATCGCGACGTGATGTACGTCGAGGAGCTGATCGGCCCGGAGACGGTGAACACGATGCCGCTCGAGACGATCGAGGCGTTCCAGGATCACGGCGAGGTGCGCGGCGACACGGTGCTCGAAGGGCTGCCGGAGGCACACAAGCTGCTCGAGCAGCTCGCCGAGGCCGGCGTCGAATACGACGACGTCACCGACACGGTCGAAGCCGAAGGCGTCCAGAAGTTCGCCGACTCCTTCGAGGAGATCGTCGAGAGCATCCGCGCGAAGCGCGGCTCGTTGGCCGCCGCATGACCTCGTCCTCCGAGATCGTCGAGCGCATCTGGGCGCACGACGCGTCGCTGTGGACGAACGCGGACGAAGCCAAGTGGCTCGGCTGGCTCGACGAGCCGTGGCGCATGGCGGAGGACACCGATCTGCTGCTGCAGTTCGCCGACTCCATGGTCGATCGGATCGATGCGGTCGTGCTGCTCGGGATGGGCGGGTCGTCGCTCGCGCCGGAGGTGATTCGGCGGACGTTCCGGCAGGAGACGTTCCATGTGCTCGACACGACACACCCGCAGGCGATCCGCGATTTGCAGTTGAAGATCGACGTGAACCGCACGCTGTTTCTCTCCGCGTCGAAGTCCGGCTCGACGCTCGAGACGCGCTCGCACACGGACTACTTCCACCAGCAGGGCGGGCTGTGGGCCGCGATCACCGATCCGGGCTCGGAGCTCGAGCAGTACGCGCGCGACAACGAGTTCGACGCGGTATTCCCCGGCGAGCCGACGATCGGCGGCCGCTATTCGGCACTGTCGGCGTTCGGGATGCTCCCCGCCGCGCTGATGGGGATCGACGTCGTGCGCTTCCTCGAGCGCGCGCAGGAGATGGCCGAGGCGTGCCGTCTTTCGGAGGGCAACCCGGGCCTCGAGCTCGGGCTCTCGCTCGGCGAGAACTGGCGGGACGGGCGCGACAAGGTGTGTGTCCCGGACAGCGCGCAGGGGTTCGGCCTCTGGGTCGAGCAGCTGATCGCGGAGTCCACCGGCAAGCAGGGCAAGGGGCTCATCCCGGCGCCCGGCGAGTCCGCGGACGGCCCCGACCGCCAGGCGCAGGACGTGCGGCTGACCGGCGAGTACGAGCTCGCGCAGGAGTTCTTCCGCTGGGAGTTCGCGGTCGCGGTCGCCGGCTCGATCCTCGAGATCAACGCGTTCGACCAGCCGGACGTGCAGGCGGGGAAGGACAAGACGAAGCAGATCCTGTCCTCCGGCCAGGATCCGCTAGTAGATCCGGTGAGCTCTCCGGAAGAGCTGTACGCACAGGCTCAGCTCGGTGATTACGTCTGCATCCAGGCGTTCGTCAACCCGACGGCGGCGAACGAGGAGAAGGTGCTCGAGCTCGCGGCGCGCGCGCGCGAGGCGACGGGTTGCGTCGTCACGCACGGCTTCGGGCCGCGCTACCAGCACTCGACCGGGCAGTTGCACAAGGGCGGACCGCCGACGGGCCTCTTCCTGCAGGTCGTCGACGAGACCGGCGAGGAGATCCCGATTCCGAACCAGCCGTTCGGGTTCGGCAAGCTGATCCGCGCGCAGGCCGCGGCGGACTATGCGTTGCTACAGGAGCGCGGCCGGCGGCTCGCGCGCATCCGTCTCGAGGAGGTCTAGGTGCAACTCGGCATGATCGGGCTCGGCCGGATGGGCGGCAACATGACGAAGCGCCTGGAGGAGCACGGCCACGACATGAAGACGTACGACCCGGGCGTCGAGTCGACGGCGAAGACGCTCGAAGAGCTTCGCGACCAACTCGACGCGCCGCGCTCGTTCTGGATGATGGTTCCCGCGGGGAAGGTCACCGAGGACACGTTCCAGACGCTGATCGGGCTCGCCGAGCCGGGCGACGTGATCGTCGACGGCGGCAACTCGAACTTCCACGACTCGCAGCGTCGGTACGCGGCGGCGAAGGAGAAGGGCATCCACTTCGTCGACGCCGGCGTGTCGGGCGGCGTGTGGGGGCTCGAGGTCGGCTACTGCCTGATGGTCGGCGGCGACGCCGACGCGGTTGCGCAGGTCGAGCCGGTCTTCGTCGACCTCGCGCCGAAGGACGGCTACGCGCACGTCGGCGCGGCGGGCGCGGGCCACTTCGTGAAGATGGTCCACAACGGAATCGAGTACGGGCTGATGCAGAGCTACGCCGAGGGGTTCGAGGTGATGGAGAAATCCGAGTTCGACCTCGACCTGCACGAGATCTCCGGTATCTGGCGCTACGGCTCGGTCGTTCGCTCGTGGCTCCTCGAGCTGTTGCATGCCGCGTTCGAGAAGGAGGGCACGCATCTCGAGAAGATCGAGGGCTACGTGGACGACTCGGGCGAGGGACGCTGGACGATCGCCGAGGCGATTGCCGAAGACGTGCCTGTGCCCGTGATCACCGCGGCGCTCTTCGCGCGGTTCGCGTCGCGTCAGAAGGAGTCGTTCGCGGCGAAGGTGAACGCTGCGCTTCGCAACCAGTTCGGCGGCCACGCCGTGAAGGCCGTCGAGACGGCGCAGGCGCAGACACAGGACCCGCGCGCGTGAGCACGGCCGCCGAGAATCCGCTCGCCGAAGGGCTGCGGCTCCGTCGGCGGCCGGACCCCTGCATCCTCGTCATCTTCGGTGCTTCCGGCGACCTGACCTCGAAGAAGCTGCTGCCGGCGCTCTACGCGCTCGAGGTGCGCGGCCTGCTCCCGGAGAAGTTCGGGATCATCGGCGCCGCGCGCACCGAGGAGACCGACGACGCGTTCCGCGAACGGATGAAGCAGGCGGTCAAGGATCACGCGCGCGATCCGTTCGACGAGGAGGTCTGGAAGAAGCTCG
Source organism: Gaiellaceae bacterium (assembly GCA_036268235.1). Taxonomy (GTDB): domain Bacteria; phylum Actinomycetota; class Thermoleophilia; order Gaiellales; family Gaiellaceae; genus PALSA-600. The sequence goes on from DATAUN010000005.1 coordinate 16,752, forward strand.
CCGACGGGATGCGCTATGTCACGCTCGACTTCGCCGACGACAAGGGCGAGGACGAGCTACGCGACACGCTGACGGAGCTCGACGAGCAGCGCGGCACCGGCGGGAACCGCGTCTACTACTTCGCGGTGCCGCCGAGCGCGATCGGGACGCTTGTCGAGGAGATCGCCGAGCGGCGCGGCGCCGAGGGCTGGATCCGCCTCGTCATCGAGAAGCCGTTCGGGCACGATCTCGCGTCCGCGAAGGCGCTGACCGCGGAGATCCAGCAGCACTTCGCCGAGAACGAGGTCTTCCGGATCGACCATTACCTCGGCAAGGAGACCGTCCAGAACATGCTGGCGCTTCGGTTCGCGAACGGCATCTTCGAGCCGATCTGGAACAGGCAGTTCATCGACCACGTGCAGATCACGGTGGCCGAATCGATCTGGATCGAGGGTCGCGCCGGCTACTACGAGCAGGCGGGCGCGATCCGCGACATCTTCCAGAACCACCTGCTGCAGCTCGTCGCGATCACGGCGATGGAACCACCGATCGACTTCACGGCCGATTCGGTGCGCAACGAGAAGGTGAAGGTGCTGAAGGCGATGCACACGCCGGGGCCGAAGCACGTCGTGCGCGGCCAATACGGCCCGGGGCTCGTCGAGGGCGTCGAGGTGCCGGGCTATCGCGAGGAGCAGGGCGTGGCGCCGGGGTCGATGACGGATACGTTCGTCGCGGCGAAGCTCTTCGTCGACAACTGGCGCTGGGCCGACACGCCGTTCTACGTGCGGATGGGCAAGCGGCTCGCGCGGCGCGAGACGACGATCGCGATCCAGTTCAAGCGT
>DATAUN010000006.1:0-4569 GCA_036268235.1 Gaiellaceae bacterium
GAGAGCGCAGCCTCGAGCGCGTTGTACGTGCCGATCACGTTGACGCGCATGACGCGCACGGGGCTCTGCAGCACGGTGTCGACGCCGGCGATCGCCGCGCAGTGGACGAAGTGCGTCACGCCCGCGGCCGCTTCGCGCATCGCGTCCTGGTCGAGGATGTCGCCCTGGACGAGCGAGTAGTTCGGATGGTCGCCGAGCTCGGTGCCGGAGACCGCATCGCGGTGGAGATTGTCGAACGCGATGATCTCGTTCCGCTCCACGAGCTCGCGCGCGAGCGTCGTGCCGATGAAGCCCGCGCCGCCCGTGATGAAGATCCGCTTGCCTTCGAGCATCCGCGGAAGGTTAGCCTGGGCACGTGCACCGCGACCTTGACGAGCTCTGGCGCTTCGTGCTGCGCCGGCCGATCGAACCGGCCGAGCTGCAGGCGACCGAAGAGCGCCTCTTGGCGGGCATGTCGTATGCGTCCCTGCTCCAAGAGCTCGCGACGTCGCCGGAGTTCGAGCACATCCGTCTCCTCGAGGACAGCGTCGCCTGGGCTGCGGCGCGACGGCGCGAGGGCGAGCGGCCCCGGAACCTCGCGGCGCCGGCCCGGGTCGACGAGCGGCCGGTCGAGATCCCGTGGTGCCTCTCGCGCATCGTGCCCGGCGAGCGCGTGCTCGACATCGGCTACGCCTTTGCCGAGCCGACGTATCTCGAAGGGCTCGGCGAGCTTGACAACGTGACCGGTGTCGACCTCGTGCTGCGCGAGGTCCCCGGCATCACGAGCGTCCAGGCCGACCTGCGCGATCTTCCCTTCGAGGATGAGTCGTTCGACGTCGCAATCGCGATCTCGACGCTCGAGCACGTCGGCCGCGACAACACGCAGTACGGCCTCGGTGCCGAGTCGGAGGACTCGCTCGACGCGGCGTTGCGCGAGCTGCACCGGATCGCGCTGCGCGTGCTCGTCACCGTGCCGACCGGCGAGCGCGAGCTGCTCCCCGAGCAGTCGGTCTACGAGCCCTCCGAGTGGGTCGACCGCTTCGGCCGCGCGGGCTTCCTCGTCTACGAGGACGAGCTGTACGAGCTGACGGACGATGGCTGGGGCTCGGTGCCGGAGCTGACGCCCGGGCTTCGCTACGGCGCACGCGGGCCTGGCGCTTCGGCGGTTCTTTGCGCTGAGCTCCATCCGCGCTCGTTGTCCGAGCGCGTGCGGCTCGCGCTCCGGGACCGGCGTTACCGGGACGAGGTTCGGCGCGTCACATGAGGACCGTGCTCTTCGTCGGCGCGGGGCGCCACCAGCGCCGCGCGATCATCCAGGCGAAGGCGATGGGCCTGCGCGTCGCCGCCGTCGACCGCAACCCGGAGGCACCGGGGTTGAAGGAGGCGGACATCGCGAAGGTCGTCGACTTCTCGGACGTCGACGCGGTGCTGAAGGCGACCGCGCGCTTGAAGTTGGACGGCGTGCTGACGGTGAGCGCCGACCGCGCCGTGCCGGTCGTCGCCGCCGTCGCAGAGGCGCGCGGCCTGCCGGGGATCGGCGTCGAGACCGCGCACCTGATGACGCACAAGGTGGCGATGCGCCGCCGGCTCGCGGACGCGGGGGTGCCGCAGCCGCGGTTCGCCGCGGTGCGCACGCTCTCGGAGAGGCGCCGAGCCGCCGACGAGGTGGGCTTCCCCGCGGTGCTGAAGCCCGCCGACTCGGGCGGGCAGCGCGGCGTCTTCCGCGTCGAGTCGATCGACGACATCGACCGCCACCTGCACGAGGCGCTGCGCGCGTCGCCGAGCGAGGAGGCGATCCTCGAAGAGTTCGTCGACGGGACGGAGCTGAACGGGATTGTCGTCGCGCGCGCCGGCGAGCAGATCCTTTTGACGCTCTCCGACCGCATGCGGCCGCCTGGGATCGGCTTCGGCGTCGGCTGGATCCACGTCTACCCGCCGACGATCCCGCCCGAGCAGCTCTCACTCTCCGAGCAGGTCGCCGAACGGACGGTGCATGCGCTCGGGCTGCGGAACGGCATCGCGTTCCCGCAGCTGATCGCGGCGCCCGACGGCCGCGTGATCGTGGTCGAGTGTGCGGCGCGGATCCCGGGCGGGCAGATGGCGGATCTCGTGCGCGTCGCGGTCGGAGTCGACCTCGTCGAGGTGCAGATCCGGATGGCGCTCGGCGACGAGCTGCCCGACGAGCTCGTGCGGCCGCAGTTCGCACAGCCGCTCGCGATTCGCTTCTTCACCGCGTCGCCCGGGCCGCTGCCGACAGGCGTCGTGAAGCGAATCGGGTCGCTCGAGAAGGTGCTCGCGTTTCCAGGCGTCGTGCAGGCGGACGTCTACCTCCAGCTCGGCGAGACGATCCGGCCGGTGCGCCTCGACGGCGACCGGCGCGGCTATGTGATCGCCACCGGCGACACGAACCTGGAGGCGCTCGAGCGCGCAGAGGCGGCGTCGACGCTGCTCGACGTGGAGGTCGAGTGACCTGCGACTTCTCGCTGGCGCACTATCGCGAGCTGGTGCGCGCGGCGCGCGACGGCGGCTACCGGTGGTCGGGGTTCGATCGCGCGCCGGAGGCGGGCGACCTGATCCTGCGCCACGACGTCGACCTGTCGCTCGCCGGCGCGCTCGCAGTCGCGGAGGTCGAGGCGGACGAAGGCGCATGGTCGACGTGGTTCCTGATGACGCGCTCCGTCTTCTACAACCTCGCGTCGCCGGAGGGTGAGCGCACGATCGAGCGGCTGCGCGAGCTCGGTCATCGCGTCGCGCATCACGCCGTGTGGCCGAACGTCGATCTCGACGCGCGCTTCGACCCGGTCGTCGCCTGGCACAACCCGGATCCGGAGTACATGCGCGCGCCGATCGAGGGCGCCGTCAATGTGATGGAGGCGCCGTTCTTCGATCCGGAGCACTACCGCTCGGATTCGAACCAGCACTGGCGGCATGGGTGTCCGCACGACGAGCTTCGCGCCGGATCGTTCGAGTGGCTGCAGCTGCTCACCCATCCGGAGATCTGGGCGTTCGAGGGCGCCACGATGCGCGAGTCGATGGAGTCGATGCTCGACGCAGATCGCGCGGCGCGGCTCGAGCATCTCCGGGACGACCGCATCGATCTGTCGTGACCGAGATCCCGCTCGAGGGCGGCGATATGAATGTCGTGGTTCGCGTCGGAGACACGGTGCGGCGACCACCCGAACCGGAGCACGTCGTCGATTTGTTGCGCTGGTATGAGAGCGTTGGCTTCGACGGCGCACCGCGCTACCTCGGCGTCGATGAGCACGGACGGGAGATCCTCTCCTACGTCGAAGGCGAGCCGGCGTTCGCGCCCGTCCCGTGGTCGGACGAGGTCGTCGCCAACATCGGTCGCCTGCTTCGGCGCGCGCACGACGCGCAGAGTGGATTCGCACCAGCACCGCTCGTGATCGGCCACTGCGATCTCTTCTGGACGAACGTGATCTTCCGCGACGGTCAGCCTGCGGCGCTGATCGACTGGGAGCTCGCGCGGCCCGTGACGCGCGCGCTCGAAGTAGCTCTGGCGGCCACGTACTGGGCCGGAGTGCGGATCGACGAGCAGCTGGTCGAGTGGGGCATCCCGCTCGAGCGCCGCGGCGAGCAGCTGCGGCTTCTGTGCGACGCCTATGGGTTGAGCGCGGCCGAGCGCTCGACGTTGCTCGACGACCTGCTGGAGCACCGGCGCGAGCGAATCGAGGACGGTCTCTGGCGCGGCTCGGCGCCGATCGAGGTGATCCGCGCCAACTATCAGTGGACGTTGGACCATTGCGCCGAACTCGCTACGTTCCTCACATGAAGCCGATCACCGTCATGGTCACCGCCGCGGGCGCGCCGGGAACGGCTGCGCTGCTGCGGGCGCTGCGCGAGAACGGCGAGCGCGAGGTTCGGCTCGTCGGCACCGACATGAGCGAGCGCTCCGTCGGCCGGCATCTCTGCGACGCGTTCCACCTCGTGCCGGGCGGCGCCGATCCTTCGTTCCCCGACGCGATGCTCGAAGTCGCGACGCGGGAGAACGTCGACGCGATCCTCCCGCAGTCGTCGTTCGATCTCGAAGGCCTCGCGGCGCACGTCGATCGGTTCCCGATGCCGGTGCTCGTCTCGAAGCCGGACGCGATCCACCGCTCGAATGACAAGGCGGAGACGTACGCGTTCCTGCACCGCATCGGCGTGACCGCCCCGGAGTTCCGGCGCGTGAACGGCGCGCGGGAAGTCGACGCCGCCGCCCGCGAGCTCGGCTACCCGGACCGCGCGGTGTGCTTCAAGCCGGTGTTCTCGTCAGGCTCGCGCGGCTTCCGCATCCTCGACCCGACCGTCGACCGCGCGCACCAGCTGCTGAACGAGCGGCCGGGGTCGGTTTCGATGCGACTCGAGGAGGCCGTCGAGCTGCTCCCGGACGAGGGCGGCCCCGACCTGCTCGTGATGGAGCTCGCGACCGGCGGCGAGCGGACGGTCGACGGCTTCGGCAACGGACGCGAGATCGTGCTCGGCCACGCGAAGACGCGCGAGGCGATGCGCGCGGGGCTCGCGATGTACTTCGTCACGCTCGACGATCCGGAGCTGATGCGCATCGCGAATCTGATCGTCGCCGAGCTC
>DATAUN010000007.1:0-4708 GCA_036268235.1 Gaiellaceae bacterium
CGTCGTCGAACGCGCCTCAGGCGCCCGCATCTGGGACGTCGACGGGCGCGAGTACATCGACTTCGCCGGCGGCCTCGGCTGCGCGAACCTCGGCCATAACCTGCCCGCGGTCGTCGACGCGGTGCACGCGCAGGTCGACCGCTACATGCACCAGTGCTTCATGGTCGGGATGTACGAGCCGTACGTCGAGGTGTGCCGCCGGCTCGCGGCGCTCTCGCCGTGCCGCGGCGAGCAACAGAAGTCGCTCCTGCTGTCGAGCGGCGCGGAGGCGGTCGAGAACGCCGTCAAGATCGCGCGCGTCGCGACCGGGCGGCCCGCGGTGGTCGTCTTCGACAACGCGTTCCACGGCCGCACGCTGCTCTCGATGACGATGACCTCGAAGGTCGTGCCGTACAAGCAGGGCTTCGGGCCGTTCGCGCCCGAGGTCTACCGCACACCCGCGCCGTACCCGTTCCGCGGCGTCAGCGAGGACGATGCGATCGCTGCGCTCAAGCGGCTCTTCAAGGGCGACGTCGACCCGGCTTCCGTCGCGTGCGCAGTGCTCGAGCCGGTGCAGGGCGAAGGCGGCTTCATCCCGATGACGCCCGACTTCCCGAAGCGCCTGCAGGAGCTGCTCGACGACTACGGGATCCTCTACGTGGACGACGAGGTGCAGAGCGGCTGCGGGCGCACCGGGCCCGTGTGGGCGATCGAGCACTACGGGGTCGAGCCCGACCTGCTCGTCTCCGGCAAGACGCTCGGCGGCGGTCTTCCCCTCGCGGCTGTCACCGGCAGCGCAGCGCTGATGGACGCAGTGCCGCCCGGCGGCCTCGGCGGCACGTTCGGCGGCAACCCGCTCGCGTGCGCCGCAGCGGTCGCGATCCTCGACGCGCTCACCGCGCAGCGGCCGCACGCGGAGAAGATCGGCGCGCGGATCCGCGAGCGGCTCGAGGCGATGGCGCCGAAAGGCTCGGAGGTGCGCGGGCTCGGTCCGATGGTCGCGCTCGAGCTGCCCGAGCAGAACGGCGAGGAGACGACGCGCATCACGCGCGAGGCGCGCGAGCAAGGGCTGATGCTGCTCTCGTGCGGGATCTACGGCAACGTGATCCGCATCCTCGTCCCGTTCGCGATCGAGGACGCAGAGCTCGAGCGCGGTCTCGACATCCTGGAGAGGGTCCTTGGCGGCTGACGTCGCGCTCGAGGGGTGCCGCAAGAGCTACGGCGACGTGCTCGCCGTCGACGACGTCGACCTGACGATCGGCGCCGGCGAGTTCTTCACGCTGCTCGGGCCGTCGGGCTCGGGCAAGACGACGACGCTTCGCATCATCGCCGGCTTCGAGCGGCCCGACGCCGGCCGCGTCACGATCGGCGGCGAGGACATCACGCACCGCCCGCCGTACGCGCGCGACGTCAACACCGTCTTCCAGGACTACGCGCTCTTCCCGCACATGACCGTTGCCGAGAACGTCGGCTACGGGCTGAAGGTGAAGGGCGTCCCGCGCGCGGCGCGCAGGCACCAGGTCGACGAGGTGCTCGAGATGGTGCGGCTCGGCAGCTACGGCGGCCGCAAGCCGATCCAGCTCTCGGGCGGCCAGCGCCAGCGCGTCGCGCTCGCGCGCTCGATCGTCAACCGGCCGAAGGTCTTGCTCCTCGACGAGCCGCTCGGCGCACTCGACCTGAAGCTGCGCCAGGAGATGCAAGTCTTCCTCAAGTCGCTGCAGCGCGAGCTCGGCATGACGTTCCTCTACGTGACGCACGACCAGGAGGAGGCGCTGACGATGAGCGACCACCTCGCCGTGTTCAACGAGGGGAAGATCGAGCAGGTCGGCAGCCCCGCCGATGTGTACGGCAAGCCGGCGACCGAGTTCGTCGCGGGCTTCGTCGGCACGTCGAACATCCTCGAGCGCGGCGGCCGCCGCTTCTCGGTGCGTCCCGAGCGGATCGTGCTGAACGGTCACGGCGAGGCGGCCACGGTCGCCGACGTGATCTTCGTCGGCGCGTTCACGCGGATCCTCGTCGACACGGATGCGGGCGACCGGCTCACACTCGTGAGGCAAAACGACGGCTCGACACTCGACGCCGGCACGCGCGTGCACGTCTCCTGGCGCGACGAGGACGCGTACGAGATCCAACCCCCCGAACCCCAGAAACAGCAGGAGGTCAGATGACGAAGCGCATGTGGGCGCTGCTTGCAGTCCTCGCGGTTGCCGCGGCGTTCCCGGCGGCAGGCTCGACGCAGGCAAGCGGCGGCGGCACGCTGAACATGGTCGCGTGGGAGGGCTACCTCCAGCCGCAGTGGGTGACGCCGTTCGAGAAGCAGAGCGGCTGCAAGGTCGTGCCGAAGTACGCCGGCTCCTCCGACGAGATGGTGACGCTGATGCGCTCCGGCGGTGGCGACCAGTACGACATGGTCTCGGCGTCCGGCGACGCGTCGCTGCGCCTGATCTACGGCAAGGACGTGCAGGTCGTCGACCCGTCGAAGGTCCCCGACTTCAAGAACTTCGGCAAGGCGTTCCAGTCGCCGCCGAACAACACCGTCGCCGGGAAGCACTACGGCATCTCGCTGCAGTGGGGCCCGAACACGCTCCTCTACAACACAAAGCTCGTGAAGCCGGCTCCGACTTCGTGGTCGGTCATCTACAGCCCGAAGTACAAGGGCAAGGTCACCGTCCCCGACAACCCGATCCAGATCGCCGACGCGGCGCTGTACCTGATGAAGACCAAGCCGTCGCTCGGGATCAAGGACCCGTACGAGCTCGACCAGAGCCAGTTCAACGCGACGCTGAACCTGCTCAAGCAGCAGAAGCCGTTGATCAAGAAGTACTGGGCGCTCGCCTCGGACGAGATCGGGCTGTTCAAGAACGGCGACGCCGTCGTCGGCGCCTCGTGGCCGTACCAGACGAACACGCTGAAGGCCGCCGGCGCACCGGTGAAGGACCTGATCCCGAAGGAAGGCGCAACGGGCTGGCTCGACACGTGGATGGTCTCGTCGCACACGAAGAACCTCGCGTGCGCGTACAAGTGGCTCGCCTACGTCTCGACGCCGAAGGTGCAGGCCGAGCAGGCGATCTACTTCGGCGAGACGCCGGTCAACTCGAAGGCGTGCCCGATCATGGACAAGCTGTCCAAGGGCTCGTGTGCGCAGTACCACGCGAACGCGCCGCTCAAGTACTTCAAGCAGATCTACTTCTGGAAGACGCCCATCGCCCAGTGTGGGTGGTCCAAGCAGTCGAACTGCATGGACTACACGAAGTGGCAGCAGGCCTGGACCGAGCTCAAGGGTTGAGGCCGAACGGCAACGGAGCGCGCCGCCGACCCGGCGGCGCGCTCTGGCGCCGACCGTGGCTGAGAGCCGTCTCGCTGCTCACGCCTCCGGTCGGCGCCTTCGTCTTCGTCTACGTCGCCGCGCTCGTCGCGTTGTTCGTGTCCGCGCTGTGGACCGTCAACTCGTTCACCGGCGAGCTCGTGCACCAGTGGACGTGGGCGAACTTCTCGCAGCTCTGGCACGTCGGCGCGTACCACGTGATTGCCCGGCGCACGATCTTGATCGCGGCCGCGGTGACCGTCACCGACGCGATCATCGCCTTTCCGTTCGCGTACTACATGGCACGCGTTGCGTCGTCGCGCACGCGCGCCGTCCTGTTCGTGCTCGTGCTGCTGCCGTTGTGGGCGTCGTACCTCGCGCGCGTCTACGCCTGGCGGCTGATCCTCGACAACGACGGCGTCCTCAACTGGACGCTCCGCAAGGTCGGACTGCCCGCGGCGAACATCTCGTACACGAACACCGCGGTCTGGATCGTCTTCTCCTACATCTGGCTGCCGTTCATGATCCTGCCGGTCTACGCCGCGCTCGAGCGCATCCCCCACTCCTACATCGAGGCGTCGCGCGACCTCGGCGGCAAGGGCTGGCGGACGCTCCGCAGCGTGATCCTGCCGCTCGCGCTGCCGGGGATCGTCGCGGGCTCGATCTTCACGTTCTCCCTGACGCTCGGCGACTACATCACGCCGCTCCTCGTCGGCGGCGCGTCGAGCCAGTTCATCGGCAACGTCGTCTACGACAACATCAACCAGTCGCAACTGCCGTTCGCGGCAGCCTTCGCCGTCGTGCCGGTCGGCGTCATGGCGCTATACCTGCTGATCGCGCGCCGCCTTGGCGCCTTCGACGCCCTGTGATGGAGACACTTCGCACACGCATCGCTCTCCGCGTCTGGGTCGGCCTCGTGCTGCTCTTCCTCTACGTGCCGATCGCGATCATCTGCCTCTACGCGTTCAACAAGTCGATCGTGCAGAGCTGGCCGATCCCGGGGCTGACGACGAAGTGGTTCGGGCCGACGCTCCACAACGACGCGATGCGCCAGGCGCTCTACCTCTCGCTCAAGGCGGGCGCGTTCGCGACGCTCGTCGCGCTCGTCCTCGGCTCGGCCGCGGCCTTCGGCGTGCACCGCTTCCGCTTCTTCGGGCGCGAGGCGATCTCGTTCCTGCTCGTGCTGCCGATCGCACTGCCCGGGATCGTGACCGGCATGGCGCTCAACTCGTACTTCACGTTCTGGAAGATCAACTTCGGGCTGCTCACGATCGTGATCGGCCACGCGACGTTCTGCGTGGTGGTCGTCTACAACAACGTGATCGCGCGGCTGCGGCGTGTCCCGGGGTCGCTCTCGGAGGCGTCGATGGACCTCGGCGCGAACGGCTTCCAGACGTTCCGCTACGTCACCTTCCCGACGATCTC
>DATAUN010000008.1:0-3189 GCA_036268235.1 Gaiellaceae bacterium
CGTCTCCCAGTCGCCGCCGGCGAGGTCGACGCGTCCGACCGAGCCGGCGAAGAGCAAGTCGCCCGAGAAGAGCTCGCCGTCCGCGAAGAAGCCGACATGCCCCGCGCTGTGTCCGGGGATGTCGACGACCTCGAACGTGATGCCGGCAACCGCGACCTCGTCGCCGCCCGTCACGGTGTGTGCGGGCTCGTGCGGCGGCACGCGCATCCCTCCACGCGTTCTGCCCTCGCGCAGCGCCTCAACCTCGCCCGCGGGCGCCCACACCTCGGCGCCCGTTCCTTCGGCGAGCGCGGCGACGCCGCCGATGTGGTCGACGTCGGAGTGCGTGACGAGAATCCCAGCGGTGCCGGCGCCCATGCGCGCGAGCTCGAGGCGAACCGGCGCGGGATCGTCACCGGGGTCGATGACGGCCGCCTCGGTGGCGCCGCGCTCGGCGCGCACGAGGTAGCAGTTCGACTGGAACGGCCCGAGCACGAGGCTGTCGACGACAAGCGGCATCGAGCGTTTGAGTGTAACCACGTGTGGAAACGGCTCCCTCGTGCAGCGCTGGGACCTCCTCGAGCTCGACGCCCCCGACGGCACGCGCGATCCGATCGTGCTGCATTCCGACGACGGTGCCCGCGCGGTGCTGATCGTGCTTCAGCCGGGCCAGGAGCTCGGCGACCACCAGGTGAAGGAGAACACCTGGATCGTGGTCCTCGATGGCGAGGTCGAGATCGAGGCCGGCGGCGAGCGCTCGACTGCCGGTCGCGGGACGATGGCGCGGTTCGACCCCGACGAACGGCACGCGCTGCGCAGCTCCGGCGACGCACGCGTGTTGCTGCTGCTCGCGCCGTGGCCCGGCGAGGGCCACTTCCGCGGCAGCAACGGCGACTCGCGCTAACTCTTCTTCGCGGCGGCCTTCGGCTTCGCCGCGCGCGGGGGCTGGTTCTTCCGCCGCAGGTAGGTGCGATAGGCGGTGCGGTCGATCCAGTAGGTCAGCGGGATGAATGCGACCGCGTAGATCACCGGGATGACGATGCGCTGGAACGCGGGGCCGTTCTTGAGCAGGAAGATGAAGATGACGAGCATCGCGCCGCCCATCAGCCCGCCGCGCTTGAACGCGCGCTCCCAGGACGGCGGCGAGACCTCGCGGGCGCTGCGGAGCGAGCGCCCGCCCTTCTGCGTCTTGGCGACCGGCTTCGCCGCCGGCTTCTCGTCGTGCGTGCGCAGCTCGGCGATCGGGATCTCGTTTCCCTCTTCGTCGACCTCGAAGACGCGCACGTCGTGGCGGAAGTCTTTCTCGCGGCGGCGGCGCTGCTTGCGGCTGGGCACAACCGCAGGTTAGCGCCGGAAGGCAATCGCGCCGTCGCGGACGACGGTCGCCACGACGTCCCCGCCGAGGTGGTAGGCGAGGTAGCGCCAGTCGGGGGCGTCGAGGAGGGTCAGGTCGGCGCGATACCCCGGCGCGATCCGGCCGCGATCGGTTGCGCAGCCGAGCACGTGCGCCGCGTTCACGGTGAGCGCCGCGAGCGCCTCCTCGGGCGCGAAGTGCAGCTGGGTGCAGGCGAGCGAGGCGACGAGCGGCAGGCTCGTCGTGAACGAGCTTCCCGGGTTGAAATCGGTCGCGAGCGCGACCGCCGCACCGGCGTCGACCAGGGCACGGGCAGGCGGCATCGGCCGGTCGAGGAAGAGCGCGCTCGCCGGCAGCAGCACACCCACGACGTCGCTCGCGGCGAGCGCCCGCACGCCGTCGTCCTTGGTCGCTTCGAGGTGATCGACGCTGCGTGCCTCCAGCTCGATCGCGAGCGGGACCGCCCCGCTCTCCGTGAACTGGTCGCCGTGCAGCCGCAGCGCGAGCCCCGCGTCGCGGCACGCGGTCAGATACCGCCGCGCCTGGACCGCGTCGAACGCGCCACGTTCGAGGAAGACGTCCGCGGCATCCGCGAGCTGCGCCGCGTCCGGCAGCACCTCGGCAAGCGCGAAGTCGAGATACGCGTCCGCGTCGCCGTGCTCCGAGGGAACCGCGTGGGCGCCGAGCCAGGTCGGCGAGCCGCCGGCCGCCCGCACCGCGCGCAGCGAAGCGAGCTCGGTCTCCCGGTCGAGGCCGTAGCCGGACTTCCCCTCCCACGTCGTCGTGCCGTGGGCGAGCATCCAGCCGGCGTGCCGCTCGACGCGCGCTCCGAGCCCATCGACCGCGGCGAGCGCACGCGTCGCCGTGACGGTCGACAGGATGCCGCCGCCCGCCGCGTGCAGCTCCTCGTAGCTCGCGCCGGCCGCGCGAAGCGAGAACTCCGCGACACGGTCGCCACCCCACGCCGGATGCGTATGGCAGTCGACGAGGCCGGGAACGGCGCAGAGGCCCGAGCCGTCGAGCTCCTCGACGTCCGCCGGCATCGGCGCCAGATCGCGCATGCGGCCGACCGCTTCGATCGCGCCGTCGGCGCACAGAACGTACGCGTCCTCGACGAGTGTCACCTCGCGCAGCGCGCGGCCGCGCAGGGGCGCTCCGGTCCCTGCCGGCGTGGCGACCTGCGCCAGGTCGCGGACGAGCAGCCGCGTCACTCGGCGTCGAACATCGGCGTCGAGAGGCCGTGCTCGCGCGCCGCTGCTTCCGCCTCGGGATAGCCCGCATCGAGATGCCGCACGACGCCCATGCCGGGATCGGTCGTCAGCACTCGCTCGAGACGCTCGGCAGCATCGGCCGTGCCGTCGGCGACGACGACCATGCCCGCATGGATCGAGTTGCCGATCCCGACGCCGCCGCCGTGATGCACGCTGACCCAGGTCGCGCCCGCCGCCACGTTGACGAGCGCGTTCAGGATCGGCCAGTCGGCGATCGCGTCGGAGCCGTCGCGCATCGACTCGGTCTCGCGGTACGGCGAGGCGACGGAGCCGGCGTCGAGGTGGTCGCGCCCGATCACCACCGGCGCCTGCACACGTCCCGTGCGCACGAGCTCGTTGATCGCGAGGCCAGCCTTCGCACGGTCGCCGTAGCCGAGCCAGCAGATGCGCGCGGGCAGCCCCTGGAAGGCCACGCGCTCCGGCGCCAGCTCGAGCCAGCGCTGCAGGAGCTCGTCGCCCGGAAAGAGCTCACGCAGCGCCTGGTCGATCACGGCGATGTCGGCCGGGTCCCCGGACAGCACGGCCCAGCGAAACGGCCCGATCCCGCGACAGAAGAGCGGTCGGATATAGGCCGGGACGAAGCCC
>DATAUN010000009.1:0-17672 GCA_036268235.1 Gaiellaceae bacterium
CGCCGAGCGTGCGCGAGCGCACGACCGGCGTGCGGTGGGCGACGCCTTTGATCGTCTCCGCGGCGCGGTAAATGTCGTCTGACGTGATCAAGCGATTCGATTCCGCAGCACGCCGATGCCTTCGATCTCGAGCTCGACGACGTCGCCGCGCTGCAGCCAGCGGCCGTCGCCGTGCTCGAGGATGCAGCCCGTCCCGACGGTGCCCGAGCCGATCACGTCGCCGGGTGCGAGGGTCGTGTTGCGCGCCGCCTGCGCGAGCAGCGCATCCCATCGGTGGTACATCGCCGAGAGGTTGCCGCGCGAGCGCTCCTCGCCGTTCACGCGCGCGACCATCTCGCCGCCGCTGCCGTCGAACTCGTCGGGCGTCACAAGCACAGGCCCGAGCGACGTCGCGAAGTCCTTGCCCTTTGCGGGACCCAGCCCGACGCGCATCTCGGCGCGCTGCACGTCGCGCGCCGACCAGTCGTTCATCACCGTGAAGCCGCCGATCGCTCCGTCTGCGCCGATGACAGCCGCGCACTCGAGCTCGTAGTCGAGCTCCGCGGTGCCTTCGGGGTACGGGACGACCTGCTCGGTCGCGTAGATCGCGTGCGGGTTCGAGAAGTAGAAGACGGGGATCTCGTACCACTCCTTCGGCACCTCGGAGCCACGCTGCCGGCGCGCGGTCGCGACGTGCTCCTCGAACGCCATGAAGTCGCGCACCGACGGCGGGTGGAGCACCGGCGGGCGCAGGTCGACGTCGGCGAGCGCGTACTCCGCGTGCTCGCGCGCCGTGCCGCCGCCAGTGAAGAACGCCTGAAGCGTCTGCGCCGCGAGCTGGATCACGCGATCGCCCTCGATGCGGCCGGGCCACCCACGCTCGAGCGCGAGCTCTTTCGGCGTGAACATGCAGAGCTTCACGGACGCGACCCTAGCCGACACCTGTGGAACGTTCGTGGCACTTCTGTCACCTTGGTCTGACCACGAGACGCGTCTCGGAAGGCCACCCGTTCTAGGGCTCGGTGTGGACGATCACGTCCCCGATGTCGGGCCGCTCGCGGCGGATGCGCTCTTCGATCTCGCTCGCGCGGGCGTGCGCGGCGTCGAGGCGGCTCGTGCCGTCGAGGCCCAGCGTGAGGAGCGCCACGAGCCCCGCATCGGTGCGCAGGAACCGCAGCTCGCGCGGCTCCTGGCCGGTCGCCTCCCGCACGATGCGCCGCACGAGCGCCTCGTCCTTCTCCTCGACGATCCGCCCCTCGCGGGCCTCCGTGAGCGGCTCGAGGTGCGTCTGCACGCCGGCGATCTCCGGGACCGCACCGCGAATCGCCTGCTCGAGCTGCTCCGCGATGTCGTGCGCCTCGTCGAGCGACAGGTCGCCGGGAAGCTTCACGTGGAGCGAGAGCTCCGTCCGCCCGTCGACGTCGACGAGCGAGATGTTGTGCACCTCGCGCACGCGCGGCACGCCGATCGCGGCAGCATGCGCGCGCTCGCGCAGGCTTGCCTCGACATCGAGCGGCTCGACGTGGACGACGACGTCGGCATTCGGAAGCGCACCCTCGACCGCGGCCTCGACCGCGTCGGCAGCGGCGTGGCCTTGCCCGACCGCGGCGCCGGGCGGCACGCCGATCACGACATCCGCGAACTGCCTGCCGCCGGCCTGGCGCATGCGCAACCGCCGGACCTCGACCGCCGGCTGCATCGCGCCGATCGCCGCGAGCGCGGCCGCTTCGGCCTCGGCCGGCGCGCGGTCCATCAGGACGTCGACGTTGAGCTTCATCAGCCTCGCCGCTCCGAGGAGAACGAGCACGCCGACGAAGAGCGCCGCGATCGGGTCGCCGTTCGGGTAACCGCCGCGCGCGAGCAGCAGCCCGACGAGCACCGCGACCGAGCCGAGCAGATCGCTCGAGAAGTGCAGGGCGTTCGACGACAGCGCCGCGCTCGTGTACCGCCGCGCGGTGCGGAACGAGATCGTTGCGCGGCTCGCGTCGATCGCGATCACGACGCAGACGACGACGAGCGCGTACCACGTGACGTTGACGTGCGTATGGGTCGTGCCGGTCAGCCGTTCGATCGCCCGCAGCGAGATGTAGAGGCTGACAAGCACGAGGAACGCAGCTTCTGCGAGCGCGGAAAGGTGCTCCGCCTTGCCGTGCCCAAATTGATGCGAGACGTCGGCCGGGCGCGCCGAGACGCGAATCGCCAAGAACGTCAGCAACGCGGCGACGAGATCCGTGCCGGAGTGCGCCGCCTCGGAGACGAGGCCGAGGCTGTGCGTCGGCAGCCCGACCCCGAGCTTCAGCACGACGAGCGCGGCAGCCGCGACGACGGATACGAGCGCAGAGCGGCGCTGCGGGGTCATCGAACGAACTAAAGCGGTTCGAGCGGCCAGACGACAGTGTCCTGCCGCGGCGAGAAGAGCACGTGCGGCTCGTCGTTCGGTAGCGGCACCGGCGCCATCGTGTTGATGTCGACCGTGGCAGTCGCGAGTTGGAGATCCCACGGCGGATGGTGGATCTCGGCGCGATAAAGGCGGCCGCCGTCCTCGGTGTAGAGGCAGTAGCGCTCCGTCAGGAACGCCTCGAGCGATCCCGGCTCCGACTGGAACAGCGCGCCCTCGCCGCGGTAGCGCGCGCCGAACGCCGCGCCGGCCCGCGCAGACTCGAAGTGCACGCCGTCCTCGCCTCGCACGTACGTCATTCGCGCGCGGTTGTACGGCAACCGGTAGAGCTTCTTCGCCGCCTCGACAAATGACCGGCTGCCCGCGTCGAGCGAGAAGAACCAGATGCCCGGCCGGTCCTCGTGCGTCACGTACGTGCGCACGTTGAGCTCGGGGAACGTCGAGAGCCGCGGCAGCGCCGGCAGTCCACGCAGACGCAGTCCCGTGAGGACGAACGGCACGACGCCAAGCCATGCGCTGCCGTCGTGCGTCTCGAGCTGAACCGATTCCGGCAACAGCTTCCCGAGCTCGTCCGCGTCGACGCGCCAGTGGAGAAACGCGAGGTCGACCCACGACTGCGCACTCGTCCAGGGCTCGTACGGCAGTGGCCACGGCCGGTGGTCGACGTGATCGACGACGCGCGCCTGGCGCACGGCGTCGTCGAAGATTGCGAGGCTAGAGATTGCCGCGGAGCGCCTGTTCGCGTTCGATCGCCTCGAACAGCGCCTTGAAGTTGCCGTCGCCGAATCCGCGCGCTCCGTGGCGCTCGATCACCTCGAAGAAGAGCGTCGGCCGGTCCTGCGCGGTCTTCGTGAAGATCTGCAGCAGATAACCGTCGTCGTCGCGGTCGGCGAGGATACGCAGGCGCTTCAGGTCGTCCCAACTCTCATCGATGTCGCCGACGCGGTCGGGCGTCTCCTCGTAGTACGTGTCGGGCGTCGAGAGGAACAGGATCCCGCGCCGCTGCATCGCCTCGACCGTCTCGACGATGTTCGCGCTCTGCATCGCGATGTGCTGCGAGCCCGGTCCGTGATTGAACTCGAGGTACTCCTCGATCTGGCTCTTGCGCTTGCCCTCGGCCGGCTCGTTGATCGGGAACTTGACCTTGCCCTGGCCGTCCGTCATCACCTTCGACATCAGCGCGGAGTACTCGGTCGAGATGTCGTCGTCGGAGAAGTGGATCATCTCGGTCATCCCGAAGACGCGCTCGTAGAACTCGACCCAGTGCTCCATTCGGCCGAGCTCGACGTTGCCGACGATGTGGTCGAGCGCGAGCAGGCCGACGCCGTTGTCGGGGCCGGGGTCGCGCGCGACGAAGCCGGGGAGATACGCGCCTTCGTAGGCGTGCCGATCGACGAACGTGTGCACGACGTCGCCGTAGGTCGCGATCGTCGCGAGCTCGACCTTGCCGAACTCGTCCTCGACGACGCTCGGCTCCGCGATCCCGCGCGCGCCGCGCTGCACTGCCTGCCGGTAGGCCTCCTTCGCGTCCGGCACGCGCAGCGAAATGTCCTTGACCCCGTCCCCGTGGATCGTCGCGAACTCGCCGATCTCGTGCCCGCGCCGAAGCGCGCTCGAGAGGACGAGGCGGATGTCGTTCTGCTCGAGCACGTAGCTCGCGCGGTCGCGCACCCCGGTCTCCGGCCCCGCATACGCCGTGCAGCGAAAGCCGAGCGCGTGCTCGTAGAAGTAGGCGGCCTGCTTCGCGTTCCCGACCCACAGCTCGACGTGGTCCCAGCCGTCGAGCGGCATGAAGTCGTCAGTCACAAGGCCCCAGTCTAGTCCCCCGGCGGCTCGACCGCCGGACGTCTCGAACGCTCAGTGAGCACTGCCGCGACGATCAGCGCCCCGCCGACGACCTCCCACCGCGTCAGGTGCTCGCCGAGCAGCACGAGAGCGAAGAACACGCCGAGCACGGGCTGAAAGTTCGAGAAGAGCGAGGCCCGCGACGGGCCGACCTTCGAAATCGCCGTGAACCAGAGGATGTTCGTGAGGAACAGCGGCCCGACGATTGCAAAGCCGATGGAGACCCACATGAGCGTCCCGAAATGGAAGTGCTGCGTGAGCGTCTGCGGCGAGCCGACGAGCGCGATCGGCACCCAGCCGACCGCGAGCACGAGTGAGCTGATGCGAAACGGCGAGTAGCGCCGCATGAGCGGCGTGATCGCGACGGAGTACATCCCCCACGTCAGCGCCGTGAAGACGGCGAGCCCATCGCCGAGCACGTGACCGGAGAAGCCGCCGGACCCGGACGCGACGAAGGCGACCCCGACGATCGACACGGCGGCCGCGATCCAGAAGCCGCCTCCCATCCGCTCGAGCCCGATCACGCTCGCGACGATGCCGATGAAGATCGGCGTCGTACCGAGGAAGAGCGTCACCGTTGCGGCCGACGTCTTGTCGACCGAGTAGACGAAGAAGATCTGGTTGACGAAGATCATGCCCGCGGCGATCGCCACGTAGCGCAGGTCGCGGCGCGCGATCCGGAACGAGCGCTCGCGCCACCACGTGAAGCACCAGAAGAGCACGGTGGCCGCGCCGTAGCGAATCGTCGCGTACGCGAGCGGGTGGAATCCATGCGTGAGCACGTAGCGCGTGACGGTCGAGTTCAGCGCCCAGAGAAGGACGGTCCCGAGCAGCATGAGGTCGACGCTCCGCCTGCGCATTCCTCCGACGTTAACTAGGCTGTCCGCGCCATGGAGCGTGAGCCCACCCGCGACGACATCGACGCCCTCGTCGGGCCTGCGACACCGCACTTCGCGTACCAGATCCGCGCGCGGGTTCGCGAGCTCGTGCAGGACCTGCCGGAGGACAACCAGGTGCGCCGGTACGCGGAGTCCCAGGTGGAGCGTCTCGACCGGCTCGGCCATGCGTCGTCGAAGGCCGACGAAGGCGCGCGTGAGTCGCCGACGCGGCTCGGCTGGGACGAGATCCCGTCGTCGGCCCCGGCCGACAACCCGCTGCCCCGGGCGTGAACGTCTTCGTCACCGGCGGGTCGCGCGGGATCGGGCGCGCGATCGCGCTGCGGTTCGCCCGCGACGGCGCGAAGCGCGTGGCGATCGGCTACCTGCGCAACGACAAGGCCGCCGAGGCGACGGCGGAGGAGCTGCGCGCTCTCGGCGCCGAGCCGGTTCTCGTGCGCGGGAACGTGACCTCGCAGCGCGTGCTCGACGAGGTCGCCTCGCTTGGGCCGCTCGACGTGCTCGTGCACAACGCCGCGACCGGCGTCATCCGCCCCGCGCTCGAGACCGAGGACAAGCACTGGGACTGGACGATGAACGCGAACGCCCGCGCGTTGCTGCAGCTCGCGCGCGTCGCGGCGCCGCAGATGCCGGCCGGCTCGTCGATCGTCGCGATCTCGTCGCTCGGCGCGCAGCGCGTCCTCGAGAACTACATCCTGATCGGGACGTCGAAAGCGGCGCTCGAGTCGCTCGTCCGCTATCTCGCCGTCGAGCTTGCGCCCGGAATTCGCGTCAACGCGGTTTCGGGCGGCGTCGTCGAGACGGGTGCGCTGGAGCATTTCCCGAACCGCGAGGCGATGCTCGAAGCAGGCGCGGCGAACCCCGTCGGCCGCCTCGTCGAGCCCGACGACATCGCAGGCGCCGTCGCGTTTCTCTGCTCGCCGGACGCAGGCATGGTGCGCGGTCAGACGATCGTCGTCGACGGCGGGTTCTCGCTCCTCGTCGGGCCATGAGCGACTTCGTCGAGGCGAACCGGCGCGCCTGGAACGAGGTGCATCCGCGCCGCCGCGAGACCTTTCAGTGGCGCGGCCTCCCCGACCACGCACTCGCGCGACTCGAGCCGCTGGCAGGGGCGCGCGTACTGCATTTGCAATGCGCGACCGGCGAGACATCGAAGCAGCTCGCCGATCGCGGCGCACGCGTGGTCGGCGTCGACGTCGCCGACGAGGCGATCGCGATCGCGCGGGAATGCGTGCCGGATGCGGAGTTCGTTGTCGCCGACGTGCACGCGCTGCCCGATCTCGGCCAGTTCGACCTGGTCGTCACGGAAAGCGGGGTGCTCGTGTGGCTGCACGACCTCGATGCCTGGGCGGCGGGCATCGCGCGCTCGCTGCGCGACGGTGGCCGGCTCCTCATCGCGGAAGAGCACCCTGTTGCGATGTGCCTCGACGGCGACCGCTGGGTCGACGACTACTTCGACGAAACAGTGTCCACCGACACGGGCTGGGAGCACTTCGAACTCGTCGGCCCTTCGGCGGTGGAGATGAAGCACGAGCGGTTTTGGCGCCTCGGGCAAATCGTGACCGCACTAGCGCAGGCGGGCCTTCGGATCGACGAGCTCGACGAGCGTCCGGGCTCCTGGCGCGGCACCGACTCGCGCATCCCGGGCAATTTCGTGCTCGTCGCGTCCCGCGGTTGAAAAGCTGCGCGGCGGGAATCAGCCGCGCATGGGAGTCGCCGTCAGCCTCGTCATCGCCGCCGCCGGGCTCATCCTCGCCCTCGCGGTGCACCCGGCCAACCCGGGCTCGGTCGACGTGAACACCGTCGGCTGGATCCTGTTCCTCGTCGGGGTGATCGGGCTCATCCTCGACCTGCTGCTCTGGTCGCAGTGGGGCCCGGGCTACCTGCGCCGCACCACCTATGTGGACGGCGGACCCGCGTATCCCGCCCGCCGCCGCGCGTATCCGGGGCGGACGCGCACGGTCGTCGAAGAGGTCGACGACCCCGCCGCCGGACCGCCGCCCGGCTACTAGGAACTACCGACCGAACAGCCGCCCGAAGGTGTCCGCCGCGACATAGCCGGCGATCTTCGGATTCTCCTGGAGCCGCCGCACGGAGTACTCGTACCAGTGCGTCCCGTACGGGACGTACACGCGCAGCCGATGGCCGGCGGCGACCAGCTCGTCCGCGCGATCGGGACGGACGCCGAGCAGCATCTGGAACTCGTACCGGTCGCGCGCGAGCCCTGCCTCGCCGACGATGCGCAGCGCCTCGCGGATGAGGTGCTCGTCGTGAGTCGCGATCCCGACGTACGTCCCCTGCGCGACGAGCGCCTCGAGGCACCGCACGTAGTTCGCGCGCACCGCTTCGAACTCACGGTAGGCGATCTCGACCGGCTCGACGTAGATGCCCTTGCAGAGCCGCGCGTTGTCGAGTCCCTCGACGTCCGAGATCGTGCGGCGCAGGTACGCCTGCAAGACGACGCCGACGTTCTCGTGGCCGGCATCGCGCAGCTCGCGGTAGAGCGCCAGCGTGCGGTCGGTCGTCGAGGAGTCCTCCATGTCGATGCGCACGAAGTTGCCGCGCGCGGCCGCGTCGAGGACGACCGCCTCGAGGTTCTCGCGACACAGCCGCTCGTCGATCTCGAGACCGAAGCCGGTGAGCTTCACCGACACGTTCGCGTCGAGGCCTTCCTCGTCGAGGCGCGAGAGGACATCGTGGTACTGGCCGGCGATCCCGCGCGCCTCGTCCGCGCTCGTCACCTCCTCGCCGAGCACGTCGACGGTCGCGAGCTTTCCCTTCTCGTTCAGACGCCGGACGACGCGGAGCGCGTCGTCGAGCGTCGAGCCGGCGATGTAGCGCGAAGACAACCGCTGCACGACGGGCCTTGGCACAGCAGGCAGGAGCCGGACGATCGCGCGATCGAGGAGAGCCACAAGCGCGCGGGATAGTAGTGCAAACCGAACTGTGAGACCCTGCGTAAAGACTCGCATGAAGCTGACGCGCCCAACCATCGTGGCGGCCGCCTTTGCGGTCGCTCTCCTCGGGGCCGCGGCCGCCGGGGTCGTCGCTCACGCGAGCGCCAACGTCAAGACCATCAATGTGACCGAGAGGGAGTTCCACATCAGCGTGTCCGGCAAGGGCGCAGCTGGAAGTGTCAAGTTCGTCGTCAAGAACACCGGCAAGCTCTCGCATGCACTCGACATCGCGGGACCCGGCGTGAAGTCCAAGCGCACGCCGCTGATCAAGCCGGGCAAGTCGGCAACGCTCACCGTCACGCTCAAGTCGGGCTCCTACACCCTGTGGTGCCCTGTCCCCGGCCACGCGGCCGAAGGCATGAAGGCGACCTTCAAGGTCGCCGGCGGCTCAGGCGGTAGCGGCGCCGAAGGCGGTGGAGGCGGCGCGACGACTCCGCCCCCGGCCACCACCACCACGAGCGGTGGAGGCGGCGAAGCCTGGTCGTAGGTCTCTCCCTCCGCACCAAGCCTGACGCAACGGCGGGGCCTTCGGTCCCGCCGTCGCTCGTTCTCGGTTTCGCGGTCGCCTCGATCGGCGGCCCGCTCGCGCTTGCCGCGATCTACGTCCCCGGCGCAGGCAACATGCGCTCGGCCGGACTGCTGCTCGTGCTCGGCGCGGTGCTCTACGCCTGCCCGCTCGCGGTCTGGCTCCGCTACAGCGAGGAGATCGCGTCGGCCGGCGGGCTGGCCGCGTTCGTCGAGGCGTCGGCCGGGCGCCGCCTCGCGCTCATCCAGGCGGCGATCTGGGCGATCAGCTACTTCCTCTACCTGCCGTACACGGTGACCGACATCGTGTACGAGCAGCTCGTCGAGGTGTTCCCCGGGATCGAGCCGTGGCGCTGGCTGCTCGAGTTGACGCTCCCGATCGGCCTCGTCGGGCTTGTGCTGCTCGGCACCGTGCCCGCGCTGCGCGTGCTGCTCGTCTCGGCCGTCGTGCAGCTCGTCATCGTGCTCGCGTTCGGCGTCGTGCTGCTCTCTCACGTCGGGGCGCCCGCCGACTCGTTCACGCATGTGCCGGCCGCGCACGGGCTCGTGCACGGCAGCGCCGGGATCGCGCTGCTCTTCCTCTGTGGGAGCCTCCCGATCTTCCTCGGCGGCGAGGCGACCGGCGGCGGACGCACGATTCGCACGTCGCTCCTCGCAGCGAGCGCGGTCGTCGTCGCGTACCTCGTCTTCGCGCTCTTCCCGATGGCGGCGGTCGACCCGGCGCTGCGCCGCACGGACTTCACCGGCCTCGATCTCGCGACGTTCTACGCCGGCCGCGGGTTCGGCATCGTCGTGGGCCTCGGCGCCGTCGTCAGCGTCGCGGGCGTGATCGTCGCGGAGTACATCGCGCTCTCACGGCTCCTCTATTCGGTGACGGGCGTGGCAGTGCGGAGGCTGCTCCAGTGGATCGCGGTGCCGTTCATCGCGCTCGATGCGCTCAGCCTGATCGACCCCGACAAGTTCGACGACGACGTGCTTCGGCCGTCGCTGATCGCGCTCTTCCTCTCGCAGCTGATCGTGTTCGCGGTGTACCCGCTCTACCGGCACCGTCGCGGACGGCTCGGCGCGGTTGACGTCGTGATCGCCACCGTCGCGTTCGCGCTCATGGCCTGGGGCCTGTGGCGCGCAGTGACCGGGGCGGTCGCGACCTAGCCGCGCTCGCGCATGAAGCCCTGACGCGCCGCGCTGACCAGCGCAACCGCCTCGGGGAACAGCACGCGCATCGCGTCGCGCATCGCCATCGACTGCTCGTCGGCCGAGCCCTGGATCTGAATCTGCGCAAGTGCCGCGGACGTCAGCTCGACGGCCGTGTTGAGGGTCAGCGTCGCGAACTGCTCGCGCTGCGCCTCCTGCACCGACTCGGCCTGCTGCTCCGCGAACTCGCGCAGCCCGCGCAGGAGATCCTCGGGGTCACCGCCGAACGGAAATCCGAAGCCGCCTTCCATGAAGGTCACGGTAGCGCAACGAGGTAGGCCGCCTCTACGTCCTTCACGAACGCGTCCACCGTGCCGGTAGCGCCGCGGATCGCCTCCGAGAACGGCGAGCTGAGCTCGCCGAGCGCACGCTCGAGGACGATCGTCGCCGCGCCGACGTCGTCGAGGAACGCCGGCGTCGCGACGCGCGGCGGTGCGCCGATCGCGCGCTCGAGCGCGAGTGCCGCGTCCTCGGCCTCCTCGATCCCCTCGGGCTGCTCCACCATGCGCACCTGCGCCAGCTGCGAGCGGAGCTGCTCGAGGTCGCCCCCGCCCGCAAGCTCCTCGGCGAGCTCGCACATCGCGACGATCGACGCGACGTCGCGAATGTCCTCGCGCCGCTCGACGATCGTGCCCGTGTCGTCGAGCACGGCCCAGCGCCGCGCCTCGTCGCCGCCGAGCGCGATCAGGTAGAAGCGCCGCGCCTGCGCAGGCTCGGCCGCGAGGACGCCCGCAACCTCGCCGTGCTCCGCCGCCAGCGCGGCAATGCGATCCAAGTCGTCGCTGAGCGCCATAGAGTCAAAGCGTATGGATGCACGCGAGCTCTTTGCGCCGCTCGGCCCGCGCTACGACCGCCTAGGCGCGCTGCTCTCGTTCGGGCAGGATCCGCGCTGGCGCAAGTTTCTCGTCTCGCGCACCGACGCGGCGCCGCTCGACACGGTGCTCGACGTCGCCTGCGGTACGGCGGCGGTGTCGCTCGAGCTCGTCCGGCAGAAGGACTGCTTCGTCGTCGGCGTCGACCGCAGCCCCGAGATGCTCGAGGTCGGCCGGCAGCGCGTCCTGCTTGCGGGCGCGACGAAGAAAGTGCGGCTCGAGGAGGGCGACGCGCGGTCGCTGCCGTTCGAGGACGGGCTCTTCGACGCGGTCACGTTCACTTATTTGCTCCGGTACGTCGACGATCCCACAGCCACGCTGCGCGAGCTTGCGCGCGTCGTGAAGCCAGGCGGGACGATGGCCGGGCTCGAGTTCGGTGTGCCGCGCGGCGTATGGCGGCCGCTCTGGGAGCTGTGGGTGCGCGTCGGGCTGCCCGGCGCGGGCCGGCTCGTCGGGCACGGCTGGCGCGAAGTCGGCGGCTTCCTCGGCGGGTCGATCCGTCGTCACGATGAGGAGTGGCCGCTGCCGCGCCTGCTGCAGGCGTGGCGCGACGCGGGGATCGAGGACGTGCAGGCGAAACGGATGAGTCTCGGAGGAGGGATCGTGACGTGGGGACGCAAGAGGTAAGACCTGCGTTCTATGCGCTGAAGGGCGGCGGCTGGCGCGACTACGTGACGCTGCTGCATCCGCCGTACACGCTGTGGAACCTGTCGTACGTCGCGGTCGGCGCCGCGCTGGCGCCGCACTTTCGGCTCGACCGGATGCTGTGGGGGTTCGCGGCGTTCTTCCTCGCGCTCGGCGTCGCGGCGCACGCGCTCGACGAGCTAAAGGGACGGCCGCTACGCACGCAGATTCCGTCGCCGGTGCTGGTCGCACTCGCGGTGGTTGCGCTCGCAGGCGCGGTCGCGATCGGGATCGGAGCTGCCGCCGCGTGGGGCTGGGGCCTGCTCGTCTTCGTGGCGATCGGTGCGATCGTCGTCCCCGCGTACAACCTCGAGCTCGCGTTCCACAACGAGTGGGGCCTCGCGCTCGGCTGGGCGGCGTTCCCGGTGCTGACGGGGTACTTCGTCGAGGCGCAGACGCTTCGACTCGAGGCGATCGCTGCGGCGGTGTACGGAGCGCTGCTGATCGTCGTGCAACGAACGCTCTCGACACCCGTGCGGCGCGCGCGCCGCGAGCTCGGCACGACAGCCGGGATCGAGCCCCTCGAGCGCTCGTTGCGCCTGCTTCCGTGGTCAGCGGTCGCGCTCGCCGTCGCGCTCGTTGCCGCCCGCCTACGATGACGGAGTGACCACCGCTTCGATCGTCGCAATCGTGGCCGCCGCGCTGGCCGGCATCTGCCTCGCCGGCTGCGTCGCCCTGCTGCGCAAGATGCGCGCGCGGGAGCGGCTGCTCGAGAGCGAGATCGAGCGCGGCAAGGTTGCCTTCGATGAGGTCGTGGCGTACGAGATCGCCCGGCGCGCGGAGGATCTGCAGAACACGCTGGCGCGCGCCCGCGCCGACTCGTTGTCGCAACTCGCGGAGGAGGAGCGGCGGATCGCCGAAGAGCGTCGGCGCGACGTGTCCGAGCGCGAGCGCGATGCAACCGCGCGGCTCGGCGAGCAGCTTCTTCACGCGCAGGCGGCGATCGAGCGGCGCCTCGGCGACTGGCGCACGGATGTCGAAAAGCTGCAGGAAGGTCTCGTCGAGGAGTTGAAGCGCGTCGAGGCGAAGCAGCGCCAGCTGATGGCGGAGGTCGCGTCGAAGATCGGGCAGGACGCGGAGGGGCTCCAGGGCGAGATCGAGGAGCAGCGCGCGTTCCTGACGCGGCTGCGCGCCGACCTGAAGAGCACCGCGGAGGCGGTTGGCCAGCAGGCGACGGCGGAGCTCGAGCAGCACGGTGCCGAGCGCCGGCACGCGCTGCACGAGGTCGCGGATCGTCTCCGCCGCCGCGAGCGCGATCTGCAAGAGCTCGTGGAACGCGAGTCGAACGAGGCCGCGCAGCGGATCCAGATCGCGATCGGCGACATCGAGCGGCGCCAGGTCGAGCAGCTCCAGCGGATCGTCTCGCGCGAGACGACGCGCTACTCCGAGGCGGCCGGCCTTCAGTTCGAGTCGTCGATCAAGACGGCGCGGGAGGAGGCCGCGCGGCGGCTCTCACGCGAGCTCGACCTGGCGGTCGAACGGTTCGCGCGCGAGGCGGAGGGCGTGCTCGCCGAGCGGCTGAAAACGGTCAGCGATGCAGCGGCGCAGCGGGTCGAGGAGCGGCTCGCGCGGCTGCGCTCGGCACTTGAGCGCCAGCGGGACGATGCGCTAGTCTCGCTGGAGGACCGCGCGCATCAGGTTGAATCGAGCCTGAGGGAGCGTCTGCGCGAGATTTCGACCGATGCGGAGTCGGAGCGCGCGGTGCTGGATGCTCGTTTGCACGACCTCGCGCGGCGGCTCGAAGAGCTGACGGCGAAAACGTAAGGACTTCGTTTCCCCGCCAACTTCCGGTGGCAGGGTTCGTCTAGGA
Source organism: Gaiellaceae bacterium (assembly GCA_036268235.1). Taxonomy (GTDB): domain Bacteria; phylum Actinomycetota; class Thermoleophilia; order Gaiellales; family Gaiellaceae; genus PALSA-600. The sequence goes on from DATAUN010000009.1 coordinate 13,161, forward strand.
GAGAGCGAAACACCGACCACCATGCCGCAGACGATCGAACAACCACAGACGGAGCGCGAAAAGGTTGAATCCTGGCGCCTCCACGTGCTGATCGAAGCGGGCTACCCCCTGCCGCTCGCGGAAAAGCTCGCGCACTCGGAGGCCGATCTGCATCGCGCCGTCGAGCTCGTGCATCAGGGCTGCGCGTTCGAGACGGCAACCGAGATCCTCGTCTAGCCGCTCGCCGCGGGCCGCTCGGAGCAATAGACCCGAGCCTCGGCGTGTCGCTAGCGGCCGGGTGTCTTGTTGAGGGCGATCCCAGCGGCGACCCGCGCAAGAAGATCCGCTTCGCGCTCGGACTCACCCGTTGCGCCCTCCGGATGCGTCGTCTCAGCCCCCGGCTGTCGTCTCCGTCGGAACAGTTTCCTCAATATCCGGCCGGCCACAACCTGACTGTATGCCGCCCCCGCCCAACTTGATCGACTACTGCGCGAAGCGCTGCGACCAGCGCGCCTGAAACGCGCGCGCCCGTTCGAGCTTCTCGTCGCGATAGAAGCGCCGCGCCCACCACGACGTCGGCGACGCGAGCGCGAACGCGCCGTACCAGAGCAGCGGGAAGATCAGAAGCAGCCCGGCGAGGAGCAGCGTCCAGCGCCCCTTCAGCATCACCACGCCGGCGGCCGGAACGAGCGAGAGCAGGAGCGCCACGCCGATCAGATCCCAGCCGTGCAGCATGCGGGGATGGTATGTCCTCACGACGGAAGCTGGACGCGGCTTGCGAGCTAACCCTAGAGCTCGACCGCATCAGTCGTGAGCGACGAGTCGACGTCGCCGGTGTTGCGCGTCCCGGTCGGCTCGATCAAGAGCACGAGCGCCTCCTCGTCCGCCTTCGGACAGTGCTCGACGCCGCGCGGCACGACGAAGAGCTCGCCCTCGTCGAGCACGACGTCGCGGTCGCGCAGCTGGATCGTCAGCCGCCCCCTGACGACGAGGAAGAAGTCGTCCGTGTCGTCGTGCTTGTGCCAGACAAACTCGCCGAGCACGCGCACGATCTGCAGCTTGTAGTCGTTCAGGTAGCCGACGATGCCCGGGCTGTACGGCGTGTCGAGCAGCGCGAACTTGTCCACCAGATTGACCTTTTCGTCCATGGCCGCTTACGACGGGGTCTGACCCCGGTCATGGCCGTTCGAGCCAGAAAAACCCACCCGAACAGACGGTTGTGGAAGAAGAATTGCGAAGTTGGTACGCGTCGGGCGAGCTTACGCCTTCGCGCGCGCGACGAGCATCTTCGCGAGGCGGACGTCCGCCGCGGCGACCGTTGCCTGCTCCGCCTTCGCCGTCGTCGACGTGATCGTGAGCTCGGTCCGCTTGTTCGCGATCAGCACATCCTCGACCGTGATCGGCACGGTCGTCCCGTTCGACGTGACGTTGATCGTCGTGAGATAGGCGCGCGAGTACTTGCCGATCTTCGCGAACGCGATGCGCTTGAACGAGATGAACTTCACACTGCCGCTGCTGAGGTTCTGCTTGACGTGCGTCTCCGTGCACGGGATCGCGGCGGGATCGGCGACGGTGCGCTGCCAGTCGAGCGCGACCATGCTCTCGCTCTTCAACACCTGCGCCTCGGTGTCGACCTCGAGACCGACGTTCTTCCAGTCGGTCTCGGCCGCGCCCGTGAGGACGAGGTCGGACTGCTTGGGGTGGTAGTTCGGGCACGTCGGCGCGGGCGATAGGTCGGGCGCCTTCGCGCCGCCGGTCCAGCCCGCCGTGTTCAGATCCGCCTTCTGGATCACCGCCGACTTCGCCGCTGCCTGGTCGGCGGCGGTGAACTTGTGCTGCTCCTTGTCGACGCCGGCTGCGAACGCACCGGCACAGCCGATGGTCGCGGCAACCGCCGCAACGAAGCAAAGGAGCCTGCCCATGCCACCTACAGCATGCCCGATACGATCGATTTGTGAAGGTCGAGGCAACGGAGATCGACGGGCGCAAGGTCTACAGCGTCCGCGCGTTCAACTCCGGAATCGCCTCGTGGCTCAGCCGTCTTCCAACGCTGTGGATCGAAGGCGAGGTGACCGAGCTCCGCCGCCAGCAGCGGTGGGCCTCGGTGTTCTTCACGCTCAAGGACCCGGAGGACGGCGCGTGCCTGCCCGTGCAGATGCCGCGCGGCCAGTTCGACGCCCTCGATCTGAGCCTCGCAGAAGGCGAGCGCGTCCACGTGTTCGGCCGCGCCGAGCTGTACGAGCAGCGCGGCGAGCTGCGGTTGAAGGCGCTCACGATCGAGCGCTTCGGGCTCGGCGCCCACCTCGCCTCGCTCGAACGGCTGAAGAAGCAGCTCGCAGCCGAGGGGCTCTTCGCGGCGGAGCGGAAGCGTCCGCTACCGCGCTTCCCGAAGCTGATCGGCCTCGTCACCGGCAACGACGCGGCTGCGAAGCGCGACGTGCTCACGCACATCGTGCAGCGCTTCCCGCCCGCGAACATCGTCGTCGCCGAAACGTACGTGCAAGGTCCGCGCGCGGCGGCGTCCGTCGCGGCCGCGATCGCAGACCTTTGCCACCGCGGCGCCGACGTGATCGTGCTCGCGCGCGGCGGCGGCAGCTTCGAAGACCTGCTCCCGTTCTCCGACGAGCGCGTCGTGCGCGCGGTGGCGAGCTGCACCGTGCCCATCGTCTCCGCCGTCGGCCACGAGCAGGACACGCCACTCTGCGACCTCGCCGCCGACGCGCGCGCGTCCACGCCGACCGCGGCGGCGAAGCTCGTCGTGCCGGACCTGAACGAGCTCCGCGCCGCGCTCGAGCGCTCCCGCCAGTCGCTGCATCGCGGCGCACAGCGCGCTGCCGAGCGTCACGCGCAACGGCTCGCAAGCGCGCACGAGCGCCTGCGCCGCGCGCCACTCCTTGCACTCGAGCGCCGCCAGGCGAAGCTCTCGACTCTCAACGCGCGTCTCGGCGCCCTCAGCCCGCTCGCAACGCTCGAGCGCGGGTACGCGATCGTCCATCGCGGCGACGACCTCGTCCGCTCGCCGACGCAGGTCGCGCAAGGCGACGCGATCGACGTGCGCGTCGCCGAGGGAACGTTCGGAGGGACGGTTGGCTGAGCCGACGTTCGAGGAGGCGCAGACGGAGCTGGAGGCGATCGTCGCAAAGCTCGAGCGCGGCGACGCGGGCGTCGACGAGCTGACGAAGCTGTGGGAGCGCGGCGAGGAGCTCTACAAGCTGTGTGCGACGAAGCTCGAGTCCGTGCAGGGGAAGATCGAAGAGCTACGCGCCCTGGACCAACTCTCGGGCTAGCTCCTCACCGAGCTGCACGAGGTCCTCACCGGCGAGCGCGCGCCGTCCCGACAGCGCATGCGCGTGAACGCCCTCGCGCACGATGCCTCCGAAGAGCTCGCACCTCACGCCGAGCCGCTCGCAGCGGCGCACGACCGCGCCAGGCGCCTTGCCCTCGAGCGTCGTTGCGTCGACCGTCCCCTCGCCGGTAACGACGAGATCGGCGTCACGCGCGAGGTCGTCGAACCCGATCGTGTCGAGCACGAGCTCGGCGCCCTCGCAGAGCTCGGCGCCCATCGCGGCGAACGCTGCGCCGAGCCCACCCGCGGCGCCCGCGCCCGGCAGGTCGCGGTAGGGCGCGAGTTCCTCGAGCGATGCGAGCCGCCGCTCGAGCTCCTCCACTCCCGCTTCGTCCGCACCTTTCTGCGGACCGAAGGCGCGCGCCGCGCCGCGCTCGCCGAGCAGCACGCTGCGCACGTCGCACGCCACCCGAACCGGAAGATCGCGCAGCCACGAGCCGACCACCGAACGCATGCCGACGCCGCCGTCAACAGTCGCAACCCCGCCGAGCCCGACGAGAAGCGCGGGTGGCCGATCGGCGAGCGTCGCGAGCAGCAGCTCGCCGAGCCCGCGCGACGATGCGAGCAACGGGTCGCGCTCCGACGGCGAAAGCAGCGGCAGTCCGAGCGCCTCGGCCGAGTCGACGACGGCCGTCCCATCCGCCAGGACGAGCCAGCGCGCGGCGACGGGCCGGCCGAGCGGGTCCGAGACGGCGGCCGTCTTCCACACACCGCCGAGCGCCGAGTGGAGCACCGCGGCGGTCCCCTCGCCGCCATCCGCGACCGGCGCCTCGATCACCTCCAGCCCGTCGACGCGCCGCATCCCCGCCGCGAGCAGGGCGGCCGCCTCGGCGGGTGCGAAGACGCCCTTGAGGCTAGCCGGCGAGGCCAGAGCCAACACGCGTGGGCTCCTCCGCGTCCGCCGACTCGAGCGTGTCCTCCGACGGTTCCTCGATCGTCCTCAGCGTCGCGTACGAGAGGCCCTCACGCGCGAGGAAGATCAAGCCGACCCCGATCCCGACCGACGCCTCGATCGCCTGCAGGCCGATGCCGAACGCAATCCCGTGCGCGTAGTCGACGCCGTAGTTGACGAGTGACGTCGCGACGGCGACTTGCACGAGGCCGACGTTGCCGGGCCAGAACGACACGATCGTGACGACGTTCATCAGCACGAGCACGAGCCCGGCTGCGGCGAGCGGCTGGTAGAT
>DATAUN010000010.1:0-3342 GCA_036268235.1 Gaiellaceae bacterium
CCGCACGGTGCCGAGCCACGACGTCGACATTCCCCACTGCGCGCGCCGATCCGTGCGCACGGCCGCGCTCGACGTCGTGAAGCGGCGCGACCTGCAGCTCGCACTGAAGAGCCTTTCGGCAACGGCCGATCCCTGCGACACGTTCGACTACCTGCTCGACCAGAGCGAACGGCGTGGGCTCACAAGCGCGTTCTTCTTCATGGCGGGCGTCACATCGCCGGCGCACGACGGCGGGTACTCGCTCGACGACCCGCGCCTGCGCGCGTTGCTCCGCCGCGTGAATGACCGCGGGCACGAGCTCGGGCTCCATCCGAGCTACGACACGTTTCGCTCGCCGGAGAAGATCCGCGGCGAGCTCGACACGCTGCGCGCGGCGTGCGCGGCCGAGGGGATCGAGCAGGACACGTGGAAGGGGCGGCAGCACTTCCTGCGCTGGGAGAACCCGGCGACGTGGCGCGCGTACGAGGAGGCCGGGCTCGCCGCCGACTGGTCGCTCCACTTCCCGGCGCATCCCGGCTTTCGCGCCGGGACGTGCTTCGAGTACCCCGTCTTCGACCTGCGCGCGCGGCGCCGGCTCGCGTTGCGCGAGCTGCCGCTCATCGCAATGGAGGCGTCGTTTCTCCAGTACCTCGCGCTCTCACACGACGACGCGTACGACCGCATGGCCGAGTTGAAGCGTCGGTGCCGCGAGGTCGGTGGGACGTTCACGCTGCTGTGGCACAACAACCGGCTCGGCACGGCGCGCGAGCGGAGACTCTACGAGGCGGTGCTCGATGCCTGAGGTCGCGGTGGTCGGCGCAGGCCCGTTCGGGCTGTCGGTCGCAGCGACGCTCGGTGGCGATGCCCGAGTGTTCGGCGCACCGCTCCAGACGTGGCGCACGTTGATGCCGCCCGACATGCTGCTGCGCTCCGCCTGGGAGGAGACGTCGCTGCACGGCCCGGGGGGCCGGGGGACGATCGACGACTGGGCGCGCGCCGAGCACGAGCGGAAGCGCGAGCCGCTGCCGCTCGAGGCGTTCCTGCGCTACGGCGACTGGTTCCGGAGCATGTTCGTCGGCGGGCACGATCCCGACGACGTCGCGCGCGTCGAGGACAACGGGCGCCGGCTGCGCGTGACGACGGCCGGCGGAGCGACGCGCGACGTCGACGCGGTCGTCGTGGCGGTCGGCGTGACACCGTTCCCTCATGCGCCGCGCGTGCTCGCCGACGCGCTCGGCGACAACGTCGGCTTCGCGATCGAGGAGCGCGACCCCGCGCGACACGCAGGCCGTTCGGTGCTCGTCGTCGGCGCAGGGCAGGCGGGGCTCGAGACGGCCGGCCTCGTCGCAGAGTCCGGTGGCGAGGTCGAGGTCGTGACACGCTCCGCCGTGCGCTGGTTCGCGGACCGCGAGCCCCACCATCCGCGCGGAGCGCTGCAGCAGCACCTGTACCGCGCCGCGTATCCGGCAATCGGCTACGGCCCGCCGCCGCTGAACCGGCTCGTCCTGCATCCGGATCTCTTCGCCGCGCTGCCGCGCGACGCGCGCGAGCGGCTCACGCATCGGCTGCTGCGTCCGGGCGGCAGCCCCTGGGTGCGCTCGCAGGTCGAGGGACGCGTGCAGCTGACGCCGGGTGTCGTGCCGAGCACGATCGACCGGCGGGATGGACGGCTGCGCGTCGGCCTGAGCGACGGATCCGAGCGCGAGGTCGACCACGTCCTGCTCGCAACCGGCTACCGCTTCGACCTCGACCGGCTGCCGTTCCTCGACGAGCGCCTCCGCGCCGGGATCCGCGTCGACCGCGGCTGGCCCGTGCTCGACCGGACGTTCGCGTCGTCGGACCGGCGCGTGTTCTTCGCCGGCTACGCCGCCGAGGGACGGTTCGGGCCGATCTCGCGCTTCGTGCTCGGCTGCGCATTCACCGCGCGCCGGATCGCGGGTGCGCTCACCTAGCCGGTCGGAAGCGCCGGTACACGGCGCGCACCTTCGGCCGGCTCCGCGCCGCCGCGTACCGCACCAGTCCCGATGGCCCGCCCCGGTAGACGCCGACCGACAGCTGCACGCGCTCCTCGTTCGCGAGCCGCGCCTTCCAGGGGACGGATTCGCCTAGCAGCTCGACCGCCTCGAGCCCGAGGTCATACGCGCGCTCGATCATCGACACGATCAGGACGAGGCCCGGAGCGAACCTGCGGTAGCGGTCGTCGATGCCGCCCTTCGGCAGCCAGAGCCGGTTGCCGTCGAGGTAGCAGAGCGAAAACGCCGCGTGCCGCCCGTCGACCTCGATCGCAGAGACGGCGAAGCGTCCCGTGCGTGCGAACACGCGCGCCACCTCGCGGTAGAAGCCCTCGACCGCCGGGTCGGCGAGAATCGCCGTGCCCGCCTCGCCCTTCCAGCCGGACGCCTCTGTCTCGAATCCGAGCGTCAGCTGGCGGTCGAGATCGCCCGGGCTCTCGAGCATCCGGTAGACCGGATGCAGCTCCGAGTCGAGCCGCTTGCGGCGTCGGCCGATGTCGGACCGGAGCTTGCTGCCGAGCGCGCTCCAGTAGTCCGCGAAGCTGCCCTCGAGCCGGACGAGGGGCTGGGTCTGGGACAGCGTCTCGTGAAACAGTCGCCGCGTGCGCCGCGCACCCGCGCGAACCGCGTCCAGCTCGGGACGTCCTTCGGTCATGCCGGGAAGCACGAGCGCACGCGATGCGCCGATCGCCGCGTCGACCGCGGCCGCGAGCGCGGCGCCGGAGCCAAGCGGGGTGAACAGGGGCGAGTGCTCGTTCGCGAGCGCGTGCAGCATGTTGCCGCGCCGCTCGAGCGGCAGGATCGCGGCAGGCTCGCCGTCCAGCTCCGCGACAGCCACGGCGAGGCGCCCACGCCCGAAGGCGCGCCACCACGCCCGCATCCACGCGTGCCTCGCGAACGGGACCCGCGTTTCGGCAGCGAGCCGTTCCCAGACAGGCTCGAGCTCGTCGAGGCCGGCCTCGTCCTCGACCCAGTCGACGCGCACGGCCGCCGCGTGCCCGACCGTCATATCCGAGAGATCGCCGAAACGTCGTTTTCGGAAACGCGGGCAAGAAGGCGGAGAGATGCGCGTCCTGCAGATCATCCCGACGCTCGCGACCGGCGGGCTCGAGCGGGTGGCGACGACGCTCGCGCTCGGCCTGGCCGAGTCGGGCGACGAGGTCGTCGTTTGCACCGCCGGGCGCAACGTGCTGCAGACGAACCAGCGCGCGCTCGAGGACGCGCACCTGCCGATCGAGCGCATTCCGCGCCCGGTCCCCCGGCCCGTGCCGCTCGTGCGCTCGGCCGCGGCGATCGCCCGCGTGATCCGGCGTCGTCAACCCGAGATCGTCCACGCGCACAATCCCGCCGC
>DATAUN010000011.1:0-3442 GCA_036268235.1 Gaiellaceae bacterium
GGCCCGCCGTCGCTGTCGAGGAGCCCCTGCAGAACTGCGACCCGGGTTGCTGCTTCATTCCGCAGATAGCACTCGGGGATGAACTTCGTCGTCGAGCGCGTGCCTGCGAGACCCAGTTCCCGGAGCGCCGCAGTGACGGGATTCGCGACGATCACGCCTCCGCGGCCGCCGAAAACGTGCCGGAGCACGTAGTCGTAGTCGCCTTTGGGCCTGAGCTCGATGTCGTCGAGGGCCGCCTCCAGCGCCTCGGCCAGCTCGGGATCGGCGGTCGTGAAGCTTGGGGTAGTGCGAGTCGTCAGACAGCCGTCGCCCAGGAGCAACCCGAGTGCATACGGATCGAGAGGCACGTCCTGGCGCGGGTGCCAGACGGGCGCGGAGAGGAGGGGCAGCTCGTAGCGGTGCTGACGCGCGCGCCGCAACCTGCCGATCATCTCGCGGGTCTCGACAACACGACCGCCGGTGCCGCGACGGCGGTCCTCCGGCGTGGACACGTGCCAGAGATGCTCGGCGCAGCAAAGCGTCGAAGCACCGTCCTGCGTCCGGACGCGAAAGACCTTCTTGCGACCCTGCGGGTACACGCCGAGCACCGGCGTCGGCAGGCCATCGGAGCCAATCACGTAATCGCCAACCCGAAGCGATCCGATCGGCCGGAACCCGTCCATCGTCAGAACCGCCGTCGAGAGCGGCTGCGCCCGGCCGCGCATAAAGGCCAGCGGCGCCACCTCGATCGTGCCGCGCTCCATCAGGTCGTTGGCCTTGTCGGGGTCGAGCATGTCGTAGAGCGCATCGAACAGCGGACGCAGGTACGGATCGACCTTCGCCATCAGGTCGCCCGGCAGGAAGCCGAGCCGCTCGCCGGCTTCCACGGCCGGGCGCGTCAGGATGATGCGCTGCACCTCGCGCTCGTGGAGTGCGGCGACCGCAAGGGCCATCGCGAGGTACGTCTTCCCCGTGCCGGCCGGCCCGATCCCGAAGGTGACCGTGCGGCGCCGGATCGCGTCGACGTACTGCTTCTGGGTCACCGTCTTCGGCGCGATCTTCTTGCCGCGGTGGCGCCAGACGACTGCATCGAACACCTCGCGCACGTCCTGGCCGGCCTCGAGCGTGCCGAGCACGGCATCGACCGTGTGCGAGCCGATCTGGTGCCCGCCCTCGACCAGTTCGACGAGCTCGTCGATCACCGCGCGCGCGTCCGCGACGTGCTGCTCGTCGCCCTCGAGCGTCAGCTGGTTGCCGCGCAGGCGCACGTTGCAGGCGAGGCGCTCCTTGAGGGCGTCGAGGACGCCGTCCGAGATCCCCGCGAGCTCGGCCGCGACGGCGTTCGACACATCAAGCGTTTCCACCATCTGCCCCAAGTGTAGGTTGCCTTCGAGATGGCCCGGAAATGGTGGACCCTGATCGCGGTTTGCATCGCGACGTTCATGCTCTTGCTCGACATCACGATCGTGAACGTCGCGCTGCCGGCGATCGAGCGCGCCCTCAAGGCGTCGTTCTCCGACCTTCAGTGGGTCGTGGATGCATACGCGCTGGCGCTGGCGGTCTGCGTCCTCACCGCCGGCGCTCTCGCCGACCTGTTCGGCCGCAAGCGGCTCTTCCTGCTCGGGATCGTCCTCTTCACGATCGCCTCGGCGGCCTGCGGCGGGGCAAACGACCCGCTCTTCCTGATCATCGCCCGCGGCGTGCAGGGAATCGGCGGCGCGATGATGTTCGCGACCGCGCTCGCGCTGCTCTCGCAGGAGTTCCACGGTAAGGAACGCGGCACCGCGTTCGGCCTCTGGGGCGCGACGATCGGGGCGGCCGTCGCGGTCGGGCCGCTCGCCGGCGGGATGCTCACCTCGTGGCTCTCGTGGCGCTGGATCTTCTTCGTCAACATCCCGATCGGGGTCGTCGCGATCTTCCTCGGCATGCGCGAGCTGCGCGAGTCGAGCGACCCGGAGCACAGCCGCCTCGACCCGATCGGCCTCGTGACGCTGACGGCGGGGCTCCTGTGTCTGATCCTTGCGCTCATCGAGGGCAACGACCACGGCTGGACGAGCGCGCTCATCCTCTCGCTGCTCGCGGCAGGCGTCGTCGTGCTCGGGCTCTTCGTCTGGTCGCAAACGCGCAAGACGACCACGATGATCGACCTCGCGCTCTTCAAGCGCCCCGCGTTCCTCGGCGCGCAGGTGACCGCGTTCGCGATCTCCTCGTCGATGTTCGCGATGTTCCTGTACCTGACGCTCTACCTCCAGAACATCCTCGGCCTCTCGCCGCTCGCGACCGGGCTGCGCTTCCTGCCGCTCTCGGTCGTCTCGTTCTTCGCGGCGCCGCTCGCGGGGCGTCTCGTCGGGACCGTGCCGATCCGCGCGATGCTCGGCTTCGGGCTCGCCCTGAACGCGATCGCGATGTGGCTGATGAGCCGCGTCACGCCGAGCTCGCACTGGACGGTGCTGCTGCCCGGCTTCCTGCTCGGCGGGATCGGGATCGGCTTCGTGAACGCGCCGCTCGCGACGACGGCCGTTTCGACCGTCCGCGTCGAGCGTGCCGGGATGGCCTCGGGCATCAACAACACGTTCCGGCAGATCGGGATCGCCACGGGGATCGCCGCGCTCGGCGCCGTCTTCCAGCATCGGGTCGAGACGAGGCTCCAGGCGCTCGCACCCGGCGCGACTCACGGCCTCGCCTCGACGGTCGTCGCGAGCGGGCCGCGTGCCGCGGCAGCCCAGGTGGGCGCCGGCGAGAGGGCACGGGTCACGCACGCCGCCACCCAGGCATTCGCCTCGGGCACGCATTCGCTCCTCCTCGTCGGCACGATCATCGTCGCCGCCGGCGCGGTGTCCGCGTTCGCGTTCGTACGCGAGCGCGACCTGAACCACGGCGCCGGATAACCGCAACGAGCCGCGCCGGCGCCTGAGCCGCGACCGCTGACGGCTTCGCGGAGCGCGGCCCGCACATCGCCCCCGTAGATTGCCGCTGTGCACGATCTCGCTCACCTCGGGCTGGTCGTAGCCGGCGTTGCGGCCGCCGGGCTCTGCGCGATCGGCACCACGCGGGCGGCCGAGGCGATTCGCATCCCTCCGGGCGGGATCTTCCTCGTCGCCGCTGCTGTCGCCTCCGACCTCTTCCCCGGCCTGAACGTCCTCTCGACCAAGGACGTGGAGCGAATCGCCTCCGTGGCCCTGGCCGTGATCCTCTTCGACGGCGGCCTGCGCAGCGGTTGGCGCCGCGTCCGCCAGGCCTGGGTGCCGATCGTCTCGCTCGGGTTGGCCGGCACGTTCATCACCGCCGGCGCGATGGCGCTGATGACGCGCTACGTGCTCGGGCTCTCGTGGACGACGTCGGCCCTGATCGGCGCGGCGCTCGCCCCGACGGACCCCGCGATCATGTTCTCCGTGCTCGGCCGGTGGGAGATCACGGGGCGAACCGGCACGATCCTCGAGGGCGAGTCCGGCGCGAACGACCC
>DATAUN010000012.1:0-2820 GCA_036268235.1 Gaiellaceae bacterium
CGACCCGAGCGAAAGGAGAGAACCGATGCTCGGTCGCAAGGCCGTCGCCACCGCCGTACTTGCAGGCGCCGCTGCTCTCAGCGGTGGGGCAGCCATGGCCGCGACGCACAGCTCGCATCATGCGACGCCCGTGAAGACGCCGCTTCACCGGTCGGTCGTCGTGCAGCGAACTGCGCCGAACGTGCACTACCCGTGCCGGCACGACGGCAACGCGGTGCGCTCGGCGGTGTGAGTCCGGCAGGTCGGGTCGCCCGGGGCTGGGGGCGCCGGGCGGCTCGACTGCTTAGAGCAGGTCGCGCTCGGCGAGCACGCGCTCGATCTCCGCGAACTTCTCCTCGAGCCGCGCCACGCGCTTCTCGATCGTCTCCGGCTCTGCGTCCTCGGTCGGCGCTTCGTCGAAGAGATGCGTCCAGCGCTCCTCGCGCTGGCCCGGCTGACGCGGCAGGAGATGGACGAGCTCCTTCGTGTCGAGCCGCGCGAGCACCTCCGGCACGTCGTCGATCGTCGCGAGCCGCTCGGTGCGCGTCTTCAGCTCCGCGACCGTCTGCGGACCGCGCAGCATCAGCACCGCAAGGATCGACACCTCCGCGGGCATCAGGTCGAGCGCTTCCTGGAAGAGCTGCCGGTACTTCGCCGTGCGCGAGCCCGGTCCGGTCGCAAGACGCGCGTAGCCCTTCGTGCCGAGGCTCTGCGCCGCTGCGCGCACCTGCGACTCGTCGAGGTCGAGCACCGGTTCGCGGTTCGTCGTCTGGTTGCACGCGAGCCGCAGCGCGTTCAGCGTGAGCGGGTACTGCTCCGGCGTCGTCCGCTGCTTCTCGATCAGACAGCCGAGGACACGAAGCTCGATCGGCTCGAGGCGGTGGACGGCCACGCCTACGCCCGGACGAGCGGCTTGTACTTGATGCGGTGCGGCTCGAGCGCTTCCGGGCCGCGGGTCTCCTTCACCCACTCCGCGTACTCGGCCCAGTCGCCTTCGAACCACGTCACCTGCGAGTCGCCCTCGAACGCGAGGATGTGCGTCGCGACGCGATCGAGGAACCAGCGATCGTGCGTGATCACGACGGCGCAGCCGGCGAAGTCGAGTAGCGCGTCTTCGAGTGCGCGCAGCGTGTCGACGTCGAGGTCGTTCGTCGGCTCGTCGAGCAGCAGAACATTGCCGCCACTCTTCAGCATCTTCGCGAGGTGCACGCGGTTGCGCTCGCCGCCCGAGAGCTTGCCGACCGGCTTCTGCTGGTCGCCGCCCCTGAAGTTGAACCACGACGTGTACTGGCGCGAGTTGATCTCCTTCTTGCCGAGCAGCACGATGTCCTGGCCGCCGGAGATCTCCTTCCAGACGGTGCTCTTCGGATCGAGCGACGCGCGCGACTGGTCGACGTAGCCGAGCTGCACCGTGTCCCCGATGCGGAGCTCGCCGCCGTCGGGCGTCTCCTCGCCCGCGATCATCCGGAAGAGCGTCGTCTTGCCGGCGCCGTTCGGCCCGATCACGCCGACGATCCCCGCCGGCGGTAGCGAGAACTCCAAGTCTTCAAAAAGGAGCCGGTCGCCGAATCCCTTCGTGAGCCCCTTGGCGTCGATCACGACGTCGCCGAGCCGCGGCCCGGGCGGGATGTGGATCTCGACCTTGTCGAGCTTCACGTTCTCTTCTTCGGCGAGGAGCTTCTCGTATGCGCCGAGGCGCGCCTTCGACTTCGCGTGCCGCGCCTTCGCGCCCATGCGCACCCATTCGAGCTCGCGCTGGAGCGTCCGTTGCCGTGCCGAGCTCTGTTTCTCCTCGACGGCGAGCCGCGCCTGCTTCTGCTCGAGCCAGCCGGAGTAGTTGCCCTCGTATGGGATGCCGCGACCGCGGTCGAGCTCGAGGATCCAGCCCGCGACGTTGTCGAGGAAGTAGCGATCGTGCGTCACCGCGACGACCGTCCCCTTGTAGTCGGCGAGGAAGCGCTCGAGCCACAGAACCGACTCCGCGTCGAGGTGGTTGGTCGGCTCGTCGAGCAGCAGCAGGTCGGGCGCGGAAAGAAGGAGCCGGCAAAGCGCCACGCGCCGGCGCTCGCCGCCCGAGAGCGACGTGACGTCGCGGTCGCCCTCGGGAAGCCGCAGCGCGTCCATCGCGTGGTCGAGCTGGGACTCGAGCTCCCACGCGCCGCGCCGGTCGACCTGGTCCTGGACCGTCGCCTGCTCGGCGAGCAGCGCGTCGAAGTCCGCATCCGGCTCGGAGAACTTCGCCGAGATCGTGTTGAAGCGGTCGAGCAGGTCGCGCAGCTCGCGCACGCCGTCCTCGACGTTCTCGCGCACGGTCTTCGTCTCGTCGAGCTCCGGCTCCTGCTCGAGCAGGCCGACGGTCGCACCGGGCGCGAGCTCCGCGCTGCCGGATGACGTCTCCTCCTTGCCCGCCATGATCCGCAGCACCGTCGACTTGCCGGCGCCGTTCGGCCCGAGCACGCCGATCTTCGCGCCCGGCAGGAACGACAGCGAGACGTTCGCCAGCACCTGGCGCTCGGGGCCGTAGAACTTGTCGACCCGGTACATGGTGAAGATGTATTCGCTGCTCACAGTCCGGTCACCATAGCCTCACGCTTCGCTGACCTCGCTGGCGTACGTTGGGATCGTGAGACGCGCACTCGCAGCAGCGTTCGTTCTGCTCGTAGTCCCAGTGGCCGTCGCGGGCGCGACGACCGCGCCGGTGAAGATCAAGAACCTGACCGTCTGGGCGAGTGCGGGCTCGCGCCTCGCGTTCGTCGCGACCTCGGCCGGCGGCCGACGCGGGTATCTCTGGACGCAGCCCTACGGATCGACGACGCCGCGTCTGCTGCGCACCACGCCGCC
>DATAUN010000013.1:0-2094 GCA_036268235.1 Gaiellaceae bacterium
TTCCTTGTCCCACGGCAGGATCGTGCGCAGGTCGATGATCTCGACGGAGACGTCGTCGACCTGGCCGGCGGCCTCGGTGGCCGTGTAGACCATCGCGCCCCAGGTGACGATCGTGAGGTCGTCGCCTTCCTGGTGGATGCGCGCCTTGCCGATGGGCGTGACGTAACGCTCCTCGGGCACCTCGCCCTTGATTCGGCGGTAGAGGTGCTTGTGCTCGAAGAAGAGGACGGGGTTGGGATCCTCGATCGCCGCGGCGATCAGGCCCTTCGCGTCGGCCGGGGTCGCCGGGCACACGCACTTGAGCCCCGGGATGTGCGCGAACGACGACTCGGGGTTCTGCGAGTGGAACGGGCCGCCCGAGAAGCCGCCGCCCGACGGAAGCCGCAGCACGATCGGGACGGGCGTGCCGACGCGCCAGCGCTGCTTCGCGGCGACCGTGACGAGGTGGTCCCACGCGCACGACACGAAGTCGGCGAACTGCATCTCGGCGACGGGGCGCATGCCCATGATCGCCGCGCCGGTCGCGCCGGCGACGATCGCGGTCTCGGAGAGCGGGGCGTCGATCACGCGCCACGAGCCGAACTCCTCCTGGAAGCCGAGCGTGACCTTGAACGCGCCGCCGTAGACGCCGACGTCCTCGCCGATCACGAACACGCGCTTGTCGCGGCGCATCTCGCCGCGTAGCCCGTCGCTGATCGCCTGGAGGTAGGTCTTCTCGGCCATACAGAGCCCCTTTGACTACTTGTGGTGCGGTGTGTCGAGGTCGTCGTTGGTCGCATAGACGCCCTCGAGCAGCGAGGCGGGATCCGGCTGCGGCGACTCCTCCGCGCGCTGGAGTGCGTCGTTCAAGAGCTTCTTCACGTACGAGCCGACCTGCTCCTCGTCCTCGTCGGAGAGCTCGGCGTTCTCGCGCAGCCAGGTGCGGAAGCGCTCGACGGGATCGCGCTCGGCCCAGCGCTCGAAGAGCTCCTTCGGGACGTAGAACGCGTCGTCGTGCACGGCGTGGCCCTCCATGCGGAGGGTCTGGCACTCGATCAGCGTCGGCCCGCCGCCGTCGCGCGCTTTCTCGATCGCGCGCTTCGCCTCGCGGTACACGGCGAGCACGTCGGTGCCGTCGACGACGACGCCGTCGAAGCCGTACGCCTGCGCGCGGTCGGCGAGGTGCTCGACTGCGTACTCGAGGTGCGACGGCGTGGAGTACGCCCACTGGTTGTTGTCGCAGATGAACACGACGGGCAGCCGGCGGACACCGGCGAAGTTCATGCCCTCGTGCGCGTCGCCGCGCGCCATCGCGCCTTCGCCCGACCAGGCGACTGCGACGCGCTTCTCCTCGCGGATGCGGAACGCGAGCGCCGCACCGACAGCGACGGGAAGCATCGCCGGGAGGTGCGAGACCATCGCGATCATCCCGAGCCGCTCGTCGGCCATGTGGACATTGCCGTCGCGGCCGTGCGTCGGGCCGTCCTGCCGGCCCATGTACTGCGCGAAGATCCGCCACGGCTCGACGCCGCGTGTGATGTGCACGCCCATGTCGCGATGCAACGGCGTGCCGACGTCGTCGGCGCTCATCGCGGTTGCGACTCCGACCGCCGAGGCTTCGTTGCCGCGGCCCGTGTAGAACGAGCCCGGGATCTTCCCCTGGCGGTAGAGGATGTGGCCGCGCTCCTCGACGCCGCGCGTGATCATCATGTTGCGGTAGATCTGGAGGAGGTCCTCACGGTCGAGGCCCTGCTCCTTCACCTCCTGGAGCGAGCCGCTCGGCTCGGCTACGCGCGCGATGGCCACGGCCCGCATCGTAACGACGCGGCTAGGCTGGCAGCGTGGGCAAGGCAGCCGACTGGCTCCGCGAGGAGCGCCGCAACGTTCTCGGCCATTGGACGGCCTTCTGCCTCGATTGCGGCGCCGCCCGGCGCTGGTTCATAGACCTGGAGTCCGAGGTCCCGGAGACCTGTCAGTGCGGCGGGAAGATGCTGCGCCGCTGCCCCGCCTGCAACGCGCCGTTCAGCTCGACGTTCGCCGTCGACTGCGAGGAATGCGGCGGCAAGCTCCGGGAGCCGGAACTGCTCGGCATGCGGATCCGCAAGCCCGGCAAGT
>DATAUN010000014.1:0-4366 GCA_036268235.1 Gaiellaceae bacterium
ACCTGCAGGGGCAGCTCGTCGACAGCGTCTCCGGCCAGATCGAGGCGGTCGAGGGATTGCTCGGGATCGAGCGCGTCTGGAGCTCGGCCGGTTACAGCGCGCAAGCGGCCCGCGCCCGCACGCTCGCCGAGTCGATCAACGCTGCGCTCCGGCCGACGGTGCAGCGCAACGAGGCGCGGCTGCACGACGGCTCGCTGTTCGTTCCCGACCAGCTGCCGCAGAAGCCGTTCCAGCGCATCACCGCCACCCGCGACGGCTCGTACTGGAACCTCGTCATGCCATATGCGTTCGCGTCCGGCTGGTTCCCCGCGCACTCGGCGGCCGCCCACGGCATCCTCGACTACCTGCTGCTGCACGGCGGCCGGCTGCTCGGCGTAACGCGCACCTACGCGCGCACGGTGTACGGCGACGAGCCGGGCGCCGGGCTCGCGCAGGTGTACGGGCTCAGCGTGTCGCGCTTCCTCGCCGACAACGACCAGCCCGATCAGCTCGTGCTCAGCCTGTACGGCATGCTCGCCGCCGGCATGACCTCGACGTACATCTCCGGTGAGGCGGTATCGCTGCTGCCGGTGAACGGCGCCTACGACCGCTCGATGTTCATGCCACCGAACACCGGCGCGAACGCGTCGTTCCTCGAGACACTGCGGCTGCTGCTCGTGCACGAGCGCCGCGGTCCGCTCGGTGCGCCGGCGGGGCTCGACCTCGCGTTCTCGACGCCGCGCGCCTGGCTTGGCGATGGCAAGGAGATCGAGGTGCAGAACGCGCCGACGAGCTTCGGCGACGTCTCGTACACGCTCTCGCGGCACGGTTCGACGATCGAGGGTCAGCTCGTGCTGCCCGCGAACGCGCACGCCCGGCTGCGGTTGCGCCTTCCCGCCGGCGAGCGACTGTGGCGCGTCGTTGTCGGCTCGACGATCGTGCGCGTCGGTCCCGCGAACACGATCGACCTCGGCACGCGCCACGGCCGGGTTGCGCTGACCGCGACGATCGCTCGCTAAAAAGTCCGCGGCACCGGTGAGGAATCCTTAGGGCTGCTTCCTCCCGGATCTGACCCGGTTCGGAAATCTCACCGCGCCGCGGGCGCCGACACTGTATCTATCGGCTGTGGGCTTCGACGTCGTCCGCTACCCGCTCGGCTCCTGGCACGCGCTGCTCGCCCAGGCCCGTGAGCTGGAGGAGGCGGGCGCGGGCTCGCTCTGGCTCGCCGACCATCCCGAGCGCACCGGCGTGCTCGAGCCGTGGACGGCGCTCGCCGCGCTCGCCGGCTCGACCGATCGGATCCGCCTCGGAACCGCGGCGACGAACGCGTCGCAGCGCAATCCCGTCGTGCTCGCGGCGCAGGTCGCGGCCGTGAACGAGATCTCCGGCGGGCGCGTGCAGCTCGCGATCGGCGCCGGCGACGGCGGCAAGGTCGAGGCGATCGAACGCGCGCTCGACGCGATCGAAGGCGTCCCGGTCTACGTCGCGGCGAACGCGCGGCGCGGGCTCGAGCTTGCGGCGGCGCGCGGCGTCGGCTCGCTGACGCAGGGCGACGAGCGTGGGCTCGAAGGCGTGCGCGAGCGCAACGCCTATCTCGACGAGCTCGGCGCGAGCGGCGAGCGGCTGTATTTCGTCGGCTGGAGCGACGAGCATCCGTTCGTCTCGGAGGAGGCGCTCGTCGACTTCGTCGGCCGCTACCGCGAGGTGGGCGTGACGCGTTTCCTGTTCGCGTACGCGGCGATGGCCAAGCAGGGAAGGTTCCTGACCCGCGAAGCGCTGGACATCTTCGGCCCGTTGCTGGCACACTTGGCAAGTAACGACGACGAGGAGGAGGTGCGCGACACATGACGATTGTCTCTCACGCGATGACCGCGCCCTGCGCCGCCGCCCGTCGCAGCGTCTCCTGACGCCTGCGTGAAACGGGCGCCGCGCCCGTTCAGACGCACGCAAAGGAGCTTTGGTTGACACTTCCGATCACGGATTCGCTGCTTCATCGGCTTGGCTGGGACGACGGCTGGGATGCCGCGTTCGCCGACTACCGCGCCGAAGGGCTCGTGCCTGCCCGCGTCGCGATCCAACATCGAGGCGCGTACGACCTGATGACCGAGGCGGGTGAGTTGCGCGCGAGCGCGGCGACACGTCTCGTCAAGCTCGACGAGCTGCCCGTCGTCGGCGACTGGGTCGGCGTCGATCCGGACTCGCTGCTCGTCGAAGCGGTGCTCGAGCGGCGCACCACCATCTCGCGCAAGGAGGTCTGGCAGGCGGTGCGCGAGCAGGTGCTCGCCGCGAACGTCGACGTCGCATTCCTCGTGCAGGCGCTGCCGCTCGACTTCAACGTGCGCCGCCTCGAGCGCTACCTCGCGATGGCGTGGGAGAGCGGCGCGCAACCGGTCGTGCTGATCACGAAGGTCGACCTCGTCGACGACGTGACGCCGTATCTCGCCGAGGTCGAGTTGGTGACGCTCGGCGCCTGTGCGGTGCACGCCGTCTCGGCGAAGACCGGCGAGGGCCTCGACGAGCTGCGCCAGTACTTCGAGCCGAACCGGACCGCCGTCCTGCTCGGCTCGTCGGGCGTCGGCAAGTCGACGATCGTGAATGCGCTCGCCGGCGAGGAGCTGCTCGCGACGCAGGAGGTGCGCGAGGACGACCAGCGCGGCCGGCACACGACAACGCACCGAGAGCTGATCCTGCTGCCCGGCGGCGGAGTCGTGCTCGACACGCCCGGCATCCGCGAGCTTCAGCTCTGGGACGCCGACCTCGAGCAGACGTTCGGGGACGTCGAGGAGATCGCCCGCCGCTGCCGCTTCTCCGATTGCGCGCACGACCAGGAGCCCGGGTGCGCGGTGCAGGAGGCGCTGGCCGACGGGTCGTTGTCGCTCGAGCGTTGGCAGAGCTACGTCAAGCTGCAACGCGAGCTCGCGGCGATCGAGACGCGGCGCAATCACCTACTGCGACAGGAACGCGTGCGCGAGTTCAAGATCCGCACACGCCAACAGCGGAAGGATCCCAAGAAGAAGCGCTGAGCCCACCGCGCGTCCGCGAGGACGCCGTGGAGTTCGCGCTGCCCGATCCGGACCGCGAGCTCCACGAGGTGGTGCTCGGGCAGGAGATCTCACGGCCGCGACCGGGGCCGCCGTTCACGTGGCACGACGGTGCGTGGCGGCTCACGTTCCCACGCGGCGAGGTGGACCGCATGGAGTACCTGCTCGGGATCGACGGCTCGTTCGTCCCGGACCCGGCGAATCCGCTGCGCGCGCGGGGGCCGTTCGGCGACAAGTCGGTGATCGAATGGCCGGAGTACGAGCCGCCCGCGTGGCTGGGCACGATCGCAGACGCCGGGCCGATCGAAGCGTTCGAGGTGCGCTGCCGGCGGCTCGTCGCGCGCGTGCAGGTGCTCCTGTACTCGACACCCGAGCCGCCGGGCAGCGACGCGCCGCTCCTTGTCGTGCACGACGGGCCCGAGTACGCCGAGTACGCCGGGCTCACGCGCTTCCTCGACGCGATGAGCTGGGAGGAGCGCATCCCGCCGCTCCGCGCCGCGCTCATTCAGCCGGTCGACCGCAACGAGACGTACTCCGCCTCGGCGCTCTACGCGGGCGCGCTCGTCCGCGAGGTGCTGCCCGCGATCAGCAGGCGTGCGCCGCACTCGAAGCGCATCGGGATGGGGGCGAGCCTCGGCGCGCTCGCGATGCTGCACGCGCACCGCCGCCATCCGAAGGCGTTCGACGGGCTGCTGCTCCAGTCGGGCAGCTTCTTCCGGCAGCGCTCGGACAAGTACGAGTCGGGCTTCCCGCGCTACCGGCGCATCACCCGATTCGTCGGCACCGTTCTCCGCGGCGTCGGCGACGCGCGCCCGATCCCCGTCGCGATCACGTGCGGCGCCGCCGAGGAGAACCGCGCGAACAACCAGGCGATCGCCGACGCGCTGGTATATCAGCGATATCCCAGCTGGATATCAGTGGGCCGCGACGCGCACACGTGGACGGGCTGGCGCGACGCGTTCGACCCGCACCTGCCGACGCTCATCGAGGCGGTGGCGGACTGATGCAGCGCCGCGCGGTCGAGATCGACGGCGGCGAAGTGCTCGCCTACGGCCACTACGGCCGCCCGGTCGTCGTCTTCCCGTCCGAGAACGGCGAAGTGCATGACTGGGAGGCGCAGGGGATGATCGACGTCCTGTCCGACCTGCTCGACGCCGGCCGGCTCAAGCTCTACTGCATCCCGTCGTTCGACCGTGCGAGCTGGACGCGGGGCGACCTGCCGCTCGAGGAGCGCGCCCAGCGGCACGGCCACTACGAATGGTGGGTGCTGACGCGGCTCGTGCCGTTCGTGCAGGCCGACTCGCACACCCCCGAGGTGATCGTCACGGGCGCCTCGTTCGGCGCCT
>DATAUN010000015.1:0-6442 GCA_036268235.1 Gaiellaceae bacterium
TGGCTCCGGGGGCGTCGTCTGCGCATCACGCTCTGGATCGCCGCGATCGAGGGGCTGCTCTACGTCTTCCACGCGCTGCACTGGTGGGAAGCCGTCGTCCTCGCGGTGATCGCGGTCAGCTTCTGGTGGTACGTCGCCCGCCGCAACCGGTCGGACTCGCTCCGGCAGATCGGCTGGATCGCCGCCGCCTCGCAGCTGCTCGTGCTCTGTGTGCCGATCGCGCTCAAGATCGTCGAATGGGCGGCGATCGGCGTGATCGCCCTGCTCGCGATCGCTGCGCTGATTTTCCTCTTCACCGAACGTCCCTAGACTTTTCGCCGTAGTGGGGCGTAGCCAAGTGGTAAGGCAGCGGGTTTTGGTCCCGCGATCCCAGGTTCGAATCCTGGCGCCCCAGTAGGCTCCGAAGCGATGGACGACCTCGCAGCCGTTCTCATGGCCGGCGGCCTCGGCACCCGGATGAAATCCGACGTGCCGAAGCACTTCCACGACCTGCTCGGCCGCCGCATGGTCGACTGGATCATCGCCGCGGGCGCCGACGCGGGCGCGAGCCCGATCGTCGTCGTCACGTCGCCCACGACGAAGGATGCGTACGCGAGCAGCGGTGTGACGGTCGCCGTGCAGGAGACGCCGCTCGGCACGGGCGACGCGGTGCGCTCCGCACGCAAAGCGCTTGCGAATCACACCGGCGACGTGCTGGTCCTCTCCGGCGACACCCCGATGCTCACGGCCGAACTGCTGCAAGAGCTCGTCGCCGCGCATCGCGAGGCCGGTGCGGACGCGACGATCCTCAGCGGAGAGCCGCCCGATGCACGGCTCTACGGCCGCGTCGTGCGTAACAGCGACGGCACGGTCGCGAAGATTGTCGAGGGAACGGACGCGAGCGACGACGAACAGAAGATCCGCGAGATCAACAGCTCGATCTACGTCTTCAAGGCCGCCGCGCTCTGGCCGGCGCTCGAGCAGCTCGAGCCGAAGAACGTCCAGGGCGAGCTCTATCTCACCGACACGATCGAGATCGTCGTCCGCGGTGGGGGCAAGGTCGCCGCGTATATCGCGGATGACTGGCGCGAGACGGACGGCGTCAACACGCGCGCCGAGCTCGCCAAGGCGGCGGCCGTGCTGCGCGACCGCATCAATGAGGCGCACATGCTCGCGGGCGTCACGATTATCGATCCGCAGACCACGTGGATCGAGCCGACAGTCGAAATCGAGCCGGACGTGACGATCCGCCCGTTCTGCGAGCTGCGAGGTGTGACCCGCATCGCGACCGGCGCCGAGATCGGCGCGAACACGGTCGCGATCGATACCCACATTGGCCGCCGAGCGACCGTGGGACCGTTCTGTTACCTTCGCCCCGGAACGGTCCTCGGCGAGTCCTCCAAGGCAGGCACCTACGTGGAGATCAAGAACTCACGCATCGGCGACCGCACGAAGGTGCCGCATCTGTCGTACATCGGCGATGCGGAGATCGGCGAGGACACGAACATCGGTGCCGGCGCGATCACCGCGAACTTTCCGCACAAGCCCGGCCGGCCGAAGGGCCGCACGACGATCGGCAGCAACGTCAGGACCGGTATCCACAATGGCTTCGTCGCGCCCATCGAGGTCGGGGACGGAGCATGGATCGCTGCAGGTTCGGTGATAACGAAGGACGTTCCCCCCGACGCGCTCGCGGTGTCCCGGCCGCGGCAGGAGAACAAGGAGGGATATGCAGCACGGCAGCGCGATCTCTGAGCTCGTCTTGCCCGGCCTCGAGGGGCCGGAAGCCGTGACGCATTCTGCTCCCGGCCACTGGATCGAGCGCGGGCCGCAGAAGCGGCTGATGGTGTTCTCCGGGCGGTCGCATGACGACCTGGCGCGGAAGATCACCGAGCAGCTCGGTGTCGAGCTCGGCGAGGTGGAGCTGAGCACGTTCCCGAATGGGGAGACGTACGTCCGCTTTGACGAGTCGATTCGCGGCGCCGACATCTTTCTCGTGCAGACCGGTTGCGAGCCCGTCGACCGGAACGTCATGGAGCTGCTCTTCATGATCCAGGCCGCGAAGCTCGCCTCGGCGAAGCGGATCACCGCGGTCGTCCCGTTGTTCCCGTACGCGCGGCAGGATCGCAAGGCAAAACCGCGTGAGCCGATCTCGGCGCGGCTCGTCGCCGACATGCTTCAGCTGGCCGGCGCCGATCGCGTGCTGACGATGGACCTGCACGCCGGTCAGATCCAGGGCTTCTTCACGATCCCCGTCGATCACATGACGGCGTTGCCGCTCTTTGCGCGCCACTTCCGCGACCTCGGTCTCACCGGCGATGGCATCGTCTCCGTCTCGCCCGATGCGGGTCGCGCGAAGATGGCCGTTCGCTTCGCCGAGATGCTCGAGGCCGACTTCGCGCTGATCCACAAGACGCGACACTCATCCGAAGTCGTCGAGGTGACCGAGGTCACCGGCCGCGTGCGCGGCAAGACGGCGATCATCGGCGACGACGTGATCATGACCGGAGCCACGCTGCTCGCGAACGTCGAGGCGCTCAAGGAGCACGGCATCGAGGACGTCTGGGTCTTCGCGACGCACGGCCTCTTCTGCGGGAACGCGCTCGAGCGCTTCGCGGAGTCCGACATCCGCGGGATCGTCGTGACCGACACGGTGCCGATCGATCCGATCGCGAAGCCCGAAAAGATGACGGTCCTGCCGGTCGGCCCGCTCCTCGCCGAGACGATCATGAACGTGTTCGCAGACGACTCTGTCTCGGCGATCTTCGGCGGCGAGAACCAGCTCTTCTAACCGCTACACTGCTCGGCCGTGGCGGGAGAACGCGTCAAGCTCGTGGTCCAGAACCGGTCGATCCTCGGCTCCGCCGAGGCTCGCCGCCTGCGCCGGCAGGGTCTGATCCCAGGCGTCCTGTACAGCAGCGACAAGCCGGTCGCGATCTCGATCCCCGAGCACGACCTGCGCCTGGCGCTCACCGGTGCCGGCGGCGCGAACGCCGTGCTCGACGTCGAGGTCGGCGAAGGCAAGTCGCACGCCTCGGTGCTCAAGGAGTACCAGCTGCATCCCGTCCGCGGCACGATCACGCACGTCGACCTCCAGGAAGTACGGCTCGACCAGCCGATCCACGCGACCGTCCCGCTGCACCTCGTCGGCGAAGCAACCGGCGCCAAGGAAGGCGGCGTGCTGACGCAGATCGTCACCGAGCTGAACGTGGAGGCGCTGCCGCTCGAGGTGCCCGCGTCGCTCGAGTACGACGTCTCCGAGCTGCGCATCGGCGACTCCGCGCACCTGTCGCAGGTCACGCTTCCCGAGGGCGTCACGCTCCTCGACGACGCCGAGGCGGTCTTCGCCTCCGTCGCGCAGCCGACCCGCGAGGAAGTGCCCGAGCCCGTCGAAGGCGCCGAGGGCGAGGTCGCCGAGGGTGAGGCTGCAGAAGGCGAAGAGCCGGCTGCCGAGGGCGATGCCGACGCCGGCTCCGGCGACGACGGCGAGCCCAGCACCGTCGAGGGTTAGAGGAGCGCCACAGTGCGTCTGTGGCCGCGTCGCCACGGCACCGCGTACGACCTGCTCGTCGTGGGGCTCGGCAACCCCGGTCGCGAGTACGCGCGCAACCGCCACAACGCCGGCTACCTCGTCGTCGACGAGCTCGCGCGGCGGCACGGCGGCTCCTGGAAGTCGAAGTTCAACGGCCAGCTCGCCGACGTCCGGATCGACGGCCACAAGGTTGCGCTGCTGAAGCCCGAGACGTACATGAACGACTCCGGCCGCTCGGTGAAGGCGGCGATGCAGTTCTTCAAGCTCGAGCCGGACACCGTCCTCGTCGTGAGCGACGAGAGCGACCTGCCGTCCGGCCGGCTGCAGGCCCGGCTCGGCGGCGGCCTCGCCGGCCACAACGGGCTGCGCTCGGTCGCCCAGCATCTCGGCACACCCGACTTCCTGCGCCTCCGGGTCGGTGTGGGGCGGCCCGAGCGCGGCGATCCGCGCCCGCTGGCCGACTACGTCCTCTCGGACTTCGACCCGCACGACGATCCGGACGCGCTCGTCGCCCGTGCCGCCGACGCCGTCGAGGCGCTCGACGCCGAGGGCCTCGAAGCGGCCCAGCGCCGCTTCAACGAACGCGGCTGAGCACAGCCGGCGCCTCGATCCGCGCCGCAAAACAGACACGTCTCGAACCGACAGGGTCTGACCCCGGACGTGGCGCATCGAGCCACGGCTCGTGTCAGAACTTCGTAACGATTCGTCCACAGCCCGAGCGCGATCCGGCTCTGCCCGCGGCTTGGCCGATCGGCCATCGCCCGTCACGACAGTCGGGGTCTGACCCCGATTGGCACGCGCTCGTCGTGGCGATTCGCACGTGGGACGCTGCGCGCGCTGCGTGTCGCGGAATCGCGCACGAGCAGGTGTTTCGTCCCGGACGGCCCCGGTTTCAGGACCGGGGCGGCCTACCCCTTTAGAGGGAGGCGATATCCCTCGAAAGGGTGGTGGCTGCTTCGGCCGAGGCCTGGTCAAGATGCGCCGGCCCAACGACAGCCAGGCGCGTTCTCCTCTTTGCTGCGCGCCGCTCCTGCCGGAGGAACACCCTTATGACCGAACGCATCCGCTTTGCGCTGCTCATCCTTGTCGTCGTCGCGTGCGTCGCAGCCCGCGCGGGCGGCGCCCTCGGCGCCTCCACACACGTCACCCACGTGAGCCGCGCCACCGCCATCGCCCATGAGCAGAAGCGCCTCGTCCGCTTCGCCCGCCACTACCTCGGCGTGCGCTATGTCTACGGCGGCACGTCGCCGGCGGGCGGGTTCGACTGCTCGGGCTTCACGCGCTTCGTCTACGCGCACTTCGGGATCTCGCTGCCGCACTACTCGGGCTCGCAGTTCGACCGCGGCCGCCGGGTCTCGCGCGCCGGCCTGCGCCCCGGCGACCTCGTCTTCTTCGACGGCCTCGGCCACGTCGGGATCTACATCGGCCGCGACCGCTTCATCCACGCGCCGCACACCGGCACCGACGTCGAGATCGACACGCTCTCGGGCTGGTACGGCACGCGCTACGACGGCGCCCGGCGCCTGCTCTAGGAACAACTAGCGTGCGGCGGTATGCCGCTGCTGCTCGCCGACCTCGACGACACGCTCATCGACCGCCGCGGGACCTTCCGCTGCTGGGCCGAGACCTTCTGCGCGACGCACGGCCTCGGCGACGAAGTGGAATGGCTCGCGCAGGTCGACGCGTTCGGCTACACGCCGAGGCTCGAGTTCCACGCTGCGGTCCGCGAGCGCTTCGGCCTTCCGCATACCGTCGAGCAGCTCGCGACCGACTACGACCGCGACTACCCGGGGTTCACGCTGGCGCCGAGCGCCGAGTCGCTCGCGCTTCTTCAGCGTCTCCGAGCCACGGGCTGGCGGATCGGCGTCGTGACGAACGGACGGCTCCTGCAGACACGCAAGCTCGAGCAGGCAGGTCTCGCGACGCTGGTGGACGCGTGCTGTGTCTCAGAGGCCGAAGGTGTCCGCAAGCCTGAGCGGGCGATCTTCGAGCGCGCAGCCGCCCTGTGCGGTCAGCCGCTCGCCGGGGCATGGATGGCGGGAGACAACCCGGACGCCGACATCCGCGGTGCGCACGCGCTCGGCCTCTCGACGATCTGGTTCCGGCACGGCCGCGACTGGAGCGAGCCCGGCTTCACCCCGACGCTGGTCGTCGACTCCCTCGAGCAAGCGCTGGGGCATCTCGCCGGACTACCATGACGCCCCGGCCGAACGTCTCGTTCGGCCCATCGTCATGGACCGGCCGGTACTCCACTCACTCGTCGAGCGCGTCCGCGCGGAAGAGCGGCTGCAGCAGTTCGCTGCCGCACTGCCGACGCGCGCGCGTGTCTCCGAGCCCGTGCTCCCGCTCGTGCTCGCGGCGCTGCACGAGGAGCTCGGCCGCGGGCTCGTCGTGCTGTTCCCCGAGGACGCCGACGCGCGCGACGCCGCCGAGGCGGCGGGCTGGTTTGTCGGCGACGAGCGGGTCGGGCTCTTCCCGTCGCGCGGCGTCGGTTACGAGTCGGGTCTCGAGCCGCCACCGCACCTGATCGGCGAGCGCGCCCGCGCGCTCGCGGTGCTCGATCAGGGCGGGCTCGTCTGCGCGTCGGCGACCGCGATCGCCGAAGGGCTGCCGCCGGTGGCGGAGCGCCCGGTCGCGCTGACGGTCCGACGGGGCGACGAGCCGGGCATCGACTCGCTCGCGGAGCACCTCGCATCGGCCGGCTATGAGCGCGTCGAGCGTGTCGAGGAGCGCGGCCAGTTCGCCGTGCGCGGCGGGCTCGTCGACGTGTTCCCGACGACGGGCCGCGAACCGCTCCGCATCGAGCTCTTCGGCGACGAGATCGAGCAGATCCGGGCGTTCTCCCCGTTCACGCAGCGCGCGCTGCGCCAGGTCGAGGAGGCGACGATCTTCCCTGCGGCCGAGCGCCGCCGCGAGCTCGTCGAGATCGAC
>DATAUN010000016.1:0-5355 GCA_036268235.1 Gaiellaceae bacterium
GGACGTGTCTGGTCTAGCCACGCTCGTCGAGCCACGCCTGCAGCTCCGACCAGAGGTGCTCCATGGTCGTCGTGCGGGCGGGATGGAGCGGGTCGTACGGGATGTAGTTGACGGTGCGCACGATCCACGCGCCGTCCGCGCCGAGGTCGAGCACGTTGATGCACGCGGGCGCCTGCTCGAACGTGCCGAAGTAGGTGCGGCCTCCGGCGAGCGCGTGTGAGAGCAGGATGCGGTTCACGCCGCCGTGGAAGATGGCGAGTGCTGTCTCCCACCCGCGTTCGACGAGCTCGTCGAATGCCGGCAGCACGCGGTCGAGCGCTTCGCCGAGCGATTCGCCGCCGAGGAAGCGCGCCTGCTCGTCGCGTACCTGGAGCGAGCCGACGAAGAGCTGCTCGAGCTCTTCGCGCGGCACGTCGTCGAGCCTGCCGCCGCGCCACTCCGCAAAGGCCGGCCAACGCTCGGGTTCGCGGCCGGGCGCGACCACCTCCGCTGTCTCGACCGTTCGCGGCAGCCCGCTCGTCACCACGAGGTCGAACGTGACGCCCTCGAGCGCGCGCCGCGCCGCCTCGGCCTGCTCGAGCCCGCGCTCGGTCAGGCGCACGACCTCGGGGTCGCGCTGGCCGACGTACGACACCTCCGCGTGCCGCATCAGGTAGAGCCGCCTCCGCACGGTGCGTAGCATCGCAGTCGTGCTCCCGCCGCTCATCGTCGAGGACAAGGTCGAGGAGTTCCTCGATGCGCACGGGCTCGGCAGCGGGCCGGTAGTCGCAACGCGCATCGGCGACGGTGGCGGCTCGAACTTCACGTTCTTCGTCGAGCGCGACAGCGAGCGGTTCGTGCTGCGCCGGCCGCCGCGTCCGCCGCTGCCTCCGTCGGCGCACGACATGGTGCGCGAGGCGGGCCTGCAGAACGCGATCCGCGCCGCGGGCTTCGACCGTCTCGCCGACATCGTCGCCGTCTGCGACGACGAGAGCGTCATCGGCGTCCCGTTCTACGTGATGCGCTTCCTCGACGGACACGTCATCACGGCTGAGCTCCCACCCGGCCTCGAGACCGAGGACGCGCGGCGCGCGCTCGGGCTCGACCTCGTCGACACGCTCGTCGAGATCCACGCCGCCGACGTCTCCCGGCCCGAGCTGGCGGCGTTCGCGCGGCCCGGCAGCTACCTCGAGCGGCAGGTGCGCCGCTTCACGCAGCTCTGGGAGATCAACAAGACGCGGGAGCTAGCCGACGTGGACGAGGTGTCTCGCCTCCTCGCCGAGCGGCTGCCGGAGCCGCTCCCGGAGACAGTCGTGCACGGCGACTATCGGCTCGGGAACATGATGGTCTCGCCCGCCGATCCGACGCGCATCGTCGCCGTGCTCGACTGGGAGATGGGCGCGATCGGCGACCCACGTGCGGACGTCGGGTACCTGCTCTCGACCTACAGCGAGCCGAACGGCCGGCACTCCGCGCTCGGCTCGACGCCGGTCACCGCGGAGCCGGGCTTCCCGTCGCGCGCCGAGCTCGTCGAGCGCTACGCCGCCGGCAGCGGCCGCGGGGTCGATCCGATCGAGTGGTTCGAGGCGCTCGCACTCTGGAAGGCGGCCGTCTTCTGCGAGGCGATCTATGGGCGGTTCGTCCGCGGCGAGCTCGGCGCCGAGGACACGCGCGCGGCGATCTTCGAGCACGCCGTGCCGCTGCTCGCGGAGACGGCGCTCGAAGCGCTCGGCTAGCTCGCCGCTTCGACGACGCCGCGCAGCGTCTTCTCGTCTTGCGTCGAGACGAGCAGCGAGGTCGCGCCGCTCTCGCGCCATGCGGCCAGGCGGTCGCGGATGCGTTCCACCGATCCGACGAGCGCAACCTCGTCGACGAACGCATCGGGCACCTTCGCCGCCGCGTCCGCCTGTGCACCGCCGAGGAAGAGCTCCTGGATCTCGCGCGCCTCGTTCTCGTAGCCGTAGCGTGCGAAGAGGTCGTTGTAGAAGTTCTGCGACCGCGCGCCCATGCCGCCGATGTAGAACGCGTAGTACTGCTTGAACGCCTCGCGGCCGCTCTCGAGGTCGTCGGTCACGAGCGCGGGCACGCAGGGCGCGATCTCGAAGCCCGCGCGAGCACGATCGAGTGGAAACACGTCGCGCGCCTTCTCCGGCGACCAGAAGATCGGTAGCCAGCCATCGGCGATCTCGAACGTCTGGGCGACCGCCTTCGGCGCAATCGCCGCAAGGTAGATCGGGATGTCGCTGCGCAGCGGGCGCGCCATCAGCTTCAGCGGCTTGCCGAGGCCCGTGCCGCCCTGCACCGGGATGTCGTAGTGCTCGCCGTGGTGCTCGAGCCGCTCGCGGCGCAGGATCGCGCGCACGATCTCGACGTACTCGCGCGTCTTGCCGAGCGGCTTCCCCCACTCCTGCCCGTGCCAGCCTTCGACGACCTGCGGGCCGGACGTGCCGAGCCCCATCAGGAAACGGCCGCCCGAGAGCAGGTCGAGCGTCACCGCCGTCATCGCCGCGTTCGCAGGCGAGCGGCCCGGGATCTGCATGATCGCCGTGCCGAGCTTGAGCGTCGTCGTCTGCGCGCCGAGCCAGGCGAGCGGCGTGATCGCGTCGACGCCCCAGGCCTCGGCGGCCCAGGCCGAGTCGTAGCCGAGGCTCTCGGCCGCGCGCGCGAGCTCGAGCAGCTCGAGTGGGTTCGTCCCGGGCTGGGCGTAGCCCATGTAGAAGCCGAGCTTCATCTCGTGCGATGCTACGGCAATGAGCTCCGTCGCCTGGGCGCCCCCGACCGAGAAGCTCGAGCGCGTGCGCGTCTTCATGAACGAGCGCGTCGTTCCGAACGAGTCGATCCTCAACACCGAGAGCGACGCCGCCGACGCGCTGATCGCGGAGCTGCGGCGCGAGGTGAAGGACGCCGGGCTCTGGGCGCCGCACGTCCCGCCCGAGGCGGGCGGCACCGGGACAGGGTTCCTCGACTACGCGTACCTGAACGAGCAGATCGGGCGCGTGTCGTGGGCGCAGCTGATCTTCGGCTGCCAGGCGCCCGATGCGGGCAACGCGGAGATCCTCCACATGTTCGGGACGGAGGAGCAGCAGGAGCGCTGGCTCTTCCCGCTCGTCGCGGGCGAGATCCGCTCGTTCTTCTCGATGACCGAGCCGGAGGTGCCGGGCTCCGACCCGACGACGCTCCGCACGCGCGCCGTGCGCGACGGCGACGAGTGGGTGATCGACGGCCACAAGTGGTTCTCGTCGGGCGCGCAGGGCGCCGCGTTCGGGATCGTGATGGCGGTCACCGATCCGGACGCGGATCCGCACATGCGCGCGACGCAGATCATCGTCCCGGCCGACACGGCCGGCGTCGAGATCGTGCGGCCGATCGTCGTGATGGGACACGCGGGCAAGGGCTGGTCGACGCACTGCGAGGTGCGCTACACCGATGTGCGCGTCCCGGTCGCGAACACGCTCGGCGCGGAGGGCGCGGGCTTCCTGATCGCGCAGAAGCGCCTCGGCCCCGGCCGCATCCACCACGTCATGCGGTGGCTCGGCCAGATGCAGCGTGCGTTCGAGCTGATGTGCTCGTACTCGCTCGAGCGCGAGTCGTTCGGCGAGCCGCTCGCACGCAAGCAGACCGTGCAGAACTGGGTCGCGGACAGCTACGCGGAGATCCAGGCGTGCCGCCTGATGACGCTCGACGCGGCACACAAGATCGACGCCGGCGACGAGGCGCGCGTCGAGGTCTCGGCGATCAAGTTCTTCGCAGCGAAGGTGCTGCAGGAGGTGATCGACCGCGCGATTCAGGTGCACGGTGCGCGCGGGCTCACCGACGAGACGCCGCTCGCGCAGATGGCGATGCACGCGCGCGGCGGCCGGATCTACGACGGGCCGGACGAGGTGCACCGGCAGGTGGTCGCGCGGAGGATCCTGAAGGCGTTTGCTGCGGGCGATCCGTGGCACTTCTCTTGATGTGATTTCGCTCAAGGGCAAGCTGCTCGTCTCGTCACCGTCGCTCCTCGATCCCAACTTCCGCAAGACGGTCGTGCTGATCGCGCATCACGACGCCGACGGCGCGATGGGGCTTGTGCTGAGCCACCCCTCCGACGTCCCCGCGGCGGAGATCGTCCCTGTCCTCGAAGGGCTGCCGGGCGGCGATGACCTCGTGTTCGTTGGCGGGCCCGTGCAGCCCGAGGCGTTCATGGTGCTCGCCGAGTTCGAGGACGTCGAGCAGGCGGCGGCACCGATCCTGGGCCGCCTCGGCTTCATGCCGGCGGACGCCGAGCCGGACGAGCTCGCGATCCGGCGGCTGCGCCTCTTCGCCGGCTACTCGGGCTGGGCGGAGGGACAGCTCGAGGCCGAGCTCGAGGAGGACTCGTGGATCGTCGTCGAGGCGATCGCAGACGATGCGTTCGCGGTTGACCCCGACGAGCTCTGGCGTACGGTGCTGCACCGGAAGGGCGGTGCGTTCGAGCTGATGGAGACGATGCCGTTCGACCCCGGGCTCAACTAGGCGTCGCAACGCCCGTGATCACCGGACGGACGATCGCGGGCATGAACCTCCACTCGAGCTGTGCACCGTCCGTCGCGTAGCCCGCCTGCGCGAATGCGGCGCCCAGGTCGCGGTTGCAGTGGCAGCCGCAGGCGAACGCCTTCCACGGGCCGTGCAAGCGGTCCTGCCACCGCTCGAGTGACGAGCCGGCCGGCGCGCGCACGTGCTCGAGGAAGAGAAGCTGTCCACCGGGACGGAGGACGCGGCGGGCCTCGCGCAGTGCGGCGGGGACGTCCGGAACGGTGCACAGCACGAGTGTCGAGACGACCGTGTCGAATGAGTCATCGGGGAACGGCAGCGCCTCGGCGCCCGCGATGACGACCTCGACTCCGCGTCGTCGCAGCCGCCGCACCATGTTCGGGTCCGGCTCGGTGTAGACCACGTCGGCGCCGGCTGGATAGAACGGGACGTTGAGGCCCGTGCCCGCGCCGATCTCAAGCGTGCGGCCGGTCGCTTGCGCGACGAGAGTGCGCCGCGCCTCGGCCAGCCCGCGCCGTTCTGCGCGCGCGAGGCACGGGTCGTAGGCGAGGGCGAAGACCCTCGACCACGCGCCCATGGTCAGACCCCGATCGGCGGCTCGCCGACCGGCGCGCCCTCGACGCGCGGGCCTGGCAGGTTCGGGAACCGGAACGGCGACGGCTCTCGGCCTGGCTGCACGAACCAGCACTCGCCCGTCCCCTCGCTCGTCGCCGCGCGCCACATCGCCTCGGCGACGTCGTCCGGCGCGAGCAGCGGGAAGTTCGCCGCCGCGAACGCATCGCGCTGGTGGTCGATCATCGGCGTGTCGGCGATGCCAGGGCACACGGCGTTCAAGCGGAGCGGTTCGAGGAGCGGAGCCATGCT
>DATAUN010000017.1:0-4548 GCA_036268235.1 Gaiellaceae bacterium
TCGAGCGCGACCGGGTCGTTCTCGATCGCCTCCTGCTCCGTGCTCGAGTCGGCGTATGGCTCCAGCGTGCCCTTGGCGGAGAACTCGTTGAAGACGACGACGCGAGCGTTCACGAGCGGCTGGCGGCCGACGGCGTACGGCTGGAGGGCGGTCTCCGTGGTCGGGAAGTTGGGCAGGACGACGTGCTCGAGCGAGGAGGTGAGACTCCGGAGCTCCGCGTTCTCGAGCGAGCGCTGGTAGGACGGGACGACGATCAGGTAGACGATCGCGAGCACGCCCACGACGACTGTCAGGAGCGCGAGCGAGAGCCGGCCGCCGACGCTCCGCAGCAGGGTCATTTCTCGCGGAAGCGGTAGCCGACGCCGCGCACGGTCAGGATGTACTCGGGCGTCCGCGGCTCGGTCTCGAGCTTCTCGCGGAGGTGCCGGACGTGGACGTCGATCGTGCGCGGATCGCGGTAGTCGGCGCTCTTCCAGAGCGCCTCGAGCAGCATCCGCCGGCTGAAGACCCGGCCCGGGCTCCCGGCCAGCGTGCGCAGCAGCTCGAACTCCACGTAGGTCAGCTGCACCGGCTTCCCGCGCGCCTCGACCGAGCGGCGCGGCACGTCGATCACCAGGCCGTCGGACTCGATCCGCTCGTCCTCGCCGTTCGCCGGGACATGCGGTGCGCGGGCCCGGCGCAGGAGCGCGCGCACCCGGGAGCGGAACTCCCGGATCGAGAACGGCTTCGTGATGTAGTCGTCGGCGCCGAGCTCGAGCCCGAGCACCTTGTCGAGCTCGTCGTCGCGCGCCGTCAGCATGATGATCGGCACCGTGCTCGTCGCGCGCAGCCGCTTGCAGACCTCGAGCCCGTCGAGGCGCGGCAGCATGATGTCGAGCACGACGAGGTCGACCGGCTGCTCGCTGAAGCGCTCCAGCGCCTCCTCGCCGTCGCCAGCCTGGACAACAGTGTACCCGTCCTTCTCGAGCGGAAATGCCAGCACCTTGCGGACGGCATCTTCGTCGTCGACGAGCAGGATCGTGGGGGAGGCGTCGGGCATCGTCCGGGCGGCGCTGCCAGGATAGCCCTCGATGGCGGCGACCCCAGTCCCCCCGCGGCGGCGCCGTGCCCGCCGCGGGTCGCTCGAGCGCCCCGTCAACGCGCGTCTCTACCGAGGCGCGTTTCTCGTCGTTGCGCTGCCGCTCCTGCTGCTCGCGTTCGGGAACGTGCGCCCGGGCGCGCTCCCGGCGCCGCCGCTGCCGCCGAACTTCGACGGCGCCGACGCCCAGGTGCTCGCGACCAGCCTCGTGAACGCCTATCCCGACCGGGAGCCGGGGACGGCGGGCGCCGTCGGGGCGGCGCAGTGGTTCCGCACGGAGCTGCGGCAGTACGACCTCCCCGTCTTTTCGGACACGTGGCATGAGGACGTGGCCGGACTCGGCCGGGTCCGCCTGCAGAACGTGTGGGCGGTCGCGAGCGGGCAGTCGTCGCAGGCCATCGTCGTCGTCGCGCACCGCGACGACACGGGCGCCGGGCCGGGCGCGAACGACGACGCGAGCGGCACCGCTGCGCTGATCGAGCTCGCCCGCGGCTACGCACGCGCGGCGGTGGAGTCCGCGTCGGGGGTGCGCTCCGCGCACACGATCGTCTTCCTCTCCACGGACGGCGGCTCGTTCGGCGCGCTCGGCGCTGCGCGCTTCGCACAGCGCACGCACCTCCACGTCGTTGCAGTGATCAACCTCGAGGCGATCGCGGGGAGGGGTCGGCCCCGGCTCGAGATCGCCGGCGACACACCGCGCTCGCCTGCCGCGTCGCTCGTCGAGACCGCGGCGAGCCGCGTCGCGGAGCAGGCGGGAGGCCCGCCGGGCCACACCGGTGTGCTCGGCCAGCTCGTCGACCTCGGCTTTCCGCTGACGCTCTACGACCAGGGGCCGTTCGTCGCGCGGGGGTTACCGGCGGTGACGCTGACGACCGCCGGCCCGCGCCCGCCGGCCGCGTTCACCGATCGCACGCTCTCCACGCCGCGCCTCACTCAGCTCGGCCGCGCCGCGCAGCAGCTCGTCGGCTCGCTCGACCAGGGCATCGAGCTCGCGCAGGGGACGTCGACGTATCTCCTGGCCGGAGGACGCGTGCTGCGCGGCTGGGCGATCGAGCTGCTGCTGTTCTCGCTCCTCATTCCGTACTGCGCAACGGTCGTCGACCTCTTCGCACACTGCCGCCGGCGTGGGATCGCGCTGCTCCCGGCGCTGCGCAGCCTGCGCAGCCGCGTCGCGTTCTGGCTCTACGTCGGCGTCGCCTTCTACGCGCTGCGCCTGCTCGGCGCGTGGCCGTCCGGCGTGCCGCGGCCGCCGAACCCGGAGACACCCGTGGCAGGCGACTGGCGCGTGCTCTCCCTGATCGTCCTCGGTGTGCTCGCGCTTGCCGGCTGGCTCGTGACGCGGCAGCGCCTGACGCCCCGGCGCCCGGTCGGCGCCGACGAGCGGCTCGCAGGTGAGACGGCGGCGCTCCTCGGGCTCGGGATGGTTGCGTTGCTCGTTCTGGCAACGAACCCGTTCGCTCTCGTGTTCCTCGTGCCGGCGCTACACGCCTGGCTCTGGCTCCCGCACGTGCGCACGCGGCGCGGCCCAGCCCGGGTGCTCGTGCTGCTCGCAGGTCTCGCCGGCCCGGCACTGCTCCTGGGCTCGCTCGCGATCCGCTTCGGGCTCGGCTTCGACGCGCCCTGGTACCTGATCGAGCTCGCGGGGCTCGGCTACGTGCACCTTCCGGGTGTCGCGATCACGCTCGGCGCGGCCGCGTGTGCCGCACAGCTCGTCGCCGTGGCGACCAACAGGTACGCGCCGTACCCGGCTGCGGGCGAGCGGCCGCCGCTCGGCCCGGTCCGGCAGCTCGTGCGCGCGATCGTGCTCGCGGTCCGCGCCCGCCGGCGCGTAACCGCAGAGCGCCGCCGTACGTTCGGAGCCTAGATGCGCAAACCGGCGCGGATCTTCGGCACCCTGTGCCTGGCTGCGGGCGCCCTCACCCTCGTGTGGGTGGTCGTCGTCTGGCAGTGGCAGGACCCGTTCACCGCGATCTACACGCACTTCGAGCAGGCGCGGCTCTCACGCGACTACAACGAGCGCGCGAAGGCTTTCCGCCCGCACATCGGCAGCCGCAAGCTCGCGGACGTCGACCAGCAGGTGGCGGCCGAGGCGGAGCAGTACGCGAAGACGCTGCACACCGGCGATCCCGTCGGGCGCCTGACGATCGGGCGGATCGGCCTGAACATGATCGTCGTCCAGGGGACCGACGAGAGCTCGCTCAAGAAGGGCCCCGGCCACTACATCTCGAGCGGTCTCCCGGGCGAGGGACAGCTGATCTACGTCGCCGGCCACCGCACCACCTACCTCGCGCCGTTCTCGCAGATCAACGCGATTCGCGTCGGCGACTACATCCGCTTCTCCGTCCCGTACGGCACGTTCGTCTACCGCGTCACGCGCCACTACATCGTGGCCGACAACGACCTCGCCGTTCTCCGTGATCACGGTACGGAGATCCTGCGGCTCCAGGCATGTCACCCGCGCTTCTTCGCGACGCACCGCTACATCGTCGACGCGAAGCTCGTGTCAGTCGACCCGTCTACAACGCCAGCCAGCTGACCGCGGAACCCTGAGCGAGCTCGCCGTCGCCACGCGGAACGAGCACGAGTGCGTTCGCAGCCGCTGCGCGCGCGATCATGTGCGACTCCTGTCCGGCGACGGGAACGAGGACGCCGTTCGTCGCACGCGCGCGCACGAGCTCGTCGCGGTCGGCGCCGCGCCGCAACGGCGCGTCGAGAATGCCGGGCAGGTACGCGGGGGCCGGCTCGCGTGCACCCTGCAGAGCCCGCAGCGCGGGGCGCACAAAGAGCTCGAAGCCGACGAGCGAGGACACGGGGTTCCCCGGGAGGCCGAACACGAGGGTCTCGCCACGTGTCGCAAACGCGATCGGCTTGCCGGGCTTCACCGCGACGCGCCAGAACACCTCGACGGTGCCGAGCGCGGCGAGCGCAGCGCGCACCAGGTCATGCGGGCCGACGGAGACGCCACCCGACGTGATCAGCAAGTCGGCTTCGAGCCCGCGTGCGAGCGCTGCGACCGTCGCGTCGCGGTCGTCCGAGACGGCGTCGAGCACGATGGGCTCCGCGCCGGCGTCTCGCAGCTGCGCCGCGATGAGGAGCGAGTTCGACTCGTAGATCTGCCCGGGGCCGAGCTCCTCGCCGGGGCGGCGCAGCTCGCTGCCCGTCGCAAGCACAGCGACGCGCGGCCTACGCGCACAGCGCACCGTCACGAGCCCGGCCGCCGCGAGCGCGCCAACCTGCGGCGGCCCGATGCGCGCGCCCGCCTCGACGATCACGTCGCCTGCGCGCACGTCACCGCCCCGCGGACGCACGTTGTTGCCGGGCGAGACGGTCTCGACCGTCACGCCGGGTTGCGTCAGCTCGACGGGCACGACGGCGTCTGCGCCGTCCGGGACGACCGCGCCGGTCGAGATCTCGATCGCCTCGCCGGCGCCCAGCACGACGTCGGCGGGGCGTCCGGCAGCGGACTGGCC
>DATAUN010000018.1:0-20617 GCA_036268235.1 Gaiellaceae bacterium
CGGCGCGGCGTATCCGGATTCGCTCTGGGACGTCGACGCCGCCGAGCTCGTGAACCGAGGCAGGAAGCAATTGCTCGAATGCTGGGTCGATCGGAGGGTGGCGGCATGAGCCGTCCAGAGAGGAGAACAACGTGAGGCGAATTGCACTTCTCGCCGTCGCGGCTGCGGCACTCGTGCTTGCAGCGACGGCGGCGGCACGCACACATGCGGGGACGCCGATCGTCATCGGCTGGGCCCATGACTCGACGGGGCCGATGGCGCCGTTCGACGGGCCTGCATTGGCTGCCGCGCAGATCCGCGTCGCGCAGCTCAACGCGAAGGGCGGCGTCGACGGACATCAGCTCGTGATCAAGACCTGCGACACCCAGGGCGACAAGCCCGCGGTGTCGAAGAGCTGCGCCGACAAGCTCATCGGCCAGGGAGCGAACGTGCTCTTCACCACGTGCGACGTCGATCTTGCGGCGCCCGCAGTGCAGGAGGGCATCAATCACGGACTGCTGACGATCGCGCCGTGCATCGGCACCGATCAGATGGGGCCGAAGCGCTTCGGAGCGAAGGGCAAGCTCGCCTTCAGCTTCGGCAACGTCGCGCAGGACGAAGGCTCGGCGATGGCGCAGTACGCGTGGGGGCACGGCTGGAAGACGGCCGCGCTCGCAACGGACGGCGTGATCGTCTACTTCAAGGACGTCGTCGCGGCGTTCAAGGTGCGCTTCCAGCAGCTCGGCGGCAAGATCGTCGACCAGGAGACGTACCACTCGCTCGGCGGGAATGACGTGAACAACGCCGTGAGCCGTCTGAACAACGTCAAGGCGGACGTCGTCGTGACGTCGACCGCCGGCGCGTTCGGCGCACTCTCGACGCTGCTCACCGGCATGCGCAGCGCCGGCAACGACACGCCGGTTCTGAACTCGTGGGCCGGTGACGGGACGTACTGGCTGCCGAAGAGCCCGCCGGTGACGAACTACTGGTTCGTCACGTTCGCGTCGGTCTTCGGCGACGATCCGAACCCGGCCGTGAACAAGCTGGCGAAGGAAGTGCACGCGGGAACCGGCGGCTTCATCACCGGCCCGGCTGCGATCGACGGTGTCGCGACGGCGATCCGCCGCGCCAACGGCTCGACGAACGGTGCGACGCTCGCCGCGATCATGCAGAACTTCAAGGGCGTTCCGACGCTCTCGGGGAAGGTGAGCTTCTCCGCGAAGCTGCACACCGTCTTCGGGCGGCAGTACCGCGTGATCCGCATCCAGAACAACAAGCCGAAGGTCGTCGGCACGATCGTCGCGAAGGTCGTTCCGAAGATCAACGACTGAGTGGCGGTCGCGACTCAAAGCGAGTCGGAGAGGAGGCCCGGAGAGACACTCCGGGCCTCCTCTGTCTCACGCTCCTTCGAGGGCGTGCAGGCGCTTCAGGGCGTCACGCTGACGCTCGGGCGCGGTGAGGTTGTCGGACTGATCGGGCCGAACGGCGCCGGCAAGTCGACACTCGTGAACGTGCTCAGCGGCTTCGACCGGCCCGACGCGGGCACAGTCGAGCTCGCGGGACAGGACGTGACGCGCTGGTCACCGCACCGGCGCGGGCGCCGCGGTCTCGCGCGAACCTTTCAGCACAGTCACGCGTTCCGCGGCCTCTCGGTGCGCGAGAACGTCGAGGTGTCGGCGCTCGGAGTCGGCGCGGCGCCGCGCGAAGCGCAGCGGCGTGCCGACTCCCTGCTCGCGCGGCTGCGACTCGATCGCTTCGCCAATGCTCCGGCGTCGTCGCTCGCGCAGGGCGACGAGCGGCGCCTCGGCGTCGCGCGCGCGCTCGCGACCGAGCCGCACTTCGTGCTGCTCGACGAGCCCGCCGCCGGGCTCCCCGAGGCGGAGGTGCCGGACTTCGCGGCACTCGTCCGCTCGATCGCGGCCGACCACGACGCGGGCGTGCTGCTGATCGATCACAACATGGCGCTGATCATGGAGACGTGCGATCGCATCCAGGTGCTCGACCAGGGCACGGTGCTCGCGGAAGGAACTCCCGCCGAGATCCGCGCGAACCTCGACGTTGCGGCTGCCTACCTGGGCGAGTCGCCGGTGCCGGAGGAATGACACTCGTCGTCGAGCACCTCGACGTGCGCTACGGCGGCGTGCATGCCGTGCGCGATCTCTCGTTCACCGTCGCACCCGGAGAGCTCGTCGGACTGATCGGCCCGAACGGCGCCGGCAAGTCGTCGACGCTGCACGCGATCATGGGGCTTGCACCGGGAACGGGAAGCGTGCGCGTCGACGAGCGCGAACTGCTCGGCCGCCGACCTGAGGAGGTCGCGCGCTCGGGCGTCGCGCTCGTGCCGGAGGGCCGCCGGATCTTCGCCGAGCTCTCCGTCGAGGAGAACCTGCGCCTCGGTCTCGCTGCGCGACGCGCGCACGCCGGCGTCAAGCAGGTCTTCGACGGCGTGTACGAGCAGTTCCCGGTGCTGCACGAGTTCCGCGCGCGCCAGGCGGGCCTGCTCTCGGGCGGTCAGCAGCAGCAGCTTGCGATCGGGCGCGCGCTCGTCGCCGAGCCGGAGGTGCTGCTGCTCGACGAGCCGTCGCTCGGGCTTGCACCGAGCGTCGTCGACGTTGTCTTCGCTGCGCTCGAGGCGATCAAGGAGCGCGGGATTGCGGTGCTGCTCGTCGAGCAGCGTGCGCAGCGCACCGTCGCTGCGTCCGATCGCAGCCACGTGCTCGGCGGCGGCGAGCTGCGCTTGACGCTCGGCCCGCAGGACGCGGGCGACACCGAGAAGCTCGTCGGGGCGTACCTGTCGTGACGGTCACGTGGCAGAACCTCGCCGACGGCCTCGCGCTCGGCGCGATCTACGCGCTGATGGCGGTCGGGATCGGGCTCGTCTTCGGCGTGCTGCGGCTCGTCAACTTCGCGTACGGGCAGCTCGTGATGGCCGGCGCGTTCGCCCTTGCGCTCGCGTCGCAGTGGGGCTGGCCGCTCTGGACCGGCATCGTCCTCTGCTTCGCCGTCGTGCTGACGCTGTCGATGCTGATGGACCGGCTCGTCTTCCGCCCGCTGCGCGGGCAGTCACCGGCGGTGATGCTCGTCGCGACCTTCGCGGTCGCGTTCTTGCTCGAGAACGTCGCACTGCTCTGGTTCGGCTCGCTCGGGAAGATCGCCACGTCCGTCACCTCGCTGAACCGCCCGTGGACGCTCTCCGGGGTCGAGATCCGCAAGATCTCGATCGTCGCGGTGATCGTCGCCGCGGTCTGCCTACTGCTTCTGAACCAGCTGCTGACGCGCACCGAGATCGGCTTGCACATGCGTGCGTCGTCGCTCGACTCGGTGACCGCGCGCATGCTCGGCGTGCGCGCCGACCGCGTGATCGGTGTCGCCGTGCTGATCTCGGGCGCCCTCGCGGCGATCGTCGCGGTGATGCTCACGGTGCAGACGCCGCTCGTCACACCCGACTTCGCGCTGCGCGACACGATCGTCGTCCTGGCGGGCGTCGTCGTCGGCGGCCTGAACAGGCCGATCCCCGCCACGCTCGGCGGCTTCGTGATCGGCTTCGCGACCGGCGTGCTCGGTGGTGCGCTGCCGACGAACCAGAGCCAGTATCTGCCGGCGCTCGTCTTCGCCGCGGTGATCCTCGTGCTGCTCGTCCGCCCACGTGGGCTCTTCGACTTCTCGCGGACGGTGGAACGTGTTTAGACGCGTCGACGAGCTCGGCGCGCCCGCGTTGCTCGTGATCGCGACGGCGCTGCTCGGCACGCTCGTGTCCGTGTCGACGCAGACGTACTTCACCGACACGCTCGTGAAGATCTCGATCGTCGTCGCGCTGTACGTCTTCATCGGCAACTCGGGTGTGCTCTCGTTCGGCCATGTGAGCTTCGTCGCGCTCGGCGCGTGGACGGCCGGCGTGCTCTCGGTGCCGGCGGGCGAGAAGCCGGCGATCATGCCGGGCCTCGCGCACTTCCTGTTGCATCGGCACGTCGGCAACGTCGCGTCGCTCGCGCTCGCCGCTCTCGCCGGCGGCGTCGCGGCGCTCGTGGTCGGCATCCCGCTGATGCGCCTCTCAGGCCTCGCGGCCGGCATCGCGACGTTCGCCGTGCTCGAGATCACCTACAACGTCCTCCAGTACGAGGACAGGATCGGGCCGGGCCTGAACACGTTCTCGTCCGTGCCCGAGACGACGGGGCTGCGGCAAGGCGCGCTCGGCGCGCTCGTCTGCGTCGTCGTCGCGTTCGTCTACGGGCGCAGCCGCTACGGCCGCCTGCTGCGCGCGACGCGCGAGGACGACGCCGCGGCGCGCGCGGTCGGCGTATCCGTGTACCGGCAGCGGCTCGTCGCGTTCACGCTCTCCGGACTGCTCGCCGGGCTCGCCGGCGGCCTCTACGTGCACCTGCTGGCGCTGAACGTCGACTCGGTGTATCTCGACCTGACGTTCATCACGCTCGCGATGCTCGTCGTCGGCGGCTCGTCCAGCCTGCTCGGCGCGGTCGTCGGCGCGCTCGCCGTGAGTGCGATCGACTCGTGGCTCTCGGTCGCGGAGAACGGGACATCGCTCTTCGGCTGGCATCTCGACCTGCCGAGCGGCACCGCCGAGATCGTCGTCGGCGTCCTGATGGCGGTCGTGCTGATCCTCAAGCCGTCCGGTCTCACCGGCGGGCGCGAGCTGCGGCTGCGCTGGCGGTCGGCATGACGCGCGTCTGCATCGCGGGCGCCGGCGTGATCGGCAGCCTCTTCGCCGCGCACCTCGCACGCGTCGCGGAGGTCTCCGCTCTGACGCGCCGCGAGGAGCACGCGCGCGCGCTGCGCGAGCACGGTCTGCGCGTGAGCGGCCGCGCCGACTTCACCGCGACGCTCACCGCGTCGGTGTCGCCCGACGAGTTGCCCGAGCCGGAGCTCGTGATCGTCGCCTGCAAGGCCGGGGATCTGAACGAGCTCGCGACCCGGCTCGAGGGCCGCTGGCCCGGCGCGACCGTGATGACGGTGCAGAACGGGATCGGCGCCGACGAGATCGTCGCGGCGCACGGCGACTGGCCGCTGCTCGCCGCCGTCACCTTCATGAGCGGCACGAGGCACGAGGACACGCACGTCCAGTACGTGCTCGACACCGCGACGTGGATCGGCCCCGCGCGTGGCACGACCTACGCCGACGCGAAGCGCGTCGCGGAGCTCGTCGTCTCGGCCGGGCTCGAGGCGGAGGCATTCGATGACCTGCGCCCGGCGCAGTGGTCGAAGCTGATCTTCAACGCGACAGTCAACACGGTCGCGGCGCTCACCGGGCTGCGGCACGACCCGCACTTCGCGGCGCTCGAGCAGCCGAGCGACCTCGGCCATTTGGTCAAAGGGCTGATGGATGAGGGCAAGCAGGTCGCCGCGGCCGCGGGAGTCGAGCTGCGCGAGGACCCGTGGGAGATGAACGTGCTCGCGACGCGGCGCGGCAGCGCGCACTACCCGTCGATGCTCGAGGACGTCGAGCGCCGGCGCCGGACGGAGATCGACATGATCACTGGCTCGCTCGTGCGCGAGGCGCACCGGCTCGGTGTGCCCGTGCCGCTGCACGAGACGATGGAGCGGCTCGTCAAAGCAAAGGAGGCGTCGTACTCGTGAAGGTGTGTGTGGTCGGCTGCGGTGCCGTGGGATCGCTGTTCGCGGCGAACCTCGCGACGCTCGACGACGTCGAGGTGTGGGCGTACGACCTCTCGCAGGCGCACGTCGACGCGATCAACCGCGACGGGCTGCGGCTCGTCGGCGCGGGCGAGGTGACAGGCCGCGTGCACGCGACGACCGACGCAGCCGAGCTGCCGGCGTGCGACTTCGGCATCGTCGCGACGAAGGCGATGCACACCGACGGGGCGATCGCCGCGACGGCGCACGCGTTCGCGGGCGGCTGCGTTGCGACCGTGCAGAACGGGATCGGCAACGAGGAGGTGCTCGCGCGCCACGTCGAGCGCGTGATCCGCGGCACGACGTTCCCGGCCGGGAAGATCCTCGAGCCGGGCGTGGTGCAGTGGGACGTAAAGGGCGACACCACACTTGGCCCGTTCGAGGACAAGCCCGCACCGTTCGCCGAGGTCGAACGGCTCGCCGATGCCTGCACGCGCGGCGGCATGCCGACCGCGGCGGTGGAGGACGCGCGCGGGCCGCAGTGGCGCAAGGTGATCTTCAACGCGGCGACGAACCCGCTCGGCGCGCTCACCGGCCTGACGCATGGCCGCGTCTGCGAGCAACCGGCGCTGCGGCGGCTCGCCTCACAGCTCGTCGACGAGGGCAAGGCGGTGGCGGCGGCGCAGTCGATCGTGCTCGACTCCGATCCGGAGGAGCTGATCGACTACGCAGCGCGCAAGGACGTGGCGTACGACCACAAGGCGTCGATGCTGCAGGACGTGGAGGCGCGTCGGCAGACTGAGGTCGACTATCTGAACGGCGGCATCGCCGCGTTCGGCAAGCGGCTCGGTGTCCCCACGCCGACGCACGAAACGATTTGGGCTCTCGTGAAAGGGGTGGAGGCGTCGTGGTGACGGAAGAGATCGAGCGGCGGTACCGCAACGTGCGCGAGGCGATGGCCCGCGACGGGCTCGACGCGGTGATCGTCAGCGGCAACGAGTACACCGGGTTCGAAGGCGCGGTCACCTACATGTCCGGCTTCGTGATCGTGCACCGCTACGCGTACGTGCTGCTGCCGATCGAAGGCGAGCCTTCGATCGTCTTCCCGCGCGAGGCGACCTACGTTGGCGAGCACGGGACGTCGTGGATCGAGGACCAGGTGTTCGTGGACAAGCCGGGCGACTGGCTGGTCGACCGCCTGCGCGGCAAGCGCGTCGGCGTGTACGGCCTCGATTACGTGATGGCCGTGCGCGACTACGCGGCGCTGTCCGATGCGGCGCACCTCGTGCCGTGGGACATCGCGTTCGACCATGCGCGCGCGGTCAAGAGCGAGCTCGAGCTCGAGTCGGTGCGCGACAGCGTGCGCATCAACACGGAAGGGTTCTGGATCTTCCTCGAGCACTTCGCGCCGGGGAAGACGGAGCGCGAGATCCTGGCACCGTGCGAGGAGTACTTCGTGGAGCAGGGCTGCGGCCGGCTGACGATGGACATGGTGCTGACCGGTCCGAACGGCGGTGCGCTACCGGAGTTCAAGATCGCGGGCGACTACCGCATCGCCGCCACCGACATGGTGCTGCCGTCGCTCGAGGTGGCCGGGGCGGGCGGCCACTGGGTCGAGGTCAGCCGCGCGATCTGCCCCGGCACGCCGAACGCCGAGACACAGCAGATGCTCGAGGCCTACGACGAGTACTACGAGGCCGCCACCGGCGCGCTGCGCGACGGCGCGACTGCGCACGACGTGCATCGCGCCGTCTCGAAGGGTTTTGTCGACCGGGGCTTCAAGCTCGGTCATGTCACAGGCCACTCGATCGGCATGACGATGATCGAGTTCCCGAAGATCGGCGAGGGCGACGAGACCGAGCTGCGCGAAGGGATGATCTTCTCGATGCACCC
The DNA here is from genome assembly GCA_036268235.1 of Gaiellaceae bacterium. GTDB lineage: Bacteria > Actinomycetota > Thermoleophilia > Gaiellales > Gaiellaceae > PALSA-600. The sequence goes on from DATAUN010000018.1 coordinate 7,462, forward strand.
GCACGCGATCGCGCAGGACGGGCAGTCGTGCCTCTACATGCAGGACACCTGGCTCGTGACGAAGGACGGCGGCGTGCCGCTCGCGGGCCTGCCGATGCGCATCTACGACGGAACGGAGGGGCGGCCGTGACGGAGCTCTCCAAGCCGATCCTTGCCGGCGACGCCGGCAGCGACTACGAGCGCTATCTCCGCACCGACGAGCTATTGGCGCTGCAGAAGCGCCCCGACGAGTGGATCCACCGCGACGAGCTGCTCTTCCAGACGGTGCACCAGACCTCCGAGATCTGGCTGAAGCTGTGCTGGAACGAGGTCGAGGAGGCGGGGCGGCTGATCGGCGCCGGCGACCACGCGGCTGCGCTGCGCCTGCTGCGCCGCGCGAACGACTGCCTGAAGCTCGTCACCGCCGCACTCGACATGCTCGAGCACATGTCGCCGTGGGAGTACACCGAGGTGCGCAAGGTGCTCGGGCACGGCAGCGGCTTCGACTCGCCGGGGTTCAAGGAGCTGCGCCGCGTCGGCAAGGATCTCGGCGAGGCGTTCCATGCAGCACGCGAACGCGCGGGACTCTCGCTCGTCGAGGTCTACACACGCGGCCGCGAGCACGACGAGCTCTACAACCTCGCCGAGCAGCTGATCGAGCTCGACGAGCGCATCACGGTGTGGCGCGTCCGCCACTTCAAGGTCGTGCAGCGCACGATCGGCGGCGACGTCATCGGCACGCAGGGCACCCCCGTCGAGGTGATGGGCCGCCTCATCCACCACTCGTTCTTTCCCGAGCTCTGGGACGTGCGGAACGAGCTGACGCAGCTGAACCTGCCCGAGTGAGCTTTACCGGCGTTTCACTGGGCTGCGGGAACTTCGGCGGCGTCGGCTCGTCGCCTGAGTTCTTCGGCCAGGGCATCGCGCACGACGACGCATTCGCGATCATGGACCGCGCGTGGGACGCGGGCATCCGCTGGTTCGACACCGCGGATGCCTACGGCGGCGGCGTGAGCGAGTCCTGGATCGGCGAGTGGATGCGCGCGACCGGCAACCGCCCGGTGTTGACGACGAAGGTGTTTCATTCGACGGTCGGGAACTCCGACGACACGGGTCTTGCGCCCGCGCGCATCCGGCGGCAGATCGAGGCGAGCATGACGCGGCTCGGCGTCGATCGAGTCGACCTCTACCTCGCGCACGAGCCCGACGATCGCGTCGCGCTCGCCGAGACGATCGCGGCCTTCGAGTCGCTGCGCCTGCAGGGGCTGATCGGCGCGTGGGGTCTCTCGAACTACGACGCCGAGGGGCTTGCCGAGGCGCTGCATCACGGCCAGCCGGCACTCGTGCAGAACTCGTTCTCGCTGCTCGAGCGCGGCGACGAGCGAGCGGTGCTGCCGCGCTGCCGAGGGGAGCGGGTGAACTACGTCCCTTTTGGGCCGTTGGCAGGCGGCTGGCTCACCGGCAAGTACAAGCGCGGCGAGCAGTTCCCGGCCGGCTCGCGGATGACGCAGCGACCCGGCCCGTACGAGCGCTACGTCGACGACGCGGTCTTCGACGGGCTCGAAGCGCTGCAGGTGGAGGCCGACGTGCGCGGAGTGGAGATGGCGGCGCTGGCGTTCGCGTGGACGCTCGCGCGCTGCGACGGCGCCGTGTGCGGGCCGGGCCGCGCTGCGCACCTCGACCCGATCGTCTCGGCGCTCGCGATCGACCTCTCGGACGACGACGTCGAGCGGATCGGAGGCATGTTTCCATGAGCGCAGTCAGGGTGATCGACGAGCACGACGTGCGGCGGCTGCTGCCGATGGCGGAGTGCATCGATGTGATGGCAGAGGCGCTGGCATCGCTCGCGCGCGGCGAGGTGCACAACCCGCTGCGGTTCGTCGTGCGGCCGCCGGAGCAGCCGTCGCTGCTCGGGCTGATGCCCGCGCACCGCGGCGGCGACCGGCCGCTCTACGCGCTGAAGGCGGTCGCGATCTTCCCCTCGAACGCCGCGCTCGGGCTCGACCTGCACCAGGGATTCGTGGCGCTCTTCGACGGCGAGACCGGTGCGACGCGCGCGATCCTCAACGCCGGCGGCATCACCGCGGTGCGCACCGCTGCCGTCTCGGGCGTCGCGACGCGCTGCCTGGCGCGCTCCGATGTGCGCACGCTCGCGATCCTCGGCACGGGCATCCAGGCGCGCGCGCATCTCGAGGCGATGCAGGCCGTGCGCGCATTCGAGCGCATCGTCGTCTGGGGGCGGACACCCGGTCGCTTCGCCGATCTTGACGAGGTCGAGGAAGTCGGCACCGCCGAGGAGGCCGTTCGCGCCGCCGACGTCCTTGTGACGGTCACGTCCGCTGCTGACCCGATCGTCGACCGCGACTGGCTGAAGCCCGGCGTGCACATCAACGCCGTCGGCTCGAGCATCCCGACGACACGCGAGCTCGACACGCGCACGATGGCCGACGCCTCGCTCTTCGTCGACCGCCGCGAGTCGACCGTCAACGAGGCCGGCGACTTCCTCTTCCCGCAACGCGAGGGAGCGATCGGCCCCGACGACATCCGCGCGGAGATCGGCGAGCTCGTGCTCGGCACGGCGACCGGCCGGCGCTCGCCGGAGGAGATCACCGTGTTCAAGTCGCTTGGGCTCGCAGTCGAGGATCTCGCCGCAGCCGAGTACGTGCTCGCGCGCGCCGAGGCGGAGAACGTGGGGACGGTCGTCTCGCTGTGATCGCCGTCGAGGAGATCCGCCGGGCGCGCGACGTGCTCGACGGCATCGCGATTCGCACGCCGCTCGTGCGCCTCGACGTCGACGCCGACGCGGAGATCTGGCTGAAGCTCGAGCTGCTGCAGCCGGTGCGCTCGTTCAAGATCCGCGGCGCGGGCAACGCGATCCTCCAGGCGACGGACGCGGAGCTCGCCGGCGGCGTCCTCACCGCGAGCGCGGGGAACATGGCGCAGGGCGTCGCGTACGCGGCGCGCCTCCGCAACGTGCCGGCGACGATCGTCGTGCCCGAGCACGCGCCGCAGACGAAGCTCGACGCGATCGCGCGGTACGGCGGGCGCTCGATCAAGGTCCCCTACGACGAGTGGTGGAACGTCCTCGTCACCGGTCGGTACGAGGGCGTCGACGGCCTCTTCGTCCATCCGGTCGACAACCTGCGCGTGATGGCCGGGAACGGGACGATCGGGCTCGAGCTGCTCGAGCAGTCGCCCGACTTCGATGCGGTCGTCGTGCCCTACGGCGGCGGTGGCCTCCTGACGGGGATCGCGAGTGCGGTGAAGGCGGAGCGGCCGGACGTCCGCTTCTACGCGGCCGAGCCGGAGACGGGCGCGCCCGTCGCGGCGACGCTCGCGGCCGGCGTGCCGACGGACGTCGAGTACACGCCGTCGTTCGTCGACGGCTCGGGCAGCCGTGCGCTGATCCCGCGGGTCTGGGAGCAGGCCTCCGAGCTGCTCGAGGGAGCGTTCGCGCTGCCGCTCGACGAGGTCGCCGCCGCCGTGCGTCTCGTGGCGGAACGCGCACGCGTGATCGCGGAGGGCGCCGGCGCGCTGGCCGTCGCCGCAGCGATCTCGGGACGCGTCCCGGCGAAGAAGATCGTGTGCATCGTCTCGGGCGGGAACATCGACACGGCGATCCTGGCGCGGATCCTGAACGGAGAGACGCCGTGAACGTCGAAGCCGTCCGCGCGCGCTTCTCGTCGCTCCAGCGCGGCTTCGCGTTCTTCGACGCGCCGGGCGGGACGCAGGTGCCCGACGAGGTCGGCCAGGCGATCGCGAACGCGCTGCGCGACGCGTCGGGCAACCTCGGCGCGCCCTACGCGACCGGTCGCGCCGTCGAGGCGATCCTGGCGCAGGCGAAGGACGACGCGGCCGGCTTTCTCGGCTGCACCGCGGACGAGATCTCGTTCGGGATGAACATGACGACGCTCGACTTCGCGCTCTCGCGCACGGCGGCGCGTGACTTCGTCGCCGGCGACGAGATCGTGACGACGCAGCTCGATCATGACGGCGGCGTCGCACCCTGGGTGGAGCTCGCGGCCGACAAGGGCCTCGTGGTGAAGGTCGTCGAGGCCACCGACGACCTCACCGTCGACTACGACGACCTCGAGCGGCAGCTCGGCGACCGCACGCGCGTCGTCGCCTTCGCGCTCGCGTCGAATGCGACCGGCTCGGTCGCGGACGCGAAGCGGATCTGCGCGCTCGCGCGCGAGGCCGGCGCGCTCAGCTGGATCGACGCCGTGCACTACGCGGCGCACGAGCCGATCGACGTCGCGGAGATCGGCTGCGACGTGCTGCTCTGCTCGCCGTACAAGTTCTGCGGCCCCCATCTCGGGATCGCCTACGTGCGCGGCGGGCTCGCGGAAACGTGGCGGCCCTACAAGGCGCGGCCGTCGAAGCTGCGCTTCGAGACGGGCACCCTGCCGTACGAGCTGCTCGCCGGCTTCAGCGCGACGATCGCGTACCTCGAGACGATCGGCGGCCTGCCTGCGGTGCGCGCCTACGAGCGGGAGCTCGGCGCGCATCTGCTCGACAATCTGCCGGACAACGTCACGCTGTACGGCCCGTCGACGATGGAAGCGCGCGTTCCGACGTTTCTCTTCAATGTCGACGGCGCCCCTGCTGCTGACGTCGCGCACCGGCTCGGCGAGCGCGGGTTCGGCATCTGGTACGCCGACAACTGGTACTGCGTCTCGCTCGGTTCCCGTCTGCCGGAGCAGTCGCTGCGCGCCGGGCTCGCGCACTACAACACGCGCGACGAGGTCGACGGGCTGCTTGCCGAGCTCGCAGGCTTCCGCGGGCACGCCTAACGACTTTCGAACAAACGTGAGGCATGGTGCCGGGATGAGAGGTCTGGGGGTCCTCGTCGTCGCCCTGCTCCTGTTCCTGCCGGCGAGCGGGAACGCCGCATCGCGGCAGGCGCACGCCGGAGTGTTCACCGGCTACGCGTTCGACGCGTGCTCGGCTCCGTCGACGAACGCGCTGACCGCGTGGTCGGCATCGCCGTACCGAGGCGTCGGCATCTACATCGGCGGCGCCAACCGCGCGTGCAAGCAGACGAACCTCACTCCGACCTGGGTGCAGACGACGTTGTCGATGGGCTGGAACCTGCTGCCGCTGTACGTCGGCCTGCAGGCCCCGTGCGTCAGCCAGTCGGGGCTCGCGCGCGTCTCGACGAACGTGACGACGGCCGTGACGCAGGGACGCAGCGCGGCCAACGACGCAGCGGGCGAAGCGACGAGCCTCGGCCTGCCGTCCGGCAGCCCGATCTGGTTCGACATGGAGGGCTACAAGCTGAACGACTCGTCGTGCACGAAGGCGGTGCAGTCGTTCGTCAGCGCCTGGGACGTCGAGCTGCACACCCGAGGCTTCAAGGCGGGCGTCTACGGCAGTGCCGCATCGACGATTCGCGACATCACCTCCGCGGCGACGATTCCGGATCTCGCGTGGATCGCGAACTGGAACGGCGTCCAGAGCGTCTTCGGCGACCCGAACGTGAGCGACGAGTTCTGGTCGAACCACCAGCGCGTGCACCAGTACAAGGGCGGGCACAAGGAGACCTACGGCGGCGTCACGATCGACATCGACAGCAACGTCGTCGACAGCACCGTCGTCGGCGGCACCACGGCGGCTCCGCCGCCGCCGGTCACGCCGCCCGCCGGGCAGGTGAACTCGGGCGACGGGCTCTCGACGGCAAGCTGGCCGGCCGCCGCGTTCGCGACCGAGGTGGTGGTGACGCTGACGCCGACCGCCCAGCCGCCGACGCCGAACGGCTACGGCGTCCAGCTGACCGTGACGGAGACCGACAACAACGCGCCGGTCGCGGGCTTCGGCGCGCCCGTCACCGTGCATCTGCTGAAGCCGCCGGCGGGGCTCGTGCCGGCGTACTCGAGCGACGGCGTCACCTGGACGCCACTACCGCAGCTGACGAGCGCCGGGCTGACGAACACGGAGCTCAGCGCGTACTCGGTCGACGCGGACGGCACGATCGAGATCCAGACACTCGTCCCCGGCTACTTCGGCCTGATCGCCGACACGACGCCGCCGACCGCGCCCGTGCTGAGCGCGCGCCTGCTCACGACCGGCCTCTACCTGTCATGGCTGCCCGCGACCGACGCAGGCGGTCTCGCGAGCTACGAGCTGCTGAAGAACGGGACGGTGTCCCAGACGCTCGCGCCGACGATCCACCGCGCGACGCTCCAGCATGCCGGGGGCGCGGCGCAGACCGTGTACCGCGTGCAGGCGACCGACGTCGCCGGCAACGTCGGGCCGGTCAGTCACCCGGTCGTCGTGCAGGTGCGGCCGCGTCCCGCGGGGATCCCGCGCATCGTGCCGAAGTGGGCGTTCGGGCTCTACGCGTTCCAGCACGATCAGGGAACGCGACCGAAGCTCGCGCCCAAGCGCCCGCCGGCCTGGTACTGGCTCTGGGCCGGCTGGCACGCACTGCCCTACCGGCTGCGCTAACAGGCACCGGTTTCGTCGGCGAGCGAGATGCGCTCGACGAGCACGCCGCGCGTGCGGCCCTGGATGATCCCGGCGCGTGTCCCGATGTCGCCGTAGACCTTCGTCGACCCGTGTGCGCGCACGCGGATCGTCGCGAACCCGTGCGGCGGCACGCAGACGGACGCGACCTCGTTCAGCTCGCCTTTCGGTGCGAGCTGTGCGTTCCACGCTCCCGCATTCGATGTGAAGTCGGCGCTCTCGCCCGCCGCCTGCGACTCGAGCTGGAAGTTCACGAAGCGGCGCAATGGAGTCGTCTGGCCCGCCTTGGGATACACGCGAACCGTGGCGACGCGCCCCGGATCGGTGAACCCGTCGTCGTCAAGGCCGAAGCTCAGCCAGTCGACCTGCCAGTGCGAGCCCGCCTCGATCAGGCGGACGTTGCGCTGCAGGGTCACGGTCGGGCCGCGGAAGCGGAAGCGCGTCTCGAGGTCGCTCTCCGCGACATACGGTGTCGGCGAGACGTTCGTTCGGCCCGTCGCCGGATCGAAGTGGAGTGGCAGCTTCGGGAACGACGCCTGGATCTCGGCGTACTTGTTGTCGGGGTAGGCCGCGCGCACGACGGAGCGGTTCCAGAACTCGAGGTCCCACCAGAACGCCGCCGTGGCCCAGTAGTCCGTCGAGATCTGCGCGTACGGGATCATCGTGACGGACGCCGTCGGGCCGACGGTGCGGTCGATCCAATCGAAGACGACACCTTGCGTCACCGTGATCGGCCGCCCCGACGTGCCGTCGACGGAGAGCAGCCGGTCGAAGGCGTACACCGTCTCGCCGGTGAGGAGCGCAGCAGTCGCGGCGACGAGCACCGCCGCGACGACCTGCCGGGGGACGAACATGCGAGCGAGGACGAAGATCGCGAGCAAGAGGAGCGTCGAGGCGACGAGCATCTCGCGCGCGCCGTCGATCCCGTGCGCGCTCCGCAGCAGGTAGTCGTCGAGCGTCGCGGCAGGCGTCTCGACGTTCAGCTTCACGAACGTCGGCAACGGAGCGGTGGCGAGGCCGGCAACCACGAGGACGAGCGGGACGGCGAGCGACCAGCGCGGGAGCCGTACGTCCTCCAGTGTCCCCAGAAAGCCGGTGAGGAGCAGCGGTGCGAGGTAGAAGAGGTAGCGGTCGTAGGGAATCGTCGCGCCGAAGTTGATGTCGAACAGCGTCGCCTCGAGCAGCACGAGCACGATGGCGAGCGACGCGACGAGCGCCCCTGGCTCCCGCTTGAACGCGCGCGCCGAAAGCCACGCGGCTCCGGCGACGGCGGGGAGCAAGCCGAGCGCGAGTGCGAGCGTCGCGGCGTGCTGCGCGAGCGCGCGCGGGGTCTCCGCGTCGAAGAACGATCCCTTCGTGATCACCGAGTAGCTGCCGAGCGCGCCCGACCCGTGACCGCTCACGACGATCGCGATCACCGCGAGCACCCCGAGGACCGTCGCTGCGGCGAGGACGCGGTGCCGTTCCGCGGCGGTCCTCGGGTGCCCCTCGCGCAGCAGCACGGCGACCGGTGCAGCGATCACGAGCACGGCGAGCTGCGTGCGCGCGAGCGTCGCGAGCACCAGTCCGCCGAGCGCGAGGATGTCGGCGGACACCGACGGCCGCGCAACCGCTCGCTGCAGGAGATAGACGGCCCAGATGAACGCGGGATACGCGGCCGACTCGGTCAGCAGGAAGGACGCGAGCACGAGCCACGGTACGAGGACCGTGAGCGCCGCCGCCGCGTACGGAAGGAGACGCGAGCGGAGCACGTCCCGCGCGAAGAGATACGCAGGCACTGCGGCCGAGGTCATCATGATCGCGTTGAGCGTGTGCGCGCGCGTCAGGAACGACGGCACGAGATGCTCGCCCGCGACGCTCGCGAGCAGCAGGGGGTAGAGGAAGTTCGTGAGCGGGACATGCTGGCCGCGCAGGCTCGGAAGCGGCGAGCCGGTCCGCACGACGCTGAACGCAAGGCGCTCGTAGAGCAGCTCGTCCGTCATCAGGAACCAGTCCACGACGCGGCGCGCCGGGATCGCGAGCGCGGTTGCGGCCGCCGCCCAGATCGCAAAGACGGGAGCCAGGCGAAGAACGGCGGCGCGCATCCGGACAAGTACTACCCGAGACCGAGGCCGGCACTCGGTACGATCGGCGCCGATGAGGGGGTTCATCGGCGCCGCCGCACTCGCGTGCCTCGTCGCGCTTGTCACGACATCTGCCGCGCCGGCTCGCTCGAGCCGGCTCCAGCAGGTGACGCTGATCGGCGATTCGGTCTCGGACGCGATCCAGCTCGACAGCCAGGCGGCCGCGATCTTCTCGGAGGGGATCGATCCCGACTTCCAGGTGGCGCCCTGCCGCCGCCTCGAGGGCGAGGGCTGCCCGTACAACGGCGTGCGGCCGCCGAGCGCCGTTCAGCTGATCCAGTCGCTGGGCTCGAAGCTCGGGCCGAACGTCGTGATCGACGTCGGCTACAACGACCCGGAAGACCAATACGCCGGCAACATCGCCGATGCGCTCGCCGCGCTGAAGGCCGCGGGGGTCAAGCATGTGTGGTGGGTCAACCTGCGCGAGTCGCGCCATCCGTACATCACGATGAACGGTGACATCGATTCGGCGGCGGAGAGTCATCCGGAGCTGACCGTGATCGACTGGAACACGTACTCACGAAGTCATCCGAGCTGGTTCCAGAGTGACGGCATCCACCTCGTGCACCCTGGCGCTGACGCGATGGCGACGTTGATCCACACGACGCTCGTGAGCGCAGGGGTCACCTCGCCGCCGGTGCGCATCGCGACGCGCACGCTGCCGGTCGCAAAGCGGGGCAAGCCCTACGAGGCGAAGCTCGTCGCGCGCGCGGGGACGGCGCCGTTCACGTGGTCGCTGCTCGAGCGGGCGCCTGCCGGGATCCACCTGGCGGCGAGCGGCGCGATCCGCGGCGCACCGTCCGCGAAGCCGGGGCGCTACACGTTCAACGTGCAGGTTCGCGACGCCGCCGGGTTCCTCGCGACGCAGAGGCTGACGCTTCGCATCGCCGCATAGGCGAGCATTGACCCATGCTTTTCCCGACCGTCACCTTCGCGGTCTTCTTCGTCATCGTCCTACCGCTCTCGTGGGCGCTGATGCGCATGCAGCGGACGTGGCGCGTCTTCATCCTGCTCGCGAGCTACGTCTTCTACGGCTGGTGGGACTGGCGGTTCGTCTTCCTGCTCGCGGCGTCGACGGTCGTCAACCACGTCGCCGCGGTTGCGATCTACCGCGCGCGCACGGTGGCCGCGCGCAAGGCGCTCGTTGCGCTCGGCGTCGCGTTCGACCTCGGGCTGCTCGGCTACTTCAAGTACACGGACTTCTTCCTCAGCTCGGTCGACAACGTCTTCGGCACGAGCTGGCTGACGAACGTGACGTTGCCGGTCGGCGTCTCCTTCTACACGTTCATGGCGATCTCGTACGTCGTCGACACGTATCGCGGCGAGCTCGTGCCCGCGTCGTTCGCGCGCTTCGCGGTGTTCCAGGCGTTCTTCCCGCACCTCGTCGCGGGCCCGATCGTGCGCGCGAGCGAGCTGCTGCCGCAGCTCGAGCAGCCGCGTGACCCGCACCGCGTCGACACCTCGCGCGCGTTCTTCCTGATCGTCTCGGGGCTCTTCCTCAAGGTGGTGATCGCGAACCACCTGTCGACGCACCTCGTCGACGACGTGTTCGCCGCGCCGAACGACCACTCGTCGCTCGAGGTGCTCGTCGCGGTCTACGGCTACGCGGTGCAGATCTTCGCCGACTTCTGCGGCTATACGAACATCGCGATCGGCGTCGCGCTGCTGCTGGGCTTCGAGTTCCCGCAGAACTTCGCATCGCCCTACACCGCAGTGTCGCTCCAGGACTTCTGGCGGCGCTGGCACATGACGCTCTCGCGCTGGCTGCGCGACTACCTCTACATCCCGCTCGGCGGAAACCGGAAGGGGCGCATCTTCACGTACCGCAACCTGCTGCTGACGATGCTGCTCGGCGGCCTGTGGCACGGCGCTGCGTGGACGTTCGTCGTCTGGGGCGGCATCCACGGCGCCGGGCTCGCGATCGAGCGCGCGATCGGCTGGCGGCCGCACACGCGCGCGCAACAGTGGTTCGGCCGAGTGCTCACGTTCCACGTCGTCTGCCTTGCATGGATCTTCTTCCGTGCCGACTCGTTCTCGCTCGCCTGGCAGATGATCGCGCGGCTGTTCACCGGCTGGGGGCAGGCCTCGCCGCTTGTGACGACGTCGGTCGTGCTCGCGATCCTCGTCGGCGTCCTCGTGCAGTACGTCCGGCCGACCGCGCTCGGGTCGATCCTCGCCGGCTTCCAGCGGCTGTCGCTCGTCGCGCAGGCGGCCTGCGTCGCGGTCGCGCTCACCGTCATCAACACGCTCGGGCCCGTTGGCGTGGCGCCGTTCATCTACTTCCGCTTCTGATGATTGCGGCGTATCGCGGCACCGTCGTTCTGATCCTCGCGCTGATCCTCGCGGCGTTGCTCCAGGCCGAAGGACTGCGCAAGGAGGCGACGATCCAGCCGGCGGGCTTCCAGCGCAACGTCGCGCTGGCCGTGACGAAGCCGTTGCTCTCGTTCAGCAAGGCGCTGCATTTGACGACGCCGCGGCACGAGCTACAGGTCGCGATCGGCCGCGGCAACGAGGACCAGATCGACACGCAGGTGCATCTCACGCTGCCGCCGCCGGCGGGGCCGCTGCCGAAGGGCGTCCAGCCGGGACAGCAGAAGAAGGCGCCGCCGCCGAAGCCGCGCTTCACGGCGTTGCATCCGTTGCGCGTGTGGGTGGCGGGCGACTCGCTGGCCGAGGTGCCGGGTCAGGCACTGCAGCGGCTCGGCGGCGCGATCGACGTGGTCGGGGTGGAGAGCCGCCTCTCGACCGGGCTCGGCCGCCCGGATCTCTACAACTGGTTCACGCGGATCCAGCAGGCGCCGGGTCAGCTGCATCCGAAGGTGGCCGTCCTCTCGTTCGGCGCCGACGACGCCCACAACTACATCTCCGGCGTGCCGGCCGGCAAGACCGTCGGTCCCCTCGGCAGCTCATCGTGGGATGCGGAGTACGCACGCCGGGTCGACGGAGTCACGCGCGAGCTCGAGGCGAAGGGCATCTACGTCGTCTGGCTCGGGCTCCCGAACACCGACCACCATGGGTTCCGGCTGAGCTTCCCGATCATCAACCGCATCCTCGAGCAGGCCGTCGCGATCCATCCGAAGCTGTCGACGTTCGTCGACACGTGGAAGCTGCTCTCCGACAAGCACGGCCACTACGCGTCGTACCTGCGCGTGAACGGCCGGCTGACGCTGATGCGCCTCTCCGACGGAACGCACTACACCGCCGCCGCCGGCGACCTGATCGCGCAGCAGATCGTGAAGCAACTCGGCGCGGCGTACCGCCTTTCGCCCTAGGCCGTTTCAGACGGGGTCTGACCCCGGTCATGGCTCGCCGAGGCACGCGCTGTGCAACGGATGTGTGACGATTCGTCCACAAGCCGGCGGATTCGTTCGCAAGGAGCGGGTGTTTGGGCCGTACTGGACAGTCGGGGTCTGACCCCGATTGACGCGTCGCGCACTCCATGGCGCCTGCCGTCGCCGCGAGGGACACCTACGGGACAGCCCAGCGGCCACTCGCTCGAGCCGCTTCGACCGCGGCCAGGCCGCGCGGACGCATCGCGCCGGCCGCGATCAGCCGCTCCGCGGTGCGCTTGTTCGTCTCCGACCAGCTGCTTCTCGGCCGGCGCGGTGTCCAGCGCTGCTCGTAGCGCTCGGCGTCCACCGTGCGGACCATCCCGTCGATCCAGCCGAACTTCAGCGCCACCTCGACGGCGTCGTCGTAGGCGACCGTCGCCTTGCCGGTGCCCTTCTTCCAGTAGACGAGCCACACCTCGCTCGCCGCTTCGTGATTTGCCTCCAGCCACGCCTCCCACTCGGAGGCATTCGCGACTGTCAGCCCGCTCACACGAACGCGTTCTCGCCGGTGAGTGCGCGCCCGATCAGCAACTTCTGGATCTGCGACGTCCCTTCGTAGAGCGTCGTCACGCGCGCGTCGCGCAGGTACTTGCCGACCGGATACTCGTCGACGTACCCGTAGCCTCCGTGCGCCTGCACCGCTGCATTCGCCGCGCGCACCGCGACTTCGCTCGCGAAGTACTTTGCGTACGACGCCTCGACGGTGTGGCGCTCACCGCGGTCCGCGGTCGCCGCTGCGCGCCACACGAGCAGCCGCGCCGCCTCGGTCTCGACGGCGATATCCGCGAGCAGCTCTTGTACGAGCTGGAAGCTCGCGACGCTGCGGCCGAACTGCTTGCGCTCCTTCGTGTAGGCCACGGACGCGTCGAGGCAGCCCTGTGCGATCCCGACGCAGCCGGCGCCGAGCGAGATCCGACCGTGATCGAGCGCCGACATCGCCACCTTGAAGCCGCCGCCGAGCTCGCCGACGAGCGCGTCGTCGCCGACACGCACGCCGTCCAGGAAGAGCTCGGCGGTGTCCTGCGCGCGCAGGCCGAGCTTGCCCTTGATCGGCCGCGCCTCGAACCCGTCCACGTCCGTCGGCACGACGAAGCACGAGATGCCGCGCGTCCCCGCCTCACCCGTGCGCGCGAAGACGAGCGCATTCGCGGCCCACGAGCCGAGCGTGATGAAGATCTTCTGGCCGGTGATCCGCCAGCCGTCCCCGTCTCGCTCGGCGCGCGTCTCGAGCCCGCCGGGATCCGACCCCGCGCCCGG
>DATAUN010000019.1:0-3344 GCA_036268235.1 Gaiellaceae bacterium
CTGCAACGAGCTCGGGATCCTCGTCGATCTGTCCCACCTGAACGAGCGGGGCTTCTGGGACGTCGCAGAGCTCTCGGACGCGCCGCTCGTCGCGACGCACTCGAACGCCCACGCGCTCTGTGCTTCGTCGCGCAATCTCACCGACGCACAGCTCGACGCGATTGCCGAGTCAGGCGGCGTCGTCGGCGTCAACTTCGCGATCTCGTTCCTGCGCGAGGACGGCGCGAAGCTTCCCGACGAGACCGGCCTCGACGAGGTCGTGCGCCACGTCGACTACATGGTGGAGCGCATGGGGATCGACCATGTCGCGTTCGGCTCGGACTTCGACGGCGCCGAACCGCCGCACGAGCTTGCAGGGATCGCCGACTTCCCGAAGCTGGTCGACGCGCTGCGCGAAGCCGGCTACGACGGCGGCGCAATCGCGAAGATCACGCACGAGAACTGGCTGCGCATCTTCCGCGCTACGTGGAAGTAGGCCGTCGCGCGAAGAACCCGCGCGCCTTCATCGTCATCACGACGACGTCGTCCTGGTTCAGCACCTCGTTCCGCGTGATCACGGTGCCGCGGCCCGCATTCGTCTCCGATGCCCGCGTCTCGAGGATCGTCGAGCGGCCGCGCAGCTCGTCTCCCGGGCGAACGGGAGCGAGCCAGCGGATCTCCTCGACACCGGGCGAGCCGAGCGACGCCGAGTCGAGCAGCACTGCGCGGACGAACATCCCCATGAAGACGGCGGTCGTGTGCCACCCGCTCGCGATCAACCCGCCGAACGGCCCCTCCTTTGCCGCCTCGGGGTCGACGTGGAACGTCTGCGGGTCGAAGCGCGACGCGAACTCGACGATCTCCGACTCGCTGATCGTCACCGAGCCGAGCTCGCGCACGTCGCCGGCGTTGAAGTCTTCGAAGTAACGCATGACCCTGGAACCTATCGGTACGGTCCGGGCATGCGCACACGGAAGCTCGGCCCACTCGAGGTGACCGTCGTCGGCCTCGGCTGCAACAACTTCGGCGGCCGCGTCGACGAGGAAGGAACACGCGCCGTCGTCGACGCCGCGCTCGACGCGGGCGTCACGTTCTTCGACACGGCGGATATCTACGGCAGCCACGGCGGCAGCGAGGAGCTGCTCGGCCGGGTGCTCCAGGGCCGGCGCGACCAGGTCGTGCTCGCGACCAAATGGGGCAAGCCGATGGGTGACGGAGCGGAGAAGCGCGGCTCGCGCGACTACATCCACCGTGCCCTCGAGGCATCGCTGCGCCGGCTCCAGACCGATGTGATCGACCTGTACCAGCACCACGAGGAGGATCCCGACACGCCGCTCGAGGAGACGGTCGAGACGCTCGACGAGCTCGTGCGTGAGGGGAAGATCCGCGCGTGGGGGACGTCGAACTACGAGCCCGCCACGCTCGAGCGAGCGAAGGAGCTCGCTTCCGACGCGTTCGTCTCCGAGCAGAGCGAGTACTCGTGGCTCGAGCGCCGCGCCGAGCGCGAGCTGCTTCCCACCTGTGAGCGCCTCGGGCTCGGGTTCATCCCGTACTTCCCGCTCGCGAGCGGCCTGCTCACGGGCAAGGTGCGCCGCGGCAAGCCGCCGGCGGAGGGCACGCGCCTGCACGGGCGCCCGCTCGCCGAGGAGGACCTGGCGCGCGTCGAGCAGCTTGCCGAGTGGGCGGACGCGCACGGCGTGACGCTCCTCGACGTCGCGATCGGCGGCCTGCTCGCGGTCCCGCCGGTCGCGTCGGTGATCGCGGGCGCGACGAAGCCCGAGCAGGTGCGCGCGAACGCCGCCGCGGGCGCGTGGGAGCCGTCTCAGGAGGAGCTCAGCGAGATTCGCGCCGCCTAAGACAGCAACCTGGTTCGCAGAACCAGGTTGCAGCCCGAAGCGTTCAGAGCTTCAATGCGACGTGCTTGAGCTGCGTGTACTCCTCCATCGAGTAGATCGACATGTCCTTGCCGTAACCGGAGCCCTTGTAGCCGCCGTGCGGCATCTCCGACGTGATCGGCACCAGATGATCGTTCACCCAGACGGTCCCGAACTGCAGCTTCCGTGACGCGTTCAGCGCGCGGCCGACGTCGCGCGTCCACACCGACGCGGCGAGCCCGTAGCGGACGCCGTTCGCCCACGCGATCGCCTGGTCGTCGTCGGCGAAGCGCTGCACGGTGACGACCGGGCCGAAGACCTCCCGCTGCACGATCTCGTCGTCCTGCGAGACGTCGGCAACGACGGTCGGTTTCACGAAGAAGCCGCGCTCGCCGTTCGCACCGCCGCCGGTCAGCACGCTCGCGCTCGACGCGCGCTCGAGGAAGCCGAGGATGCGCTCCTGCTGCGCGTGCGTGATCACGGGGCCCATCTCGACGTCGTCGCCGTCGGCTGGATCGCCCATCTTGATCGCCTCGATCGCCGGGACGAGCGCGTCGAGCAGCGAGTCGTAGATCTTCGGCCCCGCGATGATCCGTGAGCCTGCCGTGCAGTCCTGGCCCGAGTTCCAGAAGCCGGCGATCTTGATCCCCTCGACGACCGAGTCGATGTCGGCGTCGTCGAAGATCACCATCGGCGCCTTGCCGCCGAGCTCGAGATGCACGCGTTTCAGCGTGTCGGCCGCCGTGCGGGCGATCAGCTTCCCGGTGTCGACGTCGCCGGTCAGCGAGACGAGGGCGATGTCCGGATGCTCGACGAGCCGCTGGCCGGTCGGCACGCCGTCGCCGGTCACGACCTGCAGCACGCCGGCCGGGATCACGTCCTTCGCGAGCTCCAGGAAGCGGAGCAGCGACATCGGCGTCTGCTCGGACGGCTTCAGGATCTGCACGTTCCCCGCGGCGAGCGCGGGACCGAGCTTCCAGACCGCCATCATCAACGGGTAGTTCCACGGACAGATGCCGGCGACGACCCCGAGCGGCTCGCGCCGGATCATCGATGTGTAGCCCTTGATGTACTCGCCCGCCGACTTGCCCTCGAGGTTGCGCGCCGCACCGGCGAAGAAGCGGAGATTGTCGGCCGAGAACGGCATCTCGTCGCGCGAGACCATCAGCGGTTTGCCGACGTTGCGCGACTCGATCTGCGCGAGCTCTTCCGCGTTGTCGGCGATCACGTCCGCGAGCGCGAGCAGCAGCTCGGAGCGCTCCTTCGGCGTCGCGTCGAGCCACTCCGGCAGCGCCTGCTTCGCGCGCTCGACGACCTCGTCGACCTCGTCAGCGGACATGTTCGGCACTTGCGAGATCGTCTCGCCGGTTGCGGGGTTGATGACGTCGAGGGCGGTCATGTGCGTCTCCTATTCGGTGCGAAGGATCCCACTCTCGCGCGTCAGGCGCTGCGCGAGGGCGACGGGGAAGATGGTGAAGGCGAGGATCAGCA
>DATAUN010000020.1:0-2918 GCA_036268235.1 Gaiellaceae bacterium
GCGGCTGCGACGGCGGCGCGCATCGTCGCGCCGGTCGCGAGGCCGTCGTCGACAAGCACGACGGCCCGGCCCTCGAGCGCGAGGGCGGGCCGGTCGCCGCGGTAGAGCTGCTCGCGCTCGCGTAACTCCTCCTCCTCGCGGGCCGTCACCTCGGCGAGCTTGGCCGGCGTCACGCCCGCGGCGGCGATCACGTCGTCGTTGAGCACGCGCACGCCGCCGGTCGCGATCGCGCCCATCGCGAGCTCCGGCTGCGCCGGAACGCCGAGCTTCCGCGCGACGAACACGTCGAGCGGTGCGCCGAGCGCAACCGCCACCTCGGCCGCGACGGGCACTCCGCCGCGCGGCAGCCCGAGCACGATCGCGTCGCCTGTGACGCGCTCGCGCAGCAGGCCTCCCAGTGCCCGGCCGGCATCGCCGCGATCGGCGAACGGCTCCATCGGACAAGGCTAGTGCGCCGCACCAAGGACGGAAGCGTGAAATGAGCGCACCTTCGCGCGCGGGGCCATTGCGAAGCGCCGTGAGCGCCGCTTCCCTGAATCGGGGAGGCGAGGCGACCCGATCCAAGCGCCCTACACCCCCGCGCGAGTGATCACAGGCGATGCCTGATCGGACGACACCAAGGTCAGATGAAGTCGCTGCCTCTTATCCTCGTCGCCGCGGTCTGCGCGGTCGCGGTCGCGGTCGCCGCCCCGGCAGCGCTCTCGAAGCCTGCGCCCGCGACGCACGTGACGGTCGCGATCGTCGACACCGGCGTGACACCCTCGAAGCAGCTCGCCGGCAAGCTCGTCCCGGGCTGGGACTTCATCGACAACGACGCCACCCCGACAGACGGCTACGGCCACGGGACGGAACTCGCGTCGATCATCGCCTCCGAGTGCAGCGCCTGCCGGATCATGCCGGTTCGCGTGCTCGGCCAAGGCGGGCTGGGCCAGATCCCGACGGTGATCCAGGGCATCCAGTGGGCTGCCGCGCACGGCGCGAAAGTCATCAACGTCTCGATCACTACGCCGTTCAGCAACCCCGATTTCAGCGCAGCGATCGAGGCCGCCGTCAGCGAGGGCATCACCGTGACGGTCGCAGCCGGCAACCAGGGGGCCACCACGGCGTACCCAGGCACGGCGACGCCCGACGCGATCGTCGTCGGCTCGATCGATTCCAACGGCCAGCGGTTCAGCTGGTCGAACTACGGCCCGTGGGTCAAGGTCGTCGCACCAGGCGCTCTCCCGGCACGCTCGATGGCAGGCCGTCTCGTCTCGGCGGTCGGCACGTCCGCGTCGGCCGCCTATGTCGCCGGTGCCGCGGGCAATCTGCTCGCCTGCAGCCCGACGCTGGCGCCCGCCGCAGTCGCCCAGCGGCTCGAGGCAAGTCTCACAAGCGCTTCCTGTTGATGCTTCGCTGGTAATCGGTCACGATGGGAGAATGCGGAGGGACCCCCTCGCGAATCCCGATGGGCTGATTCGCCGTGTCTACTCGTACGTGGCGTACGTCATCGGCGACGGCCCGGACGCGGAGGACGTGACGAGCGAGACGTTCGTTCGCGCCGTTCGCTACCGGGCGAGCTACGACCCCGCGAAGGGATCGCCCGCCACCTGGCTCGTCGGGATTGCGCGCCGCTGCATCGCCGACCGTGCACGCCCGCCCGAGCCGACTGACGTCGAGAGCCTGGAAGCGGTCGACGATCACGAGGGACGCGCCGAGCTGTTGACCGTGCGGGCCGCGGTCGCGCGTCTCTCGGAGCGAGAACGGGAGCTCGTTGCGCTCCGCTACGGCGCCGACCTGACCGCCCGCCAGGTCGGGGAGACGCTCGGCATGCAGACGAACGCGGTCGAGGTTGCGCTCCACCGACTGCACGCGAAGCTGCGCGTGGAGCTGGCGCCGGATTTTCTTCCGGAAAGAGCGCAGAGCGCGCGTAAGGATCTCGACCCGGCGACGGGTACTTAGTCCGACCTGTTGATTGAATTACGGGCCTTCATCGCCAAATCCCTCTCCCGGGCTGAAGCGTGAAGACGAGGGGGCGGCCTCGCGGCCGCCCCCTTGCTACATCTCCCGGGCTCGTAGCTGCTCCGTACGGTAGCCGCCGGAGATCGGAGTGCCAGTCCCTGAAACGGGGGATCTGAGGCCCGGGCGCCCGCCGGTCAGGCGACAACGCGGTACACCTGAAAGACCTCGGCGTACTCGCGGTTCACGTTGATCCCGTGCGTTCGAGCCACGTTCCAGACATACTCGGCGTTCGCGTAGCGGCGGTGCTGCTGGGATGCGTAGCACTCGAGCGCGGCGACCTTCCGCTCGACGTGCGGCTTCTCCAGCGCCAGGTAGGCCTGGTAGCTGAAGTCGAAGTTGTTCCAGGGGATCTCGTAGCCCAGGATCGTCGTGCGCTTGAAGGCCCGCAGCCCTTCGCTCGCGATCGTCTGGTGGTCCTGGTGGACGTCGTGCAGCGACGGCTGGAAGACGCAGTCGGGTTGCCAGTCGTTCCAGATCTCGATCAGCAGCTCGAGGATCTCCTGCCGGCGATCCGGGAACGTGCGCACGTCGAAGTCGTGAACGGTGAGGTTCTCAGGTGGGATGCCGATCTCGGCTGTCGCCTCGCGCACTTCGCGCGCGAGCGTGTCGGGCGCGAAGCCCTCGGGCAGCGAGCGCGTCGCGATCGAGAATGCGACATAGCGAACGTCGGCGCCGCCCTCGACCAAGCGCGCCATCGTGCCACCGCAACCGAACTCGCCGTCGTCGGTGTGCGGCGCGAGCACGAGCGCGCGTTTGACAGCGTCGATCATTCCGGGAGCAGACGGAGCGCTTGACAGTGGCGGGGACGCACAGCTGCGAAGTGTCGCCGGTCGAAGGTGATCACGATGTCGGTGTCCAGACGCTCTGCAAGCGCGATGACGGAGGCATCCGTCCCGCCGAGCGGGAAGTCAGCGTAC
>DATAUN010000021.1:0-10161 GCA_036268235.1 Gaiellaceae bacterium
TGCACGGGGCGCGAGTCCCACGCGACGGCGACGCCTTTCGGCCGGTAGTCGGCGAGCAGCTTGAAGAGCATGTTCGTGAAGCCGAGCAGCGCGCCCGTCGGCTGACCGTCGGTCGTCGCGAGCTCCTCGGGCAGCGCAAAGAACGCGCGGTAGGCGAGATTGTTGCCGTCGACGATGAACAGCTCGGACTCGCGCGCGGGCGCGTCGTCGAGCTCCAGCTCGTCCCCGGTCAGCGTCTTCGGCACAAGTGCGAGGGTATCGTCCGGACCCCGTGGCAGGCCTCGAGATTCACCCACTTTCCGAGCTTCGGGACGAAGCGGCGTCGCTGCTCGCCGAACGCTTCGCGCGGCAGCGGGAGGCAGAGCCGCTGCTCCCGCAGATCGACGACTTCGGGCCGCACGTTCCCGAGGACGGGCTCGTCGCGACCCGTGGCGGCGAGGCGGTCGCCTACCTCGCCGGTGCGGTCGAGGAGGAGAGCAAGATGGCGCGCTGGCTCTTTGCCGGCCACGCCGCACGCGAGCCGGAAGCGCTCCGCGACCTGTTCGCGGCGCAGGCGGGCGAGCTGGGCGTCTCGCGGTTCATGGTCACTGTGCCGGCGTCGGCACCGGAGCTTCTCGACGTGTGGTTCCGACTCGCCTTCGGCTGCCAGGCAGTCTGGGCCGTGCGCGAGACGGAGGCCGCAGCCGCGGTCGACTTCGCCGGCACGATCCGTCCCGCGACGACGGACGACGTCGAGGCGATCGTCGACCTCGACCTCATCCTCTATGCGCACCAAGAGGCGACGCCGAGCTTCTCCGAGTTTCCGCCGCCGCCGCGTGAGCAGTCGAGAGCGGAAGCCGACGAGCTCTGGGTCGATCCGTACGTGACGTTCGTCGCGGAGCAGAATGGCGCCGTCGTCGGCGTGCTCATCCTCTACGCGCGCCCCGAAGGCGATCTCCGCGTGCCCGCCCGCAACATCGACCTCGCATTTGCCGCGACGCGGGCCGAGGTGCGCGGGAGCGGCGCCGGCCTCGCCTTGACGGCGTTCGCGCTGCGCTACGCACACGAGCACGGCTACCGCTCGCTGACGACCGACTGGCGCATGGTCAACCTGCTCTCGTCGCGCTTCTGGCCGAACCGCGGCTTCCGGCCGCAGTACCTCCGCCTCTACCGCCGGGTGCCCTAGGTGCCCACCTGGAACGCGTTCGCGCTCTTCTGCCTCGCATCCGTCGCGCTCGCAGTCGTGCCCGGCCCGGCGGTCACCTACATCGTCACGCAGAGCATCGACAAGGGACGGCGCGCGGGCGTCGTGTCCGCGTTCGGGGTCGCGAGCGGCGGCCTGGTGCACGTCGCCGCGGCGACCGCCGGCCTCTCCGCGCTGATCGCATCGTCCGCGACCGCGTTCACGGTCGTGAAGCTCGTCGGCGCGGTGTACCTCGTCGGCGTCGGCATCCGGCGCATCCTCAGCAAGGACGACGACGCCGATCCCGAGGTACAGCCGGCGCCCCTCCATCGGCTCTACCGGCAAGGGGTTGTCGTCAACGTCCTCAATCCGAAGACCGCGCTGTTCTTCCTCGCGTTCCTGCCGCAGTTCGTCGACACCCACCACGCGGTCGCGCCGCAGGTCGCGCTGCTCGGGCTCGTGTTCGCGACGATCGCCCTCAGCTCCGACCTTCTCTATGCGCTCCTCTCCGACCTGCTCGCGGGCCGGCTGCGCCGCAGCGGCAAGGGCACACGACTGCGCCGGTACCTCTCCGGCGGGATCTTCGTCGCGCTCGGGGTCACCGCTGCCGCGGCGCGACGGGCGACGTGACGCGGATCCCGCTCCTCGCGGACTCGCGCATCGTCGTCGCCGAGCCGGGCGCCGACGACATCGTCCTCCGTCCGCCGCAGCCGCGCGAGATGCTCGACGACGTGCCGCAGGCGGTCCGCGACGCCTTCGCGTTCCCGCTCGCGGGCGAACCGCTCGAGAAGCTCGTCACGCGCGGCGGCACCGCGACGCTCGTGATCGAGCAGCCGTCGCTCCCGATCCCGGCGTCACCTGTCGGCCCGCGGCACCAGGCAATCGCCGCGGCCGGCGACGAGCTCGAGCGCCTCGGGGTCAGCCAGATCACGATCGTCGTCGCCGGCGGGCTGCTGCGACGCACCTCGCCGCGCGAGATCGGTCTGCTGGTCCCTCCGGATTTTCGGCGGAGGTTCAGAGGCCGCGTGATCGTGCACGACGCCGAGAGCGACGACCTCGTCGAGCTCGGCCAGGCCGGGAACGTGCGACTGCGCGTGAACCGCGCGCTCGTGGAGACCGACGTGGTCGTCACGGTCACCGCAGCCGAGACGGTGCTGCACGGGGGGCCGGCCGCGCTGCTCGCCGCGACCGGGCGCGAGTCGCTGCGTGCGGCGGGCGGGCTGTCGCTGCTCGAGACAAGCGGCTCGCAAGGCTGGCGCCTCGCGCTCGAGCTCGAGCGGCTGCTCCAGCAGCGCGTGCCCGTCACCGGTGTCTCAGTCGCGTTGAACGCGCCGCGCATGGCCGGCCCGTTCACGGGCTACCCGCACGACGAGGCGGCGATCGACAGGCTGACGCGTTCGCGTGCGCGGTGGCTCTTCCAGCTCGCCCCGGGCCAGGTGCGGCAGCGCTTCCTCGAGCGCATGCCGCGCGAGCTGACCGCGGCCGCCGTCTACGGCGGAACGCCGTCGGTCGCCCACACCGAAGCACTGCTCCGTGCCACCGTCTTTCGCGGCGTCGAGCTCGATGCGCAGCTCGATGCGCTCGTCATCGGCACCCCGCCGACGACGCCGTGGATGCCGCGCGAGCGGCCGAACCCCGTCAGTGCGGCGTACCTCGGCCTCGGGCACGCGCTGCGCCTCTGGCGTAACGCTCCGCCGATCGTGAACGGGGGAACCGCGATCCTCGTGCACCCGTTACCGCGCCGGTTCCCGCGCCCGACCCAGACGCCGTACCGCGCGCTCTTCTACGACGCGCGCACGGCCCGCGACATCGGGGCGATGCGCGACGCCGAGGATGCGGCCGTCCGCGACGACGCGGCGATCAGCGACTACCGCGCCGGCCGCGCGTGTCATCCACTCCAGCCGTTCGTCGAGTGGAGCGCGTGCGACGCGACCGCACACAGGCTCGGCGCCGTGCTGATCGCCGGCTGCCGCGACGCGCAGGCTGCGCGACAGCTCGGGTTCGTCCCGGTGCATGGGCTCGGCGCCGCGCTCGAGATGGCGCGCGGCCGCGGAGCGCAGCGCATCGGCTACCTCGTCGCACCGCCGTACTTTCCGCTGACGGTGTCGGGCTAGGTCTCGCCGAGGTACGTCTTGCGGACCTGCTCGTTCGTCTTCAGCGCCGCAGCGCCGTCGGCGAGCACGATGCGGCCCGTCTCGAGCACGTAGCCGCGGTCGGCGTTATCGAGCGCCATCAGCGCGTTCTGCTCGACAAGCAGGATCGACGTCCCTTGCTCATTGATCTGCTTGATGATTTCGAAGATGCGCTCGACGAAGATCGGCGCGAGGCCGAGTGACGGCTCGTCGAGCAGCAGCAGCTTCGGGCGCGCCATCAGCGCGCGGCCGATCGCGCACATCTGCTGCTCGCCGCCGGACATCGTCCCGGCGCGCTGGCTGCGCCGCTCGTGCAGGCGCGGGAACAGCTCGAACACGCGGTCCATGTCCTCGCGGATCTCCGAGCGGTCGTGCCGCTGGAACGCGCCCATCTCGAGATTCTCGGTGACGCTCATGCGCGGGAAGAGCCGCCGGCCTTCGGGCGACTGGGCGATCCCGCGCTTGACGATCTCGTGCGGCGGCGTCGTCGTGATGTCGCGCCCCTGGAACCTGATCGAGCCCTGGCGCGGCCGGTTGAGGCCGTTGATCGAGCGCAGCGTCGTCGACTTCCCGGCGCCGTTCGCACCGAGCAGCGTCACGACCTCGCCGTCGTTCACGGTCAGCGAGATCCCCTTCAGCGCGTGGATCGATCCGTAATACGTGTGGATGTCGTTGATCTCGAGGATCGGGGTCGCGCTGTTCCCGTTGCTGCTCATGCGAGCCCCTGCTTCTTCATGTCCTCGACTGCGGCCTTGCCGAGGTACGCCTCGATCACGCGCTCGTTCTGCTGCACTTCGCGCGGGGAGCCCTCGGCGATCTTCTCGCCGTAGTCCAGCACCGACACGCGATCCGAGACACCCATGACGACGCGCATGTCGTGCTCGATCATCAGCACCGTGAGCTTCCGCTCCTCGCGCAGGTGGCCGACGAACGACGTGAACTCCGCCGACTCCTGCGGGTTCATGCCCGCGGTCGGCTCGTCGAGGAGCAGCAGCTGCGGCTCCGTCGCGAGCGCGCGTGCCACCTCGAGCCGGCGCTGGTCGCCGTACGGAAGGTTCTTCGCGAGCTCGTGCGCATTGCGGCGCAGGCCCGTGTACTCGAGGAGCTCGAGCGCCGTTTTGCGCGCGGCCGCCTCCTCGCGCTTGACGAACGGCGTGCGGATGATCGAGTTGAAGAGATTCGACTTCAGACGCGTGTGCATGCCGACGAGCACGTTCTCGATCGCCGTCATGTTCTGGAAGAGCCGGATGTTCTGAAAGGTGCGGCCGATGCCGCGCGCGGTGATCGCGTGCGGCGGCTTGCCCGTCACGTCCTCGCCGAGGAACGTCACCACGCCGCCCGTCGGCTTGTAGACGCCGGTGAGCATGTTGAAGAACGTCGTCTTGCCGGCACCGTTCGGGCCGATCAGCGACACGACCTTGCCGCGTGGGACGGTGAAGCTGACGTTGTTCACCGCGACGAGCCCGCCGAACTCCTTGCGCACGTCGGTCGCGACGAGCAGGTCGTCCGAGCCGTTGGCGTCGCTCATGCCTCGGCTCCCGCATGGGTCGCGTCGTACAGCGGCTCGTCATGCACGCCCTCGTGCAGCTCGGCGGCCCTGCGTCTCGACGGGATCAGGCCCTCCGGTCGGAAGAGCATGACGATCACGATGATCACGCCGTAGATGCCCGCCGAGTAGAGCGGCACGTCGATGTTCGGATGGTGCGAGCCGATGTGAATGTTCGCGTTGATCCACGCACCGGTGTTCGCGAGGCCCTCCTGATTCAAGTACGCAAGGAACGCCGCGCCGACGATCACCCCCCAGATGTTCCCCATGCCGCCGAGGATGACCATGCAGAGGATGAACACCGAGATGTTGAAGAAGAAGTCGCCCGGGAACGTCGCGCTCTTGAACGCGGCGTAGTACGCGCCGGCGACGCCGCCGAAGAACGCACCGCTCGCGTATGCCCACGTCTTCGTGCGCATCAGCGGGATGCCCATCGCCGCGGCAGCCGTCTCGTCCTCGCGGATCGCGATCCACGCGCGGCCGAGACGGGAGAACTGCAAGCGCATCGAGCAGAACACCGTGATCAGCAGCAGGATGATCGCGAACCAGTAGTAGACGTCGCTCGACTCGATCGTGTGGCCGAGGTACTTGGCGGTGCAGCACGTGAGGAAGTTCGACGGCAGCACCCCGCCCGTCGCGGCCGATACCCCGTGGCCGAAGCCCGGTGGATCGAGTGGCGTGATGCCGTTCGGCCCGTTCGTGACGTTGTAGCCAAACAGGCTGTCGCCGTTGCGCGCGATCTGCGGCAGGATCTCGCCGAAACCGAGCGTCACGATCGCGAGGTAGTCGCCGCGCAGGCGCAGCGTCGGCAGGCCGATCACCACGCCGAAGAACGCCGTGATGATGCCGCCGGCGATCAGCAACAGGAAGATAGAGATGTGGATGCCGCCGCTTCCGACCGGCACGCCGATCCCTCCGAAGTTGAACGAATGGACCGGCACCGCCGCGACGGGGCAGTTGTCCACGCTGACGCCCGGCTTCGGGCACTTCTGCCCCGCGAACTGCGCGCTCGCGAACCACGCCGCCGTATAGGCGCCCGTCGCGTAGAACGCGACATATCCGAGGTCGAGCAGGCCCGCGTAGCCGACGACGATGTTCAGGCCGACGGCCATCATGATGAAGACGAGCATGTAGACGCCCGTCGGAACGTCGGGCCAGACGCCGAACACCGGCATCGTAAAGAGCTTGTCCTGGTAGAACGGATACGCGACCGCGAGCAGCAGCACGGCCGTGGGGATCGCCCATACTTTTCGCCGTTCGGGGATCCAGAGGAGCGCGAACGCGATCGCGAGCAGGATCGCGAACGAGCGCGGCCCGAAGACCAGGAAGACGATCACCATCGCGGCTTCCGCGCCCAATCGCCACGGCAGCGGCGGCAGCCGCCGGATCCAGAAGAGCGCGCCGATCGCGACCACTGCGACCGCGAGCGCGTGGTCGATGAAGAAGAACAGGATCGCGAGCACGATCGTCGCTGCGATCGAGATCGCGGCGCGCCGCTGCTCCGACTGCCCACGCCAGCGCGCGCGCAACTGATTGCGCACGCCGATCTCCTCGTGCGGCGACTCGCCTTGCGTGCCGACATGCGTGCCTTCGTGGTGGTCGGTCACGGGTGGCTCACCCACCCTCGGGTGTGCGTTCGCCGAGGAGGCCCTCGGGCCGGAAGATCAGGATCAGGATGAGAATCGAGAAGACGATCGACTCCGTCCAGTCGGAACCGGGCATGTGCCACGGCAGGCCTTCGTTCCACGCCTGGATCAGCCCGATCAGGATGGCGCCGAGCACCGCGCCCGGCAGGTTGCCGATGCCGCCGAACACGGCCGCCGTGAACGAGATCAGGCCGAGCTGGAAGCCCTGGTCGAACCGCACCGTCGTCGCCCAGAGCGCGTAGAGCGTTCCGGCCGCGCCCGCGAGACAGCCGGCGATCAGGAACGTGAACGAGATCGTCCGGTTGACGTTGATGCCCATGATCGCGGCGGCGTCCTTGTCCTGCGCGACCGCGCGCATCGCCTTGCCCTGCCGCGTCCGCTGCACGAGATAGAGCAGTGCGAGCAGCACGGGGATCGTGATCAGGACGACGATCAAGTGGTTCCACTGGTAGTTCACGCCGCCGACCGAGAAGACGTTCGAATGCGGGAACACGTCCGGGGCCGTGACGTAGTTCGGTCCCTTCCAGGCAAGTCCGACGTCCTGGATGATGAAGCTGACGCCGATCGCGGTGATCAGCGGCGCGAGTCGCGGCGCATTTCGCAACGGGCGGTAGGCGACGAACTCGATCGTCGCATTGATCGCGCCGCACGCGAGCATCGCGAGGATCAGCGTCGCGAAGACGATCGGAATGATCGCCGCGCCCTGGCCCTGATGCAGGTTGAAGAAGTGCGTCCCGAAGGTGATTGCGAACATGCCGCCGAGCATGAACACGTCACCGTGCGCGAAGTTGATCAGCTCGAGGATGCCGTAGACGAGCGTGTAGCCAAGTGCGATCAGCGCGTAGACGCAGCCGTTCGTGAGGCCGATCAGCGTCACCTCGAAGAACTGCGACGGCGAGACCGTGAGCTCCTTCACGAGGAGGACAAGCACGCCGAGCACGAGCAGCATGCCGACGGCACCGATCACGCTCGGGCGCTTGAAGCGGGCTGCGAGAGCAGGGGCTGAAGCGTCGGCCGCCACGATTCCCGCGACTCTACTGCGTTCGCAGAAAAAGTCCTACGTCGTGACGAGGGCTACGATCTCTTAACAAGCCGGAGTGGCGGAATCGGTATACGCAGCGGTCTCAAAAGCCGCCGGCCCTAGGCCTTGTGGGTTCGAGTCCCACCTCCGGCATCACGCACCAGGCGTCCAGATCGCGCACTTGTGCGCGGCGGCGAAGTTCGACTCCGTCTGAGGCGCCGGCGGGACGAGCGACTGCGCCTGGTCGGAGCTGTCGGTGTAGGCAGGCCAGGTGGGCAGTCCGGCGCCGTTCGGGTTGCCGGTCTTCGCGAAGTTCGTCCAATATTTCTGCATCGCCGCGGACAGCTGGAGCTGATCGGGGTCGAGCTGTGACACGGGCCGCGGGAAGAGATACTGCAGCTCGGACGCGTGGTAGGCACCGAGCGAGTACGGGATCGTCGGCAGGAATGCGTTCGGCGCGTTCTCGTCGTTGAACTCGTACTGGAAGGTCGGCGTGTACTTCGAGAGGCTGCGGGCGTCGAGGCGGCCGTTGCACGCGAAGATCGCGTCCGTGCCGACCGCGCCGAGCGCGTTCTCGCCCGTCGGGTACGCGCTGAAGGGATAGGCGGCGACGATCGGCGCAGCGTCGGCGGCGGAGGGCAGCTCGAGCGTCGTCGCGACCTGCTGCTGGTAGTTCGCTGCCGTGACCGGATTGTTCGAGAGCGTGTTCAAGAGCGCGACGAACAGCATCCACTCGTCGTGGTTCGTGCCGGAGATCACCGGCACGTGGTTGAACGCGCCGCTCGCGAACGCTGCGTTGTACTGCGCCGGCAGCACGCTGCTGATGTTCGGAAGCTGGGTGAGCGCAGTCTCGGCGGCGATCAGCTTCCGCACCGGCAGCGCGCGAAGGCACGCCGCCGTCTGGCTCGCGCAGCCCATCGCCGTCGCGCTTGCCTCGCCGGCCGCCTCCGCCTGCGCGAGCGTCGGCACGGTCTCCGCGTACGAGCCGCTCTCGGTGATCGCCCGCTCGAACAGACCCTTCGCCGCGGGTGAGACGAGTTGCGACCGGACGCTCAAGCCGCCGGCCGACTCGCCGAAGATCGTCACGCTCTTCGGATTGCCGCCGAACGCGGCGATGTTGTGCTTCACCCACTCGAGTGCAAACTGCTGGTCCATCAGGCCGTAGTCGCCGGAGTCGTGCGTCTTCGACCCCGAGCTCAACGCAGGATGCGCAAGGAAGCCGAGCAGGCCGAGCCGGTAGTTGATCGTCACGACGACGACGCCCTGCTTGACGAGACCGACCGGGTTGTAGTCACTGCCCTCGCCGGTGATCAGCGAGCCGCCGTGGATCCACACCATCACCGGGAGCTTCGCGGTGTTCTTCGACGCACTCGGCGCGTAGACGTTCAGGAAGAGGCAGTTCTCATTCGTGCTCTCCTCGCCGAAGAACCCGGCGGCCTGCGGGCAGGACGAGCCGAACGCCGTTGCGTTCCGCGTCTTCGTCCAGCGCGCGGGCGCCTGCGGCGGCTGCCAGCGAAGCTTGGCCAGCGGCGGCGCGGCGTACGGGATGCCGAGGAACTCGCGCATGCCGCTCGCGACGAGCCCGCGAACCGTCCCGGCCGTCGTCTTGGCGGTCGGAGCCGCGGCGGGCGCCGCACCGCGCGCGCTCCCGAGGGCGGCGGCCATGACAATGGCGCACACCGCCAGAACACAAGCGGCTTTCCCCTGCTTCCCCACCTTCAGGGAGAAGGAATAGCGCGAATTGACTCGCGAGTCAACCCGGAGGAGCGACCGCCGCGGCGATCGCGGCGATGTGCTCAGGCGTCGATCCGCAGCACCCGCCGACGACCTTCACACCGCGCGCCACGTACGCGGCGATGTGCCGCGCGAGATCGTCGGGACCGGCGTCGTAGACGACCTCGTCCCCGACGATGCGCGGCACGCCGGCGTTCGGCTTCACCCAGAGCGGAAGCGAGCCGGCAGCGGCGAGCAACTCGTCGACGATCAGGTCGGTATCCGCGAGCGACCTGCCGCAGTTCGCGCCGATCGCGGTCACACCGAGCGGCGCGAACGCGTCGACGACCTGCGTCGGCGTCAGCCCCATCATCGTCTTCGTCCCCTGGTCGAAGCTGTACGAGACGACGAGCGGCAGGTCGGTCGCGTCCCGGATTCCCTCGACCGCCCAGAGCCCTTCGTCGAGTGAGAAGAACGTCTCGAGCACGAGCAGGTCGACGCCGCCGTCGGCAAGCCCACGCGCCTGCTCGGCGAAGGTGGCGACGGCGAGGTCGTGCGTGAGCGGGCCGAGTGGATCTGTCAGGTGGCCGGTCGGGCCGATCGAGCCCGCGATGACCACGCCCGCGCCCGCAGCCTCGCGCGCGAGCTCAGCGGCGCGGCGGTTCAGCTCGGGGCCGCGACCCGCGAGGCGCTCATCGGCGAGCCGCAGCGAAGTGCCGCCGAACGTGCACGTGAGGATCAGTCCGGAGCCCGCCTCCACGAACCGGCGATGGAGCTCCTGCACCTTGTCGGGTGCGTCAAACACCCACTCCTCGGGCGCGACTCCCGGTTCGATGCCCATGCGCTGGTAGTTCGTGCCGGTCGCGCCGTCGGCGACGAGGACGCGTTCGCCGAAGATCACGCGTTCAGCTCCGCGAGGCGTCGCGCGACACGGCTTGCAG
>DATAUN010000022.1:0-24544 GCA_036268235.1 Gaiellaceae bacterium
GCGGGCGACGTACCACCAGAAGCTGACCGCGATCACCGCGAGGACGACGGCTTCCCACCAGTGCAGCGCGTGGAAGACGTAGAGCAGCCCCTCGATCGCGGCGATCCAGAGCGTGATGCGCAGACGACGCCCCCGGAGCCAGCGGCCGGTGCGGGTCGATCCGTGCTCGATCGCGTGCGCGCCGAACATTGTGTTCAACCGTACCACGCTGGAACCGTTGCCCAAGTGCGCCCGAGCGCGCTCAACGCGCGGCTTGCGCGCTGCGCGTCGGCGACGTGATGGAAGAGCCCGTAGATCGCCGGGCCGGCGCCACTGACGTCGGCGCGGAACGCCCCGGCATCGAGGAGCGCCTGCGCGTGCGGCGAGCTCGCGAGGTCGTTCGCGGGGAGCGCTGCGAGGTCGCGCGGCCGGCGGACGTTCGCGAGCGCTTCGCGCAAGGTCGCAACGCGCTCACCGAAGCCGCCAGCTTGGTCGAAGCGTGCGTAGACGTCTGCGGTCGACGGCTTCGTCGCGCCGTGCGGGAGTAGGAGCACGACTGCGAAGTCCTGCGGGAGATCGAGCGCCTCGAGCGTGGTGCCGTCGCCGGTGCCGAGCTGCGGGCCGTCGTAGAGGAAGAACGGCACGTCGGCACCAACGCGGGCGGCAATCGCGTGGAGATCCACGGGCTCCTCGAGCTGCGCGGCCGCGAGCTTGAGCGCGGTCGCCGCGTCGGAGCTGCCGCCGCCGAGACCGGCCGCGACGGGCGTGTGCTTCTCGATCCGCACGTGCCACGCGCCGGGAAGCAGCGAGAGCGCGCCCGCCACGATCGTGTCGTCGAAGCCGTCAACCGTGGTCTGCTGCGCCGGCTCGACGGAGATCCGGTCGCCGAGGTCGACACGCTGGTACACGGTCGCGAGCTCATGCTTGCCGTCGTCGCGGAGCGGGCCGACGACGAGCGCCAGGTTGATCTTCGCCGGCGCCGGCGCGATCACCGCAGTGCCTCGGTCAGCGCCACGAACTCCAGCGGCGCGAGCTCCTCGGCGCGCACGTTCGCCTCGCGGCCGATCGCTGCGAGCGCCTCGACCGCGCGTTCGCGCGAGGTGACGCCGCCGAGCGCGAGCGCGTTCGCGAGCGTCTTGCGCCGGTGGCCGAACGCACCTTCGACGACGCGCTTGACCTCGCGCGTCGCGCCTGGGCCGATGCGCCGAAACGCGACGAGCGCCGAGTCGACGTTCGGCCTCGGCCGGAACACCTCGCGGGAGACGGGATGGAAGCCGGTGCGCTCGGTCGCGAGCTGCACGAGCACCGAGACACTGCCGTACGCCTTCGTCGACGGCTGCGCGAAGAACCGGTCGGCGACCTCGCGCTGCACCATCACGCACCACAGATCGAGCTGGTCGACGACGAGGCTCTCGGCGACGATCGGCGTTGCGATGTTGTAGGGGAGGTTCGCGACGAGCTTCGTCGGCGGCGGGTCGAGCGTCGTCACGTCGAGCTGCACTGCGTCGCCCCAGTGGACGCTCGTGTTGGCGATTCCCGCAAGGTGCCCTTCGAGCCGGCGGTCGACTTCGGCCGCGTGAACGTGCGCGACGCGCTCTGCGAGGAAGCGCGTCAGGACTCCGAGACCGGGGCCGATCTCGAGCACGACGTCGCCGGGCGCGAGCTCGGCGAGGCGCTCGATCACGCGGAGGATGTTGTCGTCGACCAGGAAATGCTGGCCGAGGTCCTTGCGCGGCGTCACGTTCACAGGCCGAACACCCGCTCCGCGTTCGCCATGATCTGCGCACGCACGTCCTCGCCGCGGAGCTCCGAGAGGAAGTCGTAGGTGTGCACGACGTACGCCGGCTCGTTCCGCTTGCCGCGCACGGCCTGCGGCGCGAGGTATGGGCTGTCGGTCTCCGCGAGCAATCGGTCGGCGGGCACGCGGCGGGCGGCATCGCGTAGGTCGTACGCGTTCTTGTAGGTGACGTTGCCGGCGAACGACACGTACCAACGGCGCTCGAGCGCATCGTCGAGCAGCGCCGGTGAGGAGAAGCAGTGCAGGATCACCTCGCCGTCGTGGGCGAGCAGCCGCGCGCGTGTGTCGTCGTCCGCGGCGCGCGTGTGGATCACGACGGGCTTTCCGGTGTCGCGCGCGAGCGAAAGCTCCGCTTCGAAGAGCCGCTGCTGCGCGTCGTGCGGCGCGTAGTCGCGGAAGTAGTCGAGCCCTGTCTCCCCCACGGCGACCGCCTTCGGGTGGTCGAGCAGCGTGCGCAGCTCGTCGAGATCCCCGGGATCCGCCGCCTCGTGGGGGTGCACGCCGAGGCAGGCGTAGACACCGTCCTCCTGCTCGGCGTGCGCGAGGGCGACATGCGCGTCGGCAACGATCGTCGCGACCTCGACTACGCGGGTCACGCCGGCGGCACGGGCGCGCGCGAGCACTTCATGTGCGTCGTCGCCGAGGTGCGCGTGAGTGTCGATCACGCCGCGTCGGCGCCGGCGGCCGCGTCGATGCGCGGGAAGAGCGGCGGCGCCGCTGCGATCGCATCGGTCGGCTCGAGCCGGTTCGGCGCGACGCGGTCCCAGTCGACGGCCGATGGTTGCCCGAGAGCATCGAGGATGCTCGGAGCGGTTGCGGGCAGGTAGGACCAGAGCGCGATCGCGGCCGCCCGCAGGCCGTCGGCGAGGTCGTGCAGGACCTGGTCGAGGGCGGCGTCGTTTGCCTCGTCCTTCGCGAGCGTCCACGGCGCCTTCTCGGTGACGTAGCGGTTGAGCTCGCGCACGAGCAGCCAGATGCCGTCGATCGCACCGGTGATGTCGAACGCGTCGATCTGCGCCGGCACCGAGTCGTGAACGGCCTGGATCGCCTGCGCGATCTCAGGCGAGGTGGTCACGCCCTTCGGAAGGGAGCCCCCGCGGTAGCGCGCGATCATCGCCGTCGTGCGCGAGAGCAGGTTGCCGAGGTCGTTGCCGAGCTCACGCTCGTAGCGCTCGGCGATGCCGGCGAGCGTGGCATTGCCGTCCTGCCCGAACGAGACCGCGCGCGTGCACCAGTAGCGAACCGCGTCGGCGCCGTACACGTCGATCAGATCGAGCGGGTCGACCGCGTTTCCCAGCGACTTCGAGATCTTCAGGTCGTCGAGGAGCAGCCAGCCGTGCGCGAAGAGCTGCTTGGGCGGGTCGTAGCCGGCCGAGAGCAGCATCGCCGGCCAGTAGACGCAATGGAAGCGGATGATGTCCTTGCCGAGCAGGTGCCGGACGACCGGCCAGAACTCCGCGCGCAGATCCTGGCCCGGGCGCGCGTAGGTGAGTGCGCTCAGGTAGTTGACGAGCGCGTCCGCCCACACATAGGCGACCTGTGTCTCATCCCACGGGAGCGGAATCCCCCACGGCTGGCCCGCGCGGCTGATCGAGAAGTCGCGCAGCCCGCCGGCCACGAAGCTGCGCACCTCGTTGCGGCGGAAATCCGGCAGCACGAAGTCGTCGCGCTCGTACAGCTCGAGCAGCTTGTCCTGGTACTTCGACAGCTTGAAGAAGTAGTTCTTCTCCTCGATCCACTCGGCGACCGTCCCGTGGATCGGGCACCGGCCGTCCACCAACTCGTCCTCGCTCTTGAACTCCTCGCAGCTGACGCAGTAGTGGCCCGCGTAGACGTCCTCGTAGACATCGCCGGCGTCGTAGATGCGCTGCAGGAAGTCGCGGACGAAGGTCTTATGGCCCTCGTCGGTGGTGCGAAGGAAGTAATCCGTCTCGGCGTTCAGGAGCGGCGGCAGCTCCCGCCAGGCGACGGCGATCTCCTCGACGAACTCCTGCGCCGAGAGCCCGCGCTCCTCTGCCGCGCGCCACACCTTCGTCGCGTGCTCGTCGACGCCCGTGAGGAAGAAGGTCTCCTCCCCCCGCTGGCGATGCTGGCGCGCGAGGATGTCGGCCGCGATCGTCGTGTACGCGTGGCCGATGTGCGGGCGGTCGTTGACGTAGTAGATGGGTGTTGTCACGTAGAAGCGCATGGACGGCCATTGTAGGTGGCGCCTTTCGCCTCACTCCGCCCACGGCCACGGCCCCTGCCGCCGCGCAGGCGGCAAGGGCGAGCACGACCAGCGTCGCGTCGCGATCGCCGGAGCGATGCATCACCGGGCGGGGGACCGGTGCCGCCCGCGCGACCTGCCGCGCCGCCGGTCGGAACGGCACAGGCCGTTCGAGTCGCGGGGGCCGCGTCGCGACCTGCGGCGGAGTGTGCAGGCGCGTGCGGGGCGCCGCCGGGTGGCCGCGCAGCGGCGGAAGCGGGTCCGCGGCCGCAATGGGCGCGCGCTGGACGACCACAGGCGGCGCCGGCGCCGCGATCGCAGGAACAAGAGCCTCGATCGGTGGTAGTGCAACCCCGTCGGCTGTACTCGCATCGGCGGGGTCGACCCCCGGGAGCTGCGCGGCAGGGGCAGGCGGTGCAGCGGGTTGCGCGGCGGCCGCTGCGGGCTCGGGGTCGGCAGTGACGCCGGGCGGCACGGGCACAGACACAGGCGCAGCCGCCGGCTCGGGCGCCGGGGCGGCGGCGACCGGGTCGGGAGCAGGCGCGGGGTCGAGGACAGGCGACGGGTCGACCACAGGCGCCGCGTCGACCACAGGCACAGCCACCGGATCGGGCGCCGGCGCAGGATCAGGCGCGGGCGCAGGCGCAGGGTCGGCTGCCGGCGGCGTCGGGTCGGGCACGACCGCGGCAGGCGGATCGGAGGACGCGGGTGCCGGCGCGGGCGCCGGGTCTGGGGTGACCGTGGGCGGCGGCGCAGCCCGCGCCGGCAGGAACGAGAGCGGATCGAGGTAGCCGTTCGAATCGGAGGCGACGCGGATGCCGAGGTGGACGTACGGCTGCGGGTATGCGCCGTCGCTCGCGCCGACCGTGCCGACGGCGACGCCCTCGCCGACGACTGCGCCCTTCAGGACCGAGACGGCGCCGAGGTGCGTGATCGTGACCGCGTACCCGTCGGGCGTCGTGATCGTCACCGACTTGCCCGAGTTCGGGACCGTGCCGGCGAACGTCACCGTGCCGCCCTCGGGTGCGGGCACCGGCGCGCCGAGCGTCCCGGCGATGTCGATGCCGCGATGCTGCCCGCCCGAGTACGGATGCGCCTGGTCGAAATCGAACTGCTGGAGGACGTCGCCGCTCGCGGGCCATGTCCAGGCCTGCGCCAGGGGCGCGGCGACGAGCGCGGCCAGGGCCGCAAGGAAGAGCAAGACACGCATCGGCATCACCTCCGTTGTCTGGGTTGAGAACGCTCAGACCACGGTACGAACAGGCGTGCGTGTTGTCAAAAAAGATTACAGACTTGTCACAGAGTGCCCCGGTAGAGGCTGTTGCGCGAGGTGCCGGTAAGACGGGCAACCACCTCGGCGGCGACGCCGCGCGGCGTTCCACCCCCCACGAGCTCCTCGACCGCGGCGAGCGCACCCGCGACGTCCACTGCCACCGACCCCGGCGCGACGACCAGCGTGATCTCGCCCTTCGGCGCCTCCGCGAACCGCGCAGCGAGCTCGGCCGCCGGCCCGCGCACCACCTCCTCGAACTTCTTCGTGAGCTCGCGGCAGACGGCCGCCTCGCGCGCCGGGTCGAACGCGGCGAGCGAGCGCAGCGACGCGGAGACACGCTGCGGCGACTCGAATGCGACGACCGCACACCCCCACGCCGACGTCTCCCGCCAGAGCGCTTCGAGCTCGCCCGCCTTGCGTGGCAGGAAGCCGACGAACGCGTACGATCCGCCGCCGAGCCCGCTCGCGACGAGCGCCGTCTCGACCGCCGACGCGCCGGGCAGCACGGTCACCGGCAGCCCCGCGTCGAGCGCGGCGCGCACGAGCCGCGCGCCGGGATCGGAGACGAGCGGCAGGCCCGCGTCGGTCACCAACGCGATCCGCTCGCCCGCGGCAAGGCGCGGCAGCAGCTCCTCGACGCGCGACGACTCATTGTGCTCGTGGTAGGAGAGCAACGGGGCGCGGATCCCATGGCGCTCGAGCAGGCCGCGCGTGTGGCGCGTGTCCTCGGCGAGGACGACGTCGGCGTTGCGCAGCTCGTCGAGCACGCGCAAGGTGATGTCCTCGAGGTTGCCGATCGGCGTCGCGCAGACCGCGAGCGGCATGGCAGCTCCTACGCGCCTTCGAACGCGATCAGCCCGGCGCCGATCAGACCGGCCTCGACCCCGAGCTGCGCGCGCTCGATCTCGAGCGTCTGCCCGGACGGCGCAAGCGCCTCGCGCAGCACTGCGAGCCGCGCGGCGGGAACGAGGTGATCGAACGCAGCGATGCCGAAGCCGCCGCCGATCACACAACGCGTCGAGCCGAAGATGTTCACGAGCGAGCCGATCGCGACACCGAGGTGGTGGCCGATCTCCGCGAGCGCGGGATGGGCCTGTTCGACGAGGTCGCGCGCGCTCGCATCCGGACCGAGTAGCCGAACAGCGAGCTTGTCGGCCGCCCGCCCCGAGCAGTACGACTCGACATGGCCCCGCCCCGAGCAGGCGCCCTGACACGGCTCGCCGTCCTCGACGATCACCATGTGGCCGAGCTCGGTATACGCGCGGAAGAGCTTGCCGCTCGAGACGACGCCGCCGCCGACGCCCGTGCCGAGCGTGATCGTGAGGAGATCGCTGACGCCGCGGCCCGCGCCGAGCTTGAACTCCGCGTACGCGGCGCAGCTCGCGTCGTTCTCCATCTCGACCGTGAGCCCGAGCCGCTTCTCCATCTCCGCCTTGAACGGCACGTCGCGGATCGGGATGTTGACCGCGCCGAGCGCCAGCCCGCGCGAATGGTCGATGCGCGACGGGATGCCGAAGCCCACAGCGGCGATTCCCGCCTGCGGCAGATCGCCCACGAGGCTCGCAAGCTCGTCGAGCAGCGCGGCCTGCGACGTGGTGACGGTGGGCCGCTCGACCGTCTCGTGGACGCCTCCGTCGGCATCGACGATCCCGGCCAGGATCTTGGTCCCGCCCAGGTCGACGCCGATGACTCGGTTCGCGTTCATACCGCGCGGGTAACCTACCCCGCCGAATGGCGCGGGAAGAAAAGCCCTATCGCGTGTACCGCGGCGGTCGTGCGAAGGGGAAGGTGCCGACCACCACCCGCGGCGGCCGTGTGCGCACCGGCGCGGGCGCGAAGTCGGAGTACCGCGGCCCCGGTGCAAGCGGCACGTCGAAGCGTCATTGGGGACGCTGGATCGCGCTCGGGCTGCTCGCGCTCGTCGTGCTGCTCGTGGTGTGGGGCGTCGTCGGCTGGATCTCCGTCTCGAGCGGCGTCTCCGACGCGAACAAGCGGCTCGACCCGAACGCGAAGGCGGCGCTCACGCACCAGAACGGGTTGCTGCTCTCGCACTCGACGACCGTCCTGCTCCTCGGCATCGACAACGCGCCGGTCGTCGGCCGCACCGGCGACATGCACTCCGACTCGATCATGCTGCTGCGCACCGACCCGCGCGACCACCGGCTGTATTACCTGTCGATCCCGCGCGACCTCGAAGTGCCGATTCCCGGCGTCGGCACGACGAAGGTCAACGCGGCGTACCAGTCGGGCGGAGCGAAGCTCGCGATCGAGACCATCCACCAGTTCACGGGACTCACGATCAACCACGTGATCGTCGTGGACTTCAACGCGTTCAAGGATCTGATCGATGCACTCGGCGGCATCGACATCAACGTGCCGAAGCCGATCCACTCGAACCGGTTCGACTGCCCGTACTCGGCTTCGAAGTGCCAGACGTGGCAGGGCTACCGCTTCGCGAAGGGCAACCAGCACATGAACGGCGCGCGCGCGCTCACCTACTCGCGCATCCGCGAGAACCTGCTCGATCCGTCGGAGACCGACATCACGCGTGAGGCGCGGCAGCAGGCGGTCATCGACGCGGTCACGTCGAAGCTCGGCTCGGTCGGCACGTTCTTCAGGCTGCCGTTCGACGGCAAGTCGTTCGTGAAGCCGCTGACGACCGACCTGAGCACGGCGCAGCTCGTGCAGCTCGGCTGGGTGAAGTTCCGCGCGTCGGCGTCGGGCTCCGTCCACTGCCGCCTCGGCGGCGACTTCGGCGCCGGCGGCACGGGCAGCCCGAGTGAGGACAACCCGACGGCGATCGCGATGTTCCTCGGCAAGTCCGCGCCGCAGCCGCCGGTTGGTCAGTTCGACCCGGGGTGCGTCACCGGGCACGTGCTCCAGTAGTCTCGGCGCGTGGGCATCGTCTCGTTCCTGATCTTCGGGCTCGTCGCCGGCCTCGTCGCGCGTTTGGTCACACCGGGCCGGCAGGCGATCGGCTGCCTGCCGACGATCGCGGTCGGGATCGTCGGCGCGTTCATCGGCGGCGTCGTCGGCAATGTCGTGCTCGGCCACAAGGTGCACTTCGGCTGGCACCTCGGGCCGTTCCTGCTCGCCGTCGTCGGCGCGGTCCTCCTGCTGCTCGTCCTCGAGACGCTGCAGGGCCGCCGCCGCGTGCGCAAGCCCTGGTAGCGCTCAGCCCTCGGCGGCCTTTTTCTTCTCGCCGCCCGAGTCGCCTTTCTTCTCGCCGCCCGAGGAGCTCGAGCTCTCCGACGAAGAGGACGACGAAGACGACGAGTCGGACGACGACGAGCCGCCGCCGTCCTTCGGCGCGGGCTTTCCCTTGCGGCCGTAGTCGGTGCTGTAGAACCCGGAGCCCTTGTAGTGCACCGCGACCGGGTGCAGGACGATCTGTAGCGGCGAGGCGCCGCACACCTCGCACACCGCCGGGCCGGCCTCCGTCATGCCGTGGATGGCCTCGAAGAGATGCCCGTTCGGGCATTTGTATTCGTAGACCG
Source organism: Gaiellaceae bacterium (assembly GCA_036268235.1). Lineage (GTDB taxonomy): Bacteria > Actinomycetota > Thermoleophilia > Gaiellales > Gaiellaceae > PALSA-600. The sequence continues at coordinate 8,754 of DATAUN010000022.1, forward strand.
GCACGAGAGCGGCAAGGCTAGCGCATGCCGCCCCGCTAGCCTCGTTCGCGTGAGGCTCGCAGTCGCCGCGCTCGCCGTCCTCGCGCTGGCCGCGCCCGCCGACGCGTTCGCGCACGCGACGCTCCTCCAGACCTCGCCGCAGAACGGCGCCGTGCTCGACACGTCGCCGCGCCGCGTCACCGCGACCTTCGACGACTCGATCCGCGTCGCGGGCGGCAACGCCGCGGTCGCGAACACCACGAACAAGTCGGTGCTCGCCGGAACAGCGACCGCGCACGGCAGCACGCTCGTCCTTCCCCTGGAGCCGAACCTGCCGGACGGCGACTACAGCGCGCGCTGGAGCATCGTCTCCGAGGACGGCCATCGCGAGGAGGGCGTCGTCGCGTTCGCGGTCGGCGCCGGCAGCCCGAGCCCGTCGTCCGTGCTCGGCGCCGGCGTCGCACTGACGTGGAACGACATCCTGCTGCGCACGCTGTTCTATCTCGGCCTGCTCGCGGGCGGGGGCGCCGCGGTGTTCGGCCTGATGTCGCGCACGCTGTTCGGCACGCGCCTGCTTCGCCCGCTCGCGCACCTTCTGTTCTTCTCGCTGCTCCTCACGTTCATCGGCGGCAGCGGGATCCTGCACACCGCTCCACCCGGCACGCGCTTCTCGCACGTGATGGACGTCGCGATCACGATCGCGCTCATCGGCGGCGCGGCTGCGGCGCTCGCACCGTCGGTGCCGCGTCTGCTGTGGCTCGCGGGTGCGAGCGCGCTCGTCCTGCTCGCCGCACCGACGCTCGCCGGGCACGCGCTCGACCGGGACCAGCCGAAAGTCGTCTCGGTGGTCGCCGACCTTGCGCACCTTGCATCCGCATCGGTGTGGCTCGGTGGGCTGATCGCGCTCGTGTGGGTCGTGCCGCGTGCGACGGACGACGAGGACGAGCGCCGCGCCGCAGCGCGCATGTTCTCCGCCACGGCGCTCGCCGCCGTGCTCGTCCTCGCCGCGTCCGGGCTCGCGCGTGCACTGACCGAGCTCTCCTCCGTCTCGCAGATCTGGTCGACGTCGTACGGACGCGCGCTGATCGTGAAGACGGCGCTCTTCGTACCACTGCTCGGGGTCGGCTGGCTGAACCGCACGCGGTTACTCACCGTCTTTGCGCGCCTGCGGCGGTCGGTGCGGATCGAGATCGTCGGGATCGTCGGGATTCTCGTCGCGGTCGCAATCCTCACCGAGCTCCGCCCCGGCGTTGAAGCGTCGCGCGCGACCGCGGCTCCGCTCGCTGCGCCGCTCCCGCCGGTCCTGCCGCCGCGCGACGCGGTCGTCGACGCGCGCGAGCTCGGCTCACTCGCCGTCGCGGTCGCGCGTGAGCCGCGGCGCACGACCGTCACGCTGCTCGACCAGGACGGCACCGGCGCGAACGGGCGCACCGTGCTCGTCGACGACCGGCCGACGCTCACCTGCGGCGCCGGCTGCTACCGCGCCGCGTCACCGCCGGCCGGACCGCTGCGGATCGACGTCGACGGCACCACGCTCACCTTTGACATTCCGTCACACGCACCGGATGCGAGCGCGCTCCTTGCCAAGGTGACGCGCGCGTATCGCTCGTCGAAGACGATCGTGTTCGACGAGAAGCTCGCATCGTCGCCGACCGATTCCGAGACGACGCGCTTCACCGTGCGCGCGCCGCACACGCTCACCTACCAGACGAAGAACGGGCCGCAGGCCGTCGTGATCGGCGGCAAGCGCTGGGACCGCGATACGCCGACCGGGCGCTGGGTCGAATCGGCGCAGACGCCGCTCGACGTCACCGAGCCCTACTGGAGCAACCCGACGAACGTGCACGAGATCGCGCCGGGCGTGCTCACGTTCCTCGACCGCACAATCCCCGCGTGGTTCCACGTGACGATCGCGAACGGCCGGCCGAGCGTGCAGCACATGACGGCCGCCGCGCACTTCATGGTCGACCGCTACGTCGGGTTCGATAGGCCGGTGACGGTGTCGCCGCCGGTCTCGCGGTAGCGCTGCGCTTCCTCGCCGACCGTCTCCAGGAAGCAGGGCGCGTCCTCGAACGCGGCCAGCCCGTCGACCGCCTCGCGCGGGCGGCGGTGGCGGCGCGACGAGCGGCGCACGGTTGCGAGCACGCCCGCCGCGCCGAGCACGCCGCCGATCGCGAACGAGCGGATCCTGCTGCGGCGATCCGCGTCTTCCATGCGAGGATCGTAGACGTGCGGCTGACCACTCTCGGCGACCTGCTCCTCGACGTGATCGTGCGGCTCGACGCGCCGCTCGTCACCGGAGACGACCAGATGGCGAGCACGAGCTCCGGCCCGGGCGGGCAGGCCGCGAACGTCGCCGCGTGGGCCGCAGCGCTCGGCGCCGAGGCGCGCTTCGTCGGCCGGCTCGGCGACGACGCGGCGGGCGAGCTGCTGGTTCGGGCGCTCCAGGCGCGCTCCGTCGAGGTGCGCGGACCGGTCGCGGGGCGCAGCGGCGTCGTTGTCTCGATCGCCGCCGCGGGCGACCGGACGATGGCCTCCGACCGCGGGACGGCGCCCGAGCTCGCGCCGCGGGACCTCGAGCCCGCGTGGTTCGATTGCGACGTGCTCCACATCTCGGGCTATTCGCTCCTGCTCGACCCGATCGCGTCCGCGGCCGAGGCGGCGGCGACGTATGCACGCGCACACGCTGCGCAGGTCTCCGTCGACGTCTCGACGTGGACGCTCGTCGACGACGCGTTCCGCGCGCGCATGCGCGCACTCGCACCGGACGTCGTCTTTGCGACGGAGCGCGAGCAGGACGCGCTCGGCGAGCTTGACACCCGCTGGGTGCTGAAGCGCGGCGCGCGCGGGCTCAGCGTCGACGGCCGCGACTATCCCGCGGTCGACTGCGACGTCGTCGACACCACCGGCGCCGGGGACGCGCTGGCCGCGGGCTTCCTCGTCGGCGGCCCCGAGCTCGGCGTCGCGACCGCGGCTCGCGCCTGCGCACAGATGGGAGCAATGCCGTGATTCGCGTCACCGACGAAGTCCGCGAGTCGAACGCGGTCGTCGCACTCGAGACAACGCTGGTTGCTCACGGTTTTCCACCCGGTGAGGGCGTCGAGGTGGGCCTCCGCTCCGAGCGTGCGGTGCGCGACGGCGGCGGCGTTCCGGCGACGGTCGGCGTGCTCGACGGCGAGATCGTCGTCGGCCTCACCGAGGAGGAGCTGCACCGCTTCGACGCGAGTGCGCGCAAGCTCGGGCCGCGCGACCTCGCCGCTGCGGTGACGCAGCGCGCGATCGGCGCGACGACGGTCGGCGGCACGCTTGCCGTGTGTCGCGCGGTCGGCATCGGTTTCATGGCGACCGGCGGCCTCGGCGGCGTGCACCGCGGCTGGCCGACACCGCCCGACGTGTCGGCAGACCTCGCTGCACTCGCGGCGTCCAAGGTGCTCGTCGTCTCCTCGGGCGTGAAGTCGCTGCTCGACGTGCCCGCGACTGCAGAGCTGCTCGAGACGCACGGCGTGCCCGTGCTCGGCTATCGCACCGACGACCTGCCGCTCTTCTACGCCGCGCACGGCGGCCCGCCGGTGTCGGCGCGGGTCGAGTCGGCGGCCGAGGCGGCAGCGATCGCGCGCGCACACTGGGAGCTCGGCGGCGGCGGACTGTTACTGGGCCGCCCGCCGGACGAGAGCCTCGACGACGTCGAGCCGCTGATCGAGCGCGCGCTCGCCGAAGCGAACGCGCAGGGCGTGCACGGCCAGGCGGTGACGCCGTTCGTACTGAGCTATCTGCATCGGGAGAGCGGCGGTCGCACGCTCGCCGCGAACCGCGAGCTGATCGTCGGGAACGCGAGGCTCGCGGGCGAGATCGCCGCGGCGCGGTAGCTGCATCGCGCTACGGCGTGTCGGACGCGACAAACGTCACCTACCCGCGCAGGCTTCCGCTGCTCACCGAAACACGCCAGCACCCAGCCGTCGGAACCTCGACGTACGACGGGTATTGACGACCGCCCACTCCCGGATAGGTCGCCGTGAAAGAGCCGGGATGGTCCAGTCGGGTTCCACGAATGGTGATGGCCGTTGTTGCTCTTCCGAGCGCGAGCCAGAGCAGCTTCGGGTGAATGCGTTCGTGCGCCTTCGTCGTGAAGATCCGCGCGCCGCGAGGCTTCGTCCTAGCCCAGCGTGTCGCGCCGACGTAGAACAGATAGCCGCGGAAGGCCGAGTTCGTGGAGAAAACCCACGGGCCAGAGATCCCTGCAGGAGCTCCCGACGGAGCCGGTCGATACTGGACGGTCGTTGCAGCACACCTCGCAGCGACCTGCCTCTGCGCACCCCCAGCCGAGACCGCGCAAACAAGGCCGCCGCCGACAATCAGAAGTGCCGCCAGGCCTGAAGCTCTCATGCGGGATACCTACGTCTGCATCGGGTCAGAAGGTCCTCAAGGTCGCTCAGCCACATGCCCGTCGGGAAGTCTCCCCGAGCGCACGCCCAGGCGAGCAACCTCGGAGTTTGTGTTGACTCAACACAAGCTGTTTGGGGCGCTCCGAACTGCACTTTGTGTTGACTCAACACAAAGTCCCGCGGCTCGGGTGCATTCGCGGACGCGGCCGCAGCCGAGCCCTATGGCTTGGATTGCGCGTCTAGTTCGATCCGCGCTTGACCGGGAAGCACGGGGTGGCATAGCTTCGCGCTCATGGCCGTCGCGGACGTTGCGGTCCAGATGGGGCCGCGTAACCGGCGGCGAACCGCGCAAGGCGGGATCGCTCTGGGCGTGATCGCCGCGATCGCCTTGATCGTCTCGCTGAGCCATGCAAAGAACCAGCCCGCCGCTCCCGCTCAACCTGCTCACGCCTCGCGAGCCGTCGCGCGCTTCGAGCAGAACGCAAAGCACCTTGTTTTTGGGATGACCAAGCAGCAGGTGCGGCACATCGCAGGACTGCCGGCGACGGTAACGGGACGTTGCTGGCTCTACCGGCCCAAGACCGGAACGGTCGGTTCGCTTCCTGTCCGGACGGTCGGCTCGCTGTCTATGGGACAACCCGGCTCGAACGCGGCACGAACCGCAGACATTCTCAAGCTGTGCTTCGTGGGGAACTCGCTCTCCGACGCCTACCAGCACGACTCCAAGAGCCCCGACGCCCCGAAGGGCGCGTGGTTTCCCGTTAACCCGTAGCGAGCACCCGGGCTAGCTGGCGCCAGCGGGGACGAGCGAACTCGGACACGTCGAAGCGCTCGGCGTTACTCGAGCGTGCGCAGGAAGTCTTGAATCTCGAGCGCGGGCAGCGTCTGGATCTTCGTCGAGCCGCGCGCGCCGAGGGCGACCGATACCTTCGCGACCGTCGCGATGTCCGGCGCTTCGACGACGTTCACGAAGTCGAACTCGCCGAGCGTCGCCCACTGGTGCAGGACGCGGCAGCCGAGCTCCTCCACGTCCTGGTTCACCTGACTGAGTCGCTCAGGGTTCGACTTGAGCGTCTGGACGCCCTGCTGCGTCAGCGTCGACAGGAGGATGAAGATCGGCATCGCGGCTCCTTCGTCGGATGGACTTGGGCAACCCTACCCGGGCGGCTTGGTCGACATACAGCAGCGCGCCGCCGAGAAAGAGCAGCGGGCTCAAGACCACATCGGAGAGACCGACGGCGATCCTCTGACCGGTGTCGCCTTGCGTGTGCAGAAGCGCGCTGAGTGCGTTGCCGGCGACCCCGACAACGATCACGAGCGCGGCGAGCGAGCCGAGTGCGTGTGGGTAATCCGCCGTCCCGAGCTCGCGCCCGCGTACGAGCGACGCACGCAATGGCAACCGCTCGACCATCGCGGCGGGCACGGCAAGCCCGATGAATGCGAGCCAGGCGAGCGCCGGCAGGATGTAGACCGAGCGAAGGGCCGGAAACGGGAGCCAGATGAGGACGGCAAGCGCAACGGCAGTGCGATTCGGCCTCGCGTCGAGAATGCGCCGGCACGCGTACACGTAGCCGGCGACGAAGAGGGGCAGCGCAGACCAGTACACGAACATCTGCACGACGGACGCCTGCCGCACGCTCACCTGGTCGGCGATCGCGAGCGGAATGCCGAGCGGCAGCAGGCGCCAGAAGTCCTTGCCGTACGCGCGGATCGTCTCCGCGATCAGCTGGCCGACCGTGCGCTCGGCGGGCGGCAGTGGCGGCGGCAGCTCAGGCACGTACGAGCTCCCGGAGCATCAGCGGCAGCACGCGCCTGAGCTCCGCGCGTGCGTCGTCGAACCGCCACTTCGCCCGGTCGGGCTCCCCGATCGCGTTCGCGAGCACCCGCACCTCGACCGCGGGCACGCCGGCGATCGCGGCGGCCCGCAGCACGGCGTAGCCCTCCATCGCCTCGACCTCGCAGCCGCTCGACCCGCCGACGCGGCCCGACGTCCCGATCGGCTCGACCCGCGCCTCGGGCAGGGCGCGCCGCATGCGCGCAAGCAGGTGAGGATCGGCAGGCAGCCGCAACTCGAAGAAGCGCGGGTCGTCGGCGTCGCAATACACGGCCTCGCTGCCGATCACGATCCCGGGCCCGGCGAACGTGCGGGCACCGGCGATCCCGACGTGCAGCAGCCCGGCCGGAGCCTCGGTGGCGAGCACTGCCGCGGTGCGCGCTGCGGCGTCGACGGGCCCGATCCCGCAGACCAGCGTCGCCGTCCCTCCCGCCCCGGCGAGCTCCTCTTCCGTCGCCGCGACGACCAGGATCACGCGCGCACCGTATCCCGCGGCGAAGCCTGACCGTTGAGGCGATAGGCCGAGCTATGAGCGAACAGACCATCTCCGTGAACGTCGAGCAGGACCGCGCCACCATTGCGCTCCGCGGGGAGCACGAGGCCTACACGGCCGACAAGCTCGCGCGCCAGATCGGCGCGCTGATCGACGAAGGCGTCTCGGTGATCATCGATCTCCGCGAGGCGACCTTCATCGATTCGACGGTTGTGGGCGTGCTGATCGGGTCGCGCCGACGGGCGGAAGAGCGGCGACTGTCGTTCGCGCTGGTCCTCGGCGACGACACCGGCTGGCCCGTGCGCCGCATCCTCGAGGTGATCGGCCTCGAGAGCACCTTCGACATCTCGTAGCACCACCGACCAGGGAGACGACATGAAACGGTTCTTGCTTCTCGCGACAGCCGGAGTCGCCGCCGCGGCACTAGCGGGCAGCGCGTCCGCGGCGCCTGCGCTCGCGGTGAAGACGTCGCAGCTCGTGCGCGCGGCAGGTGCAACGACGATCGTCACGCGCGAGTCGCCGGGCACCTACCGCACGACGATCCTCGCGCCGGCCGCGTACCAGCTGCCCGCGCTTCGGCACACCGGACAGACGATCGGCTCGGCGGTCGTGCATGTGGCGACGGCATCCGGTCCGCTCACGTTCAGCGGCTGGATCGCCGGCGAGAGCCCGAGCGACTTCGCGCTCGACCAGTGCGCCGCGTTCGCGGGTGACACGCACCAGGCGGTGTGGGTGATGCACCTGCGCCAGACGAACGGGATCGCGAGCGCCGAGATCCCGATCTTCGTCGACTACGGTCCCGGCGGGAACACCGAGCTGACGTGGTGTGCGTCGTCGGAGGCCGACATGACGGTCACCGGCGTCGCGGTCAGCCTCGACAAGGTGCTGCTGAACCCGGTCGCACCCGGCGCGTACATCTGGCGTGCGCAGTTCGACAACGTGAACGCCGGCGAGCACACCGTGCTCGGCGAGATCACGACGTCGGCGACTGCAGTCGTCCGCCTGCGGCGGCAGTAGCCCCCGGGCTACGCAACGGCTGCGGCGGGCTCGCCCGCCGCAGCCTTCTCGAACGCGAGCTCGCCGTCGTGCGCGTCGACGCGGATCGTGTCGCCTTCGCCGAAGTCGCCCTCGAGCAGCCGCAACGCGAGCGGGTTCTCGAGCAGGCGCTGGATCGCGCGCTTCAACGGACGAGCGCCGTAGGCCGGGTCCCACCCCGCCTCCGCGATCGCCTCCTTCGCCGCGTCCGTCAGCTCGAGCGTGAGCCCGCGTTCGGCGAGCCGCTCGTGCAGCCGCTGCAGCTGGAGGCCGACGATCGACGTGATCTGCTCGCGTGTCAGCGACCGGAACTCGACGATCTCGTCGACGCGGTTCAGGAACTCCGGCCGGAAGACATCGCGCAACGCGTCGGCACTGCGAATGTTCGACGTCATGATCAGCACTGCGTTTCGGAAGTCAACGGTGCGCCCCTGGCCGTCGGTGAGGCGGCCGTCGTCGAGCACCTGCAGCAGCACGTCGAAGACCTCCGCGTGCGCCTTCTCGATCTCGTCGAGCAGGACGACGCAGTACGGGCGCCGCCGCACCGCTTCCGTGAGCTGGCCGCCCTCGTCGTAGCCGACGTAACCCGGCGGCGCGCCGACGAGGCGCGACACGGTGTGGCGCTCCTGGTACTCGCTCATGTCGAGCCGCACCATCGCGCGGTCGTCGTCGAACATGAACTCCGCGAGGGCGCGGGCAAGCTCGGTCTTCCCCACGCCGGTCGGGCCGAGGAAGATGAACGAGCCGATCGGCCGGTTCGGATCCTGCAGGCCGGTGCGTGCGCGACGCAGCGCGTTCGCGACCGCCTCGACGGCCTCCTCCTGCCCGACGACGCGCTCGTGCAGCCGCTGCTCGAGGTGGATCAGCTTCTCGGTCTCGCCCTCGAGCAGGCGGTCAACAGGGATGCCGGTCCAGCGAGCGACGACCGATGCGATGTCGTCCTCGTCGACCTCTTCCTTCACCATGGGGCTCTCGATCGAACGGTCGCGGTCCGCGAGCTCCTTCTCGAGCTCGGGGATCTCGCCGTAGCGGATCTCGGCGACGCGCTGGAGGTTCCCTTCGCGCTCGGCGCGCTCGGCCTCCTGGCGCAGCTCGTCGATGCTGCGCGTCATCGCCTTGACGCGCTCGAGCGCCTCCTTCTCCTTCGCCCAGCGCGCGGCGAGCGCGTTGCGGTCCTCTTTCGCCTCGGCAAGCGCGCGTTCGACCGGCTCGCGCACGGCTTTCGACTCCTTGGCCATCGCGGCCAGCTCGATCTCGAGCTGCATGACGCGGCGGTTCGCCTCGTCGAGCTCGAGTGGGCTCGAGTCGATCTCCATGCGCAGCCGCGACGCCGCCTCGTCGACGAGGTCGATTGCCTTGTCGGGCAGGAAGCGATCGGCGATGTAGCGATGCGAGAGGATTGCGGCCGCGACGAGCGCGGCATCGCGGATGCGCACGCCGTGGTGCGCCTCGTAGCGCTCCTTGAGCCCGCGGAGGATCGCAATCGTGTCGGCGACCGACGGCTCGTCGACGAACACCGGCGCGAACCGGCGCTCGAGCGCTGCGTCCTTCTCGATGTGCTTGCGGTACTCGTCGAGCGTCGTCGCGCCGATGCAGCGCAGCTCGCCACGCGCGAGCATCGGCTTCAGCAGGTTCGCGGCGTCGACCGCGCCCTCCGCGGCGCCGGCGCCGACAATGGTGTGCAGCTCGTCGATGAAGAGCACGATGCGGCCCTCGCTCTCCTTGATCTCGGCGAGCACTGCCTTCAGCCGCTCCTCGAACTCGCCGCGGTACTTCGCGCCGGCGAGCAGCGCGCCGAGATCGAGCGACCACACGCGACGGTCGCGCAATCCCTCGGGCACGTCGCCCGCGACGATGCGCTGCGCGAGCCCCTCGACGATCGCGGTCTTGCCGACCCCGGGCTCGCCGATCAGCACCGGGTTGTTCTTCGTGCGCCGGCTCAGGATCTGGATCGTGCGGCGGATCTCCTCGTCGCGGCCGATCACCGGGTCGAGCTTCCCGTCCTCGGCGGAGTCGGTCAGGTCGACGCCGAACTTCGAGAGCGCCTGGTAGGTGCCCTCCGGATCCTGTGACGTGACGCGGCGGCCGCCGCGGATCTGCTTGATCCACGCGAGAATCTCGTCGCGCGGCACCGGCTCGAGCGCGAGGAACAGATGCTCGAGCGAGACGTACTCGTCCTCGAGCTTCTTGCGCTCGTCGTCGGCCTTGTCGAGCACGCGCGAGAACGCGGCCGACGCGTTCGGCTGCTGCGAACCGCCCTGTACCGACGGCAGTGCCTCCACCTTGCGCTCGGCTTCGGCGCGCAGGCCCTGCCAGTCGGCGAAGAGCTCCTGGTCGAGCAGCGCGAGCAGCAGGTGGTCGGGCGTGAGCTCGGGGTTCCCGGCCCGCCGCGCGAGGTCCTGCGCCGCCGCGATCGTCTCCTGGCTCTTGATTGTCAACTTCGAGAAGTCCATCTAGTTCCTCCGTTGGTGGACCGGCGCCGTCGGCGGCCGGTACAGCACGAGGTCGCGCCGGTAGCTCCGGTGCACCTCCTCGAGTGTCTTGCGCATCTCCTGCTCCATTCGCTCGAGACGACGGCGCATGCGCTGGAGCTCGTCCTCCATGTGCAGCACCCGCTCGACGCCGGCGAGGTTCAGGCCGACCTCGCTCGTGAGGCGCTGAATCAGCTGCAGCCGCTCGACATCCGTGTCGGAATACAGCCGTGTGTTCCCGGCGGTGCGCTGCGGATTCACAAGCCCCTTCTGCTCGTACATACGAAGCGTCTGTGGGTGCATGCCCACGAGCTCCGCCGCGACACTGATCATGTAGCGCGGGCGATCGTCCATTACTTCGCCTTGTCCAGCTGCTCGAGCAGGTCGCGCTGCTTCTTCGACACGCGCTTCGGCACCTGGATGCGCACGCGCGCAAGGACGTCGCCCTTGCCGTCGCCCTTCAAGCGCGGTGCGCCCCGGCCCTTGATGCGCAGCAGCTTCCCGTCCTCGGTTCCGGCGGGGATCTTCAGCGAGACGGGACCGCCGGGCGTCGGCGCCTCGACCGAGCCGCCGAGCGCGGCGATCGAATACGAGACCGGCACCGTGACGATCAGGTCGTCGCCGCGGCGCTCGTAGATCTTCGACGGCTCGACGCGCGTGACGACATAGAGGTCGCCGGCCGCCGCGCCGCCGTAGCCCGCCTCGCCCTTGCCCTTCAGCTTGATCCGCGTGCCGTCCTTGACACCTGCGGGAATCTTCACCGTGTAGCGCTTCGTGCGCCGTTCGCGGCCGGAGCCGTGGCACGTCGGGCACGGCGTCTCGACGATCGAGCCCATGCCGTGACAGCGCGGACACGGCTGCTGCAGCGCGAACAACCCCTGCGACGTCGCGACGACACCCGAGCCGTGGCACTGCGGGCATGTGATCGGTGCGGTGCCGGGCGCGGCGCCCGTGCCGTGGCAGGTGTGGCACGCGAGGTCGAGCTGCACCGGCACCGTCACCTGCGCGCCCCTCAGCGAGTCCTCGAACGACACGCGCACCTCGACCTCGACGTCGTTGCCGCGCTGGCCGCGCTGTGGCTGCTGCTGCGCGGCGCGGCCGCGGTTGAAGAGGCCGCCGAAGATGTCGCCGAGGTCGAAGTCGGAGAAGTCGTACGTCGTCCCGCCCTGACCGAAGCCGGCCGGGCGTCCGTTCGTCGTCCCCATCACGTCGTATTGCTTGCGCTTCTCCGGATCGGAGAGCACGTCGTAGGCCGACTGCACCTCCTTGAAGCGCTCCTCGTTCCCCGGGTTGCGGTCGGGGTGAACCTCGCGAACGAGCTTCCGGTACGCCTTCTTGATCTCGTCCTGCGACGCGGTCTTCGGGACGCCGAGCGCCTCGTAGAGCGAGCTAGGCATCCGTCCCCGCGCTGATGACGACGCGCGCCGGCCTGATCACCTTGTCTCCGAGCCGGTAGCCCTTCTGCAGCACCTGGATGACGTCTCCCTCTTCGGCCTCGGACGGCTGCGAGAGCAGCGCCTCCTGTGTGTGCGGGTCGAACTTCCCGTCCGTCTCGATCTCGGCGAGGCCTTCCTTCGCGAGCGCGTCCGCGAGCGCGCGATGCACGAGGCGGACGCCCTCCTCGATGTCGCCCTCGTGCGCAAGCGCGCGCTCGAGATCGTCGAGCACCGGCACGAGCTCGGACACGAGCCGCTCGTGGGCGCGCGCGGCCAGCTGCTGCTGGTCGCGCGCCACCCGCTTGCGGTAGTTGTCGAACTCGGCCTTCAGCCGCTGCAGCGCATCGAGATACTCGTCGCGCTGCTTCTCGGCCTCGGCGAGCGGATTAACGGTCTCCTCGATCTCCTGGATCGGTTCGTCCGTCATCTATTCGTCGACCACCTCGTACTCGGCGTCCTCGACGACCTCGTCGTCGGAGGGCTCCGAGCTGTCGCCGTTCGGTGTGGGCTGCGACGCGGACGCCTGCGCGTAGAGCGCCTGCGCCGCCTCCGTCCACGCCTGCTGGAGCGCGTCGGCCTTCGCCTTGATCTCCGAGACGTCGCTCGACTCGAGCACGCCGCGCAGCTCCATGATCCGACCCTCGACCGTTCCGGCGACCGTCGAATCGAGCTTCTCGCGGTTCTCGTTCAGCGACTTCTCGATCTGGTAGGCGAGCGACTCCGCGTTGTTGCGGGCGTCGACGAGCTCGCGCAGCTTGTGCGCCTCGCCGGCGTGCGCCTCGGCGTCGCGGATCATGCGGTCGATCTCGTCCTGCTTCAGGCCCGAGCCGCCTTCGATGCGGATCTTCTGCTCGTTGCCCGTCGCGCTGTCCTTGGCCGACACGTTGATGATCCCGTTCGCGTCGATGTCGAACGCGACCTCGATCTGGGGCGTGCCGCGCGGCGCCGGCGGGATGCCTACGAGCTCGAACTTGCCGAGCGTCTTGTTGTAGGCCGCCATTTCCGACTCGCCCTGCAGCACGTGCACGAGCACCGACGGCTGGTTGTCCTCGGCGGTCGAGAAGATCTCCGACTTGCGCGTCGGGATCGTCGTGTTGCGGTCGATGAGCTTCGTCATCACGCCGCCCTTCGTCTCGATGCCGAGCGACAGCGGGGTGACGTCGAGCAGGAGCACGTCCTTGACCTCGCCCTTCAGCACGCCCGCCTGAACCGCCGCGCCGATCGCGACGACCTCGTCCGGGTTGACGCCCTTGTGGGGATCCTTGCCGATCAGCTCCTTGACCTTCGCCTGCGTCGCCGGCATGCGGGTCATGCCGCCGACGAGCACCACGTGGTCGATCGCCGAAGCGTCGAGGCCCGCGTCTGCGAGCGCCTGCTTCGTCGGGCCGACCGTGCGCTCGAGCAGGGTGTGCGTGAGCTCCTCGAGCTTCGCCCGCGTGAGCTGGAGGTCGAGGTGCTTCGGTCCGTCCTGCGTCGCGGTGATGAACGGCAGGTTGATCTGCGTCGTCATCGTCGAGGAGAGCTCGATCTTCGCCTTCTCCGCCGCCTCGTAGAGGCGCTGGAGCGCCATCGGGTCGGCGCCCAGGTCGATGCCCTGGTCGCGCTTGAACTCCGCGATCATCCAGTCGACGATCGCCTTGTCGAAGTTGTCGCCGCCGAGGTGGTTGTCGCCGTTTGTCGACTTGACCTCGAACACGCCGTCGCCGAGCTCGAGCACCGACACGTCGAACGTGCCGCCGCCGAGGTCGAAGACGAGGATCGTCTGGTCGGCGCCTTCCTTGTCGAGCCCGTAGGCGAGCGCTGCCGCGGTCGGCTCGTTGATGATGCGAAGCACGTTGAGGCCGGCAATCCGGCCGGCGTCCTTCGTCGCCTCGCGCTGCGCGTTGTTGAAGTACGCCGGGACGGTGATCACCGCGTCGGTGACCGACTCGCCGAGGTACGACTCCGCGTCGGACTTGAGCTTCTGGAGGATCATCGCGCTGATCTCCTCCGGCGCGTACTCCTTGCCGTCCGCCACGATCCGAACGTCGTCGTTCGGGCCCTTCACGACCTTGTACGGGACGATGGTCATCTCTTCGCTGACCTCGTCGTACTTGCGGCCCATGAACCGCTTGACGGAGAACACGGTGTTCTCCGGGTTGGTGACCTGCTGCCGCCGCGCGGGAGCGCCGACGAGCCGCTGACCGTCCTTCGTGAACCCGACGACGGACGGAGTCGTCCGTCCACCCTCCGCGTTCGCGATCACGGCCGGCTCGCCGCCCTCGAGGACGGCCATGCACGAGTTCGTCGTGCCCAGGTCGATGCCGATCGTCTTTGCCATCTGGTTCGTCTCCTTCAGTGAGAAAATCTAAGCCAGATGATAGCAGATCCTTGGAATCCCTGCCGTCATGCGGTCGCGCCGATCACCGCCCCGCCGACGACGATCAGCGCCGCGCCGAGCGCGAGCCGCCGTCCCATCCCCTCGGTCTGCCGGATCAGGAGCGCGGACAGCAGCACGCCCCACAGGGACTCGGTCGCGACGAGCGGCGAGACCACGGTGACCCGACCACGCCAGTAGGCCTCGAACAGGCAGATGTACGACAGCCCGAAGAGCACGCCCGCGGGCGCAAGCCGGCGCAGCTGCGTTGACGTCGGCGGGCGCCGCGACCAGACGGCCGAGAGGAGCGCGCCGGCGACGAGCGTCGCGGCGGCGGCCGTCTCGGGCTTCGCGTGCCCGTGCAGCGCGCGCACGACGTTGTCGCGCGTCGCGAAGAAGACCGCCGCGCCGCCGGCAAAGAGCAGGCCGCGTGCCCGGAGGTGACCGGGCCGGTCCCGCTCGGCGGCAAGCAGCACGCCGCCGCAGACAACTGCGAGCGCGCCGATCACAAGTGGGACGCGCAACGGCTCGTGCAGCGCGACGAGCGCGATCACGACCGCGACGAGCGGCGCGGCGCCAACGGCCACCGAGGTACGCGAGGCGCCGATCTCGCGCACGGCGAGCGTGAAGAGAATCTGGGAGCTTCCCGGCGCGAGCAGTCCGGCGAGCAGGAACGGCCACGCGCCGTGGACGTCGTGGCGGATCGCCGCGGCGACGAGCGCGACCACCAGCGCCGGCAGCACGGTCGCGAGCGTTGCGCCTCGCACGTCCGGCAGCCCGCGCATCCCGAGCCGGATCGCGACCGTCATCCCGCCGAAGAGCGCGGCCGAAGCGAGCGCGAGTGCGACAGCCGTCAAGCCCGATCCGCCACGATGATGCCGCTCAAGATCACGGCGCATCCTGCCCAGCCCGCCGGGCCGAGGCGGTCGCCGGCGAGCGTGAAGCCGAAGAAGGCGGCCCACACCGGCTCGAGCGAGAACGCGAGCGCGGTCTGCGTCGCACTCGCGCGGCGCTGCGCCCAGGTCTGGACGAGGAACGCGAGCGCGCTTGCGAACACGCCGGTGACGACCAGCGCACCCCACACCGTCCAGCCGTGCGGCACCGTCAGCTCGCCACGCGCGACGGCAATCGCGATCAGCCCGACGAACGCGGTCAGCATCTCGACGAGCGTGAATGCGATCGCGTCGTAGCGCGGCGCGTAGCGCTCCATCAGCACGATCTGCAGCGCGTACGCCCCCGCACCCGCAAGCACGAGCAAGTCACCGGTCGCCGAGCCGCGATGAACGCCGGCGAGCAGCGCGAGCCCGGCCGTCGCGAGCGCGACGCCCACCCACGCCGCGGTCGCGACTCGTGCGCGATAGAGCATGAGTGCGAGCAGCGGCGTCAGCACGACGGACATACCGGTGATGAATCCAGTGGACGAAACCGTGGTCCGCTCGAGTCCCGCGGTCTGCAGCGCGTAGCCACTGCCGAGCAGCGCGCCGGCGAGGATCGCCGCACGCGTGCCGCGCCGGCCGAGCGACCGAAGCCGCCGCGCGCCCGGCACAGCAAGCGTCGTGCTCGCGATCGCGAAGCGCACCGCGAGGAACGCGAACAACGGATAGAGCGCGACCGCATCCTTCACCTGCACGAACGTCACGCCCCACACGGCAGTGACGGCGATCAGGGCGAGGGTCGCGCGCATGAGTCGCGATTCAACCTGGTTGCCGCCGCAGGCGGAACCAGGTTGATG
Organism: Gaiellaceae bacterium; assembly: GCA_036268235.1. Lineage (GTDB taxonomy): Bacteria > Actinomycetota > Thermoleophilia > Gaiellales > Gaiellaceae > PALSA-600. The sequence goes on from DATAUN010000022.1 coordinate 24,472, forward strand.
TCCGAGACGACACGCATCAGGCGGGAACCTGGTTCCGGGCTTCGCCCGGCAACCAGGTTCCCGCCGAGCTTCG
>DATAUN010000023.1:0-2187 GCA_036268235.1 Gaiellaceae bacterium
ACCTGGTCGAGCGACAACGCGCCCGTCGAGAGGGCCTCGTCGAGCGCGGGCAGGCTGCGAAGCGCGTCTGCGGTACCCACGACCCGCGCGGCGGCGCGGTAGTCGCTCTGCGCGGCGCGCGCATACCACTCCGCACTCGACTTGCAGCCCGCCGCCCTGCTCTTGACCCGGATGGCTTGACACCTCGATAGTGCGGCTTTGGCCGCGGAGAGGAGTCCCGATGGGACGGCCATCGAAATACTCGCCGGAGTTCCGTGAGGAGGCGGTCAGGCTGTATCGCGAGGGCGATGAGTCGATCGCGGCGACGGCGAAGCGTCTGGGGTTGCATCCGGAGTCGTTTCGCAAGTGGGTGCGCCAGGCGGAGGTCGACGCGGGCGACAAGCCGGGCACGACGCGGGCTGAGCACGCGGAGATCGTGCGGCTCAAGCGCGAGCTACGCAGGGTCGAGGAGGAGAAGCTGATCCTGCAAAAGGCGGCCGCGTATTTCGCCAGGGAGACCGATCGCCGGTGAGGACGTACCGGTTGATCGATCAGGAGCGCGGGCACCACCCGGTCTCCCTGCTGTGCTCGGTGCTGTCGGTCTCGCGGCAGGCGTACTACGCGTGGACGACACGCGCGCCGTCGCGTCGCGAGTTGCGCGATCGCGAGCTGGAAGGGCTGATCGGGGAGGTCTACCGCGAGTCTCGCGAGACGTACGGCGCGCCTCGGATCGCGAAGACGCTGCGTCGCAAGCGTGGCGAGCGGGTCGCGACGAAGCGCGTCGCACGGCTGATGCGCTCGCTCGAGCTGCGCGGTGTCAGCCGTGGCCGCTCGAAGCGACGCACGACGATCCAAGATCCGCACGCCGCGCCGGCCGCCGATCTCGTCCGCCGCGACTTCACAGCGCCGGGCCCAGACCAGAAATGGGTCGCCGACATCACCTACGTGCGCTGCGACGAGGGCTGGCTCTATCTGGCAGTCGTAATGGACGTCTTTAGCCGCAAAATCGTCGGCTGGTCGATGCGATCCGATCTCGGCGCGGAGATCGTCTCCGACGCGCTCGCGATGGCCGTCGCGAGGCGCCGCCCGCCGGTCGGCTTGATCCATCACTCCGACCGCGGATCGCAATACACGAGCGTGCACATGGGCCGCACGCTCGCCGAGCTTGGGATCACGCCGAGCATGGGCAGCCGAGGCGAGCCGCACGACAACGCCGCCTGCGAATCGGCGATCGGAACGATCAAAGCCGAGCTCGTCGAACGCCACGTCTTCCCGACCCGAGACATCGCCCGACTGCGCCTGTTTGACTACATCGAGGCCTTCTACAACCCCCACCGCATGCACTCCGCAAACGACGACCTCAGCCCCGACGAATACGAAGCGCGCTACCACCAAACGCTCGCCGCCCAGGCGAGCGCAGCCTAGAAACCACGTGTCAAGCAGAACGGGTCAAGAGCAGATGTGGTGGTCGTGAACGAGCTTGTGGTGTCGGTGGCAGAGCAGGATCAGGTTCGCGATCTCGGTCTTGCCGTGGTGCTCGTTCGCGACGAGGTGGTGTGCGGGGAGCTCGCGTGCGGCGGTGCAGCCCGGGTACTGGCAGTGGTCGGAGCGCTTGTGCAGCGCGCGCAGCTGGGCGTAGGACGCGCAGCGCCCGAGGCGGGAGTGCACGAGATCGCGTCCGCGCCGGGCGATCGTGAGCCGGCGCGCGTCGCAGCCGAGCCGTTCGGCGGTCTCGGGGCTGATCGGCCCGCCGCCTTCGAGGAACGCCGGCGCGTCGTCGGAGACGTGGACGATCAGCGCCACCGGGCTCCGCCGCACCCCGCCCCCGGCGGGGTGCCGCGCGAGGCTGACGAGCGCGTCCGCGGCGGACTGCTGCCAGTCGAGCACGATCCCGGCCTTCGTGTCTTCTGCGCGCTGCGCCTTCGCGATCGCCCAGATCGCCTGCTCGACCACGAGGCCCTGCTCGAGCGGCAGGCGGCCGCTGATCGCGAGCTCGCGCCGGCCCCGCGTCCACGTCATGCTCAGCGCCCGCCGTGCGTAGAGCGTCTGGTCGTCGTCGACATCGGGCGGCGCCAGCGTCCGGGCGACGAGCGCGATCGCGCTCGGCGCCTTCCCGACCGCGACGCGGGCGAGCTCGGCATCCGTCTCGGTCGTCGCGAACTCGGCCGCCGCCGCGACCTGATCGAGCGACAACACGCCCGCGCTCAT
>DATAUN010000024.1:0-18598 GCA_036268235.1 Gaiellaceae bacterium
TCGAGCGCCATCTCGAAGTCGCGCGCGACCATCGGATCGGCGTGCTCGTTGATCGTCAGGCCGGCGGTCGTGTGCGGCACGTAGACGAGCACCGCCGCACCGTCCTCGCCCGCGACGGCGTCGCGCACCTGCGCGGAGATGTCGACGAGCTGCGTGTGGCGCTCGGTGGTGATCTTCAGCTCGTGCACCGGCCCGTATCCTAGGCAGGAGTGTCCGCCGAGCCGCTCACCCCGCGCGAGATCGACGCCGTCCGCGAGCGCGCCGAGGCGTTCTCGCGCGATCTGCTGCAGGACTACTACGACCACTACGCGGGGCTGAAGGACTCGCTCGACGTCGAGCAGATCTACGTCGAGTACGAGGACCTCGCGCAGCTCGACCTCGCGCGGCGGCTGCGCGACGCGCCGACCGAGCTGTGGCGCTTCGGGTGCGAGACCTACCTCGGGAACCTGACCCGCGAGCACCAGGCGCGCGCAGCGGAGGTCGAGGCGGCGCTCGAGGCAACGGTCGACGGCGAGACGCTCCCCTACCGGATGCTGCGCGTCGCGACGGCGAACGAGCCCGACCGCGACCGGCGCCGCCGCCTCACCGAAGAGCGGTTGCGCCTGCTCGACGAGCATCTGAACCCCGTCTATCTCGAAGCGGACGAGATCGACCGCGGCGCGGTGCGCACGCTCGAGGCGCCGAACCTCTACGAGCTGTACAAGGGCTTCGGGTTCCGCCTCGACGGGCTCGCGGACGAATGCCGCGCCCTACTGGACGAGACGGAGAAGCTCTGGGAGCGCGAGGGCGACAAGCTCTTCCGCGAGCGGCTCGGCCTGCCACTCGGCGAGGCGCGGAACTGGGACGTGCCGCGCCTCTTCCGTGCGCCGGAGCTCGACGAGCTCTACCCGTCCGACCGCATGGTCCCGGCGCTCGAAGCGACGCTCACCGATCTCGGCATCGACCTGCGCACGCAGCGCAACGTCCACCTCGACCTCGAGGCGCGCCCGAACAAGTCGCCGCGCGCGTTCTGTGCGCCGATCGAGGTGCCTGGAAAGGTGATGCTCGTCATCCAGCCGATCGGCGGCAAGGACGACTGGCAGGCGCTCTTCCACGAAGCCGGGCACACCGAGCACTACGGCTCAACCGACGCGAGCCTGCCGTTCGAGGCGCGGCAGATGGGCGACATGGCGGTGACCGAGGGCTGGGCGCAGCTCTTCGAGCAGCTCGTCAGCGAGCCCGCGTGGCTCAATCGCCGGCTCGACGTCCCGCGCGTCGACATGCTCGCGCACGACAAGGCGGTCACGCTCCTCTACATCGTGCGCCGCTACTGCGCGAAGCTGCTCTACGAGATCGAGTTCTTCCAGGCGGAGCGCACGCTCGACATGCGGCCGCGCTACGCCGAGCTCCTGACCGACGCGTTGAAGATTCCCGTCCCCGCCGAGAGCTACCTCGACGACATCGACGGCGGCTTCTACGTGATCGGCTACCTCCGTTCGTGGGCGTTCGAGGCACAGCTGCGCGACTTCCTGCGCAGCGAGCTCGGAAACGAATGGTTCGCGCGCCGCGACGCGGGCGACCTCCTGCGCGAGCTGTGGTCGCTCGGCCAGGCCCCGACCGCGGATGAGCTGCTGAAGGACGTGACCGGCGCGACGCTCGAGATGGCCTCGATCGTCGACCGCATCCGCGAAGCGCTGTAGTTACTTCGGGATCACGAAGAGCCCGGCGACGCCGACCGCAAATACGACGATCGCGAGGATCGAGTCGGGCCCCATTCGGAAGCGGCAACTGGCCGGGCGGCCGATCACCCCGAAGCCGTAGATCGCGGTGAGCGCGACCCCGAGCGCGGCCAGCCAGGCGTTCAGGTGGCCTGCGGATGGAAGAACCGGCTTGCCCGCAACGAGGTCGGCGACGACGAAGAGGCACACCTGGAACGCGTTGCCGCCGAAGATGTCTCCGATCGCGAGCGCGTTGTCGCCCAGGCGCACGGCGGCGATGCCGGAGCTGATCTCCGGGAGCGCGGTCGCGGCGGCGAGCACGGTCGCACCGAAGATGACGCCGTTGACGCCCGCGCGGCTCGCGAGCTCGTTGCCGGTCAGCTCGAGCAGCACACCGGCGAGCAGCGTGACGAGGCACGCCGCGCCGAAGAGAAGTGCGACCTGCGCGGTCGACCTGTCTGCGTACGGATGCTGCTTCACGTCGTGCGGCTCGCGACGGTTGCGCCGGCCGCGGTGGCTTCCTTCCATCGTGACACTCCAGCGCGGATCCTTGCGCGCGCGGTTGATCACGTAGATGCCGACCATCCACACGACCGCGATCGCGATCGACGCCGGGCTGACGACACCGCCGATCGCCGTGGACTCCTTCATCAGCGCGCCCATCTCCACGCCGGCGACGACGATGACCACGAGCAGTCCTTCGAGCACCGGCGAAAGGGCGCCGACGAGGAACGTCAGCGGTCGATCGCGGCCCGCGACGATGTCGCAGATCACCAGCACCATCGTCTGCACGGCGATCCCGCCGATCAGGTTGCCGGCGGCGAGACCCAGGTGACCGCCCGCCGCCGCCGAGACGGTGATCGCGAGCTCGGGCAGGCTGCCCGCGACCGCGAGCAGCAGCAGGCCGCCGAGCTCCTCGCCGAGATTGAGCCGCACGTCGAGCGCGTCCGTCGCCTTCGAGAGCAGCACGCCGGCAAGCCATGTCGCGACCGCCCCCGCCGCAAAGAGCAGCACGAGAATCGGGGTGGCAAGGCCTCCCATCACGGGAGACGATGAGCCTCCCCCCGGACGGACTTCGTCTGGAATACGGGCGCTGGTGTCAGCGTTTTCACTGACATGCGTACCTTGACCGAGATCAGACAGAAGATCGACGAGCTTTCCGAACGGCGGCTTCGCGTGATGCGCGAGCTCGCCCAGGGGCACGACGCGACGCTGGCCGCCGAGCACCAGTCGCTCGAGGAGCAGATCGCGCAGCTCTGGGACGAGCAGCGCAACGCCCGCGCGACGATGCGGTTCGGCGACCGCGACGAGATCATCCAGAAGGCGCGTCAGGAAGAGCGCCTCTCCCGCGCCGCCTAACCGCGGCACGGCGCCCGCGCCCGAAGGAGCTCCGGCAACGGAGCTACACTTCGGGCGCTCGGGGCGTTAGCTCAGCTGGGAGAGCGTCGGCTTTGCAAGCCGAAGGTCATCGGTTCGATCCCGATACGCTCCATCGCCTCACGGATGACCGGGGAGGTTTCGCTGCGCTGCACCTGAGCTCAGCCCGTCCGTAGATCCTTCTTCGTGCACGTGGCTTCGGCGGCCTTGAAGAGCGGCGAGTTCACATCCACGCCGCCGCCCCGGCGAACGGCATATCCGACGCCGACACCGTTCAGGAGCTGCACGGGCTGGTGGTGCGCCGACATGCAGTCGACGAACTTGATCATCCGCCGGAGCGCCACCGCGTGTTGCCGAGGCGTGAAGGTGGCCTGCGGCAGGAAGTGGTTGCACGCTCCCTGGGCTTTCTTGATGACGGCCTCGGGCGTCGTGGGTGCGTTGTAGAGGATGTTTCCGTGCGGCCCGGGGTCGAGCATGGGCACGCCCTCCGCGCGCATGCAGTTCGTGAACCTGAGCACCGCCAGGATGCGATCGACCTTCGGAGCCTGCTTCGATGTGGCGGGGCCGCCGCCGCAGGCGACGCCGGCGAGCACGAGGCAAAGCGCCGGGACAAGGCGAATCACGCGGTGCATCGACCAAGCAAACCCGAGCGGCGTGAAACGCCGTTGAAGCGTCGCTGAGGGCTCTATGAAAGCTGCAGGCGCAGGATCGTCCCGCCCCCGGGAGCATCCTCGATGCTCACGTCGCCGCCGTGCGCATCTGCGATCTGCTTCACGATCGCGAGCCCGAGCCCGGCGCCGGGCATTCCCCGCGCCCGGGCAGAACGGTAGAAGCGGTTGAACACGAGCAGGCGGTCTTCGGAGGCGATGCCCGGGCCGCGGTCCCGCACCTCGACGACGCCGTTGCGGACTGCGACGTCGATGGCCCCTCCCTGCGGGCTCCATTTGCGCGCGTTGTCCAGCAGGTTCGCCACCGCTCGCTCGACGCGCTGGGGCACGCCCTGAACAAGCGACGGTTCGAGCTCCGTGCGGAACGACAGGTCGGGCGCACGGCGCGCGACGCGATCGACGACCGCTTTGACGGTCTCGTCCAGCCGAAACTCGTGCGCCGCGACGTCGACCTCCTCGCCTCGCGCGAGCTCGAGAAGCTCGGCGACGAGCGCGCCCATCGCTTCGAGCTCCTGCCGAACGTCTCGCAGCATTCCGTCGCGCTCCCGCGGGTCGAGGGCACGCGGGTTCGCCAGCAGGTCGAAGTTCGCTCGCAGGCTGGCGATCGGCGTGCGCAGTTCGTGCGAGGCGTCGGCTACGAGCTGGCGCTGATCGTCAACCAGCTTTCGCTGTGCGGCCAGTGACGCTTCGAGTGTGATGAGCAGCTCGTCGAGTCGTGAAGAGAGCCTGCTCACCTCGTCTCGGCCCGGTCGTCCGACGCGTTCGCTCAGGTCGCCGGTGTCGATGATGCGCTCGGTCGTCTCCGTCAGGCGCCGGAGCGGCGCAACAGCCGTCCGCGAGACGATTGCTCCGAGCAGGGCGGCGATGCCCACACCGCCGAGCGAGATGAACGTCAAGAGCAAGCGAAGATGCCTCAGGTTCGCGTCGGCCTCGGCAAGCGAACGGGAGAGTCGAACGACCCTGCGCGGAAAGGTGATGGTGAGCACCCGGGAGCGAACGTGCGCGACTGTTTGCGTACTGAACTCGGGTGGCAACGAAGGGCTCGCCTTCGCAGCTGCAGCCGTGCGCAGGAGCACGCTCACGCGCACGGCTCCCGGTCCCGGAGCAGCCAGGATGAGAACGGCACGAGTCTTGGTGCGCAGAATCGAGAAGCCCTTGAAACCTCCCGCCGGCGTCTTCTGGTTTCGCGGAAGCACGGCGAGAACGGCGGCCGTTCGTGCCGCGGTGAGATCGGAGTCGATCTGGCCGATCAGCTCGCTGCGATCCGTGAAGTAGACGGTGAACGAGGTTCCGACGATCGCCACGGCGACGGCCACCGCAGCCAGAAGCGTGAGCCGCAGGCGAAAGCTCATCGCTCCCTCAGGATGAAGCCGACCCCTCGAACCGTTTGGATCAGCCGCGGTTCGCCGCCGGCCTCGAGCTTGCGTCGAAGATGGCCCACGAACACATCGAGCGAGTTCGAGGCGAGCGATGCATCGAATCCCCAGACGCGCTCGTGGATCACGCCGCGCGAGAGAACCTGACGCGGATGCCGGAGCAGGAGCTCCAGGAGCTCGAACTCGATCTTGCTGAGCTCGATCTCGCGTCCGGCCCGCGTGGCGTCGCGCGTCATGAGATCCAGCTCGAGATCGGCGAACGTGAGCCGTTCACCTCCGCCGCCGGCCCGCCGAAGCAGCGCCTTGAGCCGCGCGACGAGCTCGTCGCTGTCGAACGGCTTGGCCACATAGTCGTCGGCGCCTGCCTCGAGACCGGCGACGAGGTCTCGCACCGCATCCCGCGCCGTCAGCATGAGCACCGGCAGTTGGTCGCCTTCGGCGCGAAGGCGCTCGCAGACGGCGATGCCGTCGCGCCCCGGCATCATCACGTCGAGGACCACCGCGTCGAACGCCCGCGACCGCAGCCGGGCAAGCGCCTCCTCGCCGTCCTCTGCCACTTCGACCTCGAACCCGTGCGAGATCAGAAGCCGCCGGAGCACGTTGCGCAGCGCCGCGTCGTCGTCAACAACCAGAATCGCCAGACTCACCAGTCTGCGCTAGGACTGTGAAGCGCGTCTGAAACGGCGCCGCAACGCTCGCGAGACCCGTGAGCGCGCGCCACCGCGGCGCGCGCTCACGGAGGTCTCGACGACTACGAGATGACGATCCCGCCGTCGGTGACGGCGCCGCCGCGCGGCTTGCCGCCGCTCCAGGCGATCAGGAAGCGCGGATGGCCGTCGAAGGCGTGCGCAACGAACGCAACCTTCCGCCCATCGAGCATGCCGCGTCCGACGAGCGTCGCGGCGTGCGTGGCATAGACGATCCGGAAGCTGAGCGCGCGGAAGCGCAGATGATTGCTCGAGTCTGCGTACACGAGCTTCGAGCCCGGCCCCTTGCTCAGGTCGAGTCGGAAAGTCGCGCGGCCGACGCGGCCGTGCCCGCGCACGGAGCGACGCTTCGTTGCCTGCTTCCCCGCGACACCCGAAGACGCACGGCCGGAGGCGGGTGCCGAGCTCGCGCGCCCGCTGCTGCTCGTGCTGCCGGCACTCGACTTGCTGGTGGTGCTGCCGGTCGAGCTCCCCGAAGCGCCGGCGGAGCCGGAACCGCCGGTCGCCTGCGTCGTCGCGGAGCAGCCCTGGCCGACGGTGTAGTTCGAACCGGGCCCGGCGGTGTCCGCCGCCTCGAGCAAGCCCCCGGCCGGCGTGCCCACCGAGGCGAATGTTTGCGCACCCGGAGTCGCCAGCACCCCGCCCGCTGCCGGGCCGCCGACCGTCGACAGCGGCGTCGTGATCGAGATGACGTTCGTCGTCGTGTCGATCGAGCCGGTCGCCGAGCCGACGGTGTCGTACTCCCTGCCGCCGGTCGCGCTCGTCCCGACCGTGCCGTAGCTGAAGTCGGCCGGAAGCGCGGTCGGGTTGCTCGCATCGACCGACGATCCCGGCAGCTCGGCCGAGACGAAGTACTCGGTCCCGGCGTACGTCCAGGTCACGTACCAGACGTCGCCGTCGCCGGCGATGCCGGGCGTCCCGCCCGGACCGCCCGAGAGGCTCTTCACGAGCAGCTCCGCCGACAGATTGCCACCGGCCGCGGAGAATCCGCCGGCGAGGATGTCGAGCGACTGGCCGTTGTCGGTCGAGGCGGGCGGAGCCGAGTCGCCCGACGCGTCGGTGAAGCCGGTGCACGCCGGCGCGGGCACGCTGTACGCCGCGCCGGTCGCGCCGGGCTGATACGCGCCGTTGCCGATGGCCGCGGCCATCTGAGCGATGTCGAACGTGCCCATCCCGGTCGCGAGGTCGTACCCGGGCGTTGCCGGGTACGGCCCGGTGTCACCGAGATCGACGTCGTGGAAGCCCGTCTTCCCGTACTGCGCATACAGGTCGGGCGCTGCGAAGCCGAGACCGTTCGTGTGCGCGCTTTCGAACCGCGCCCAGGCGCCGAGCGCGAGCGGCGACGCGAGGCTCGTTCCGCCGACCGCCTCCGGCTGGCCGCCGATGTAGACGTTCGCGCCACTGTTCGGATCCGCATCCATCGCGACGTCCGGCAGTGTCTTGCCGGCGCACGCGACCGCCTCGACGCACGTCGAGCCGGTGGGCGGCGCGACGCCGTCCTGCCAGTACGGCTGCAGCTCGAAGAGGCTCGGGCCCCCGCCGCCGGCGACCCACGCGATCTCGTTGTCGTACGAGCCGTCGGAGTTCGTCAGCAGCGTCGTACCGCCAACCGCGACGACGTACGGCGAGGATGCCGGGTAGTTGACGTCGGGCGAGCCGGCCGGCGCGCCGTTGTTCGGCGCGACCGGGCAGAAGCCGCCCGTGTCACCCGACGACGCGAAGACGGTCTGGCCCTGCGCGGCCGCCTCGGCGAAGACCTGGTCCCAGGCGACCATCGAGCCGTCGAGATACGACTGGTACTCGCACTCGCCGAACGATGCGCTACCGGCCTGAGCGACGTCCTGCTCGGCGAACTTGTTGAACGCGAGCGCGAGGTCGGAGTCGGTCAGCGACGAGGCGCTGTAGATGTAGAGGTGCGCAACGTCCTGCGCCATTCCCGTCGAATACTGCGTGTCCATGTCCCACTCGTCAGGGTCGTCCCCGACCTGCGGCGTGACCGGGCCGGTGTAGACGACGCTCGCCGGCACCTGCGGCAGCCCGTTCGCCGACTCCTCCGTGCGCAGGTCGGAGACCACGCCCGTCATGTCGCCCGAGCCGAAGATCGCGACGGAGGTCTGCGAGCCGGACGGCGTCGAGCCGACGTCGTACGCGCTCCAGAACCCCTGCGGGTTGTAGCTCGCCGGATAGTTCGGAACCGAGAGGTTCGGGGTCGTCGCAGGCGGCGTCACACCACCGGTCGGCAGGGGCACGCTTCCACCGGTCGGCAGCGGCACGCTGGTCGGCACAGTCACGGGCACGCTCACCGTCGGGCCGTTCGGCAGCGTGACCGTCGTCGTGCCGCCCGAGCCTGAGGCGGTTGCCGCCACGGGACTTGGCTGCATGACTGCCGCGTCGTTGAGGCCCAGCACGGAGAGCACGGTTCCGCCGAGGCTCGCCGGCACCCGCGCGGCTGTCGAGTTGGCGTACAAGCTCTTGCCGTCGACCGTCCACTCGCCGAGCGTCGTGTCGAAGGCGGACTCCGCCTGCTGCGCAGTCGCAACGGCGGTGACGAAGAGGCGGTTCGAGGCAACCGCGACGTCGCTGAAGCCCTGGCCGCGGAGGTACGTGGCGACGCTCGAGGCCGCGGCGGCCGTCGGCGCGTACGACGCGGCGAACTGCGCCGGCGTGAGGTGTGCTCCGGCCTTGATCGATTGCGGGAGCGCCGACGCGTTCCGGAGCTTCAGCGCGACCGAGATCGGAAGCGAAGTCGATGGTGCGAGCGGTCCGTCGAGCGTCCCCTGGAGCTTCAGGCCCTGGGTGCGGGTCGTCGTCCAGGACGCCTTCGAGGCGGACGACGCACCGGCAGCGACGACGAGCGATGCCGCGACCGCGAGCGCAAGCGCACGAGCGAAGCGTGTCATCGAGGTTCCTCCTTGTGCAGCAGTGGACGACCGCGTACCGGCGCGTGGCAAGAGGGTCCCCCGACAACGTTCCACGGCATCTGTGTGCCAACAACGGGGCAGGCCCGTGTTCGGGTACGGGCAGGAAGGCGCCTCGTCAGATTCCCGTCAGAGTTCGACCGTAGCCTGCCGCCCGATGCGGCCCGCGGTCCCCAGCCCACGCGGCACGAAGGTGCCGCCGCGGATCACGCCGGTCTTCTGGGCGATCAAGATCCTCACGACCGCGATGGGCGAGGCGACGTCCGACTACCTCGTCCACCAGAACCCCTACGCCGCCGTCCTCGCAGGCTTCGTCGCGTTCGTCATCGCGATGGCCATCCAGCTGCGTTCGCCGGTCTACGTGCCGTGGATCTACTGGCTCGCCGTCTTGATGGTCGCGGTCTTCGGGACGATGTGCGCCGACGTGCTCCACGTGGAGTTCGGCGTGCCGTACATCGCCTCGGCGCTCGGGTTCGCGATCGTGCTCGTCGTCGTGTTCTCTGCGTGGCACCGCAGCGAAGGAACGCTCTCGATCCACAGCATCACGACGACGCGACGCGAGCTCTTCTACTGGGCAGCCGTGCTCGCGACGTTCGCGATGGGGACGGCAACCGGCGACCTGTTCGCGTACACGGCCGGGCTCGGCTTCCTCGCGTCCGGACTGATCTTCGCGGCGGCATTCCTCGTGCCGCTCGTCGGGTGGCGCCTCGGCGTGAGCCCGATCCTCGCCTTCTGGACGGCGTACGTCCTGACGCGGCCGCTCGGCGCGTCGTTCGCCGACTGGGGCGGCAAGTCACGCACTGCGCACGGGCTCGGCTACGGAGACGGCCCTGTCGCGGGTGTGCTCTTCGTGGTGATCGTCGCACTCGTCGCGTACGTGACCGTCTCGCGCGAGGACGGCCGTCAGTCGCCGGCGACGTCGCGGCGCAGGAACACGAGGTAGCCGGCGAAGAGCGGCACCGAGACGTAGATCGCGCACACCCAGAGAGCCCGCACGACGGGCACCCAGTCGGCCGGCGTGCGCAAGAAGCCCTGCCACGCGTCGAACTGCGTCCCGAGTAGATACGGGCGAATCGCCTCGGTTCCCGGCAGCACGCCGAGCAGCTGCATGAAGAGCGCCCACATGAGCGTTCCGACCACTGCGGCAGCGCTGTTGCGCGTCACCGTCGAGAGCAGGATCCCGAACGCGGCGATGCCCGCCATCGGCCACGCGTAGATCGCGAGCGTCGCCGCGAGCAGGCCGAAGCTGTGCGCCGTGCTCACGGTCGTGCCGGACAGCGAGACGAGTGGATGCAGCCCCCAGGGAATGCTCGCGGCGATGACCGCCGAGATTCCCATCGCGAACACGACGACCACTGCGTACGTGAACGCCGCGGCAACTTTGCCGGCGTAGATCTCGCCGCGGTCGCGCGAGCGCGTGAGGATCGTCTTCAGCGTGCCGTTGTGCGTCTCCGCCGCCACGATGTCGCCGGCGACGAGCGCAGTGATCAGCGGGAACGCCCAGATCGACATGAAGAAGAGGACGACGAACGGCGTCGCGAGCCCCGTCTGCCGGATGTAGCGGCCGAGCGGGATGTCGCTCGGGCCGCCCGACTGGATCGTGAGGACGACGACGAACGCGATCGGAATGGCGATCGACGCCCCCACCCCGAGATACGTGCGCTTCTGCGCGAGCAGCTTCAGCAGCTCCCACTTGTAGACCTTCTGCATCAGGCAGCCTGCTCGGTCATCCCGAGGAACAGCTCCTCGAGCGTCGCCGTGTGCGGCACGAGCGAGCGGATCCCGACGTCGGCCTTGCCGAGCGCGACCGTCAGCGCCTCGACGTCCGCCGGCTCGGCGCGGAAGCGAAGCTCGTCGCCGTGCACCTCGACGCTCTCGACCCCGTGCGCGAGCAGCACCGCGCGGGCGCGCTGCTGATCCGACGCGACGAGGCGCAGCTCGCTCCCCGAGCTCTGGAGCAGCTCGTCGAGCCTGCCTTCGTAGATGATCCGCCCCTTCCGGATGATCGCGACGCGATTGCAGAGCTCCTCGACCTCGGCGAGAATGTGGCTGGAGAGCAGGATCGTGATCCCCTCCCCGGCGAGCCGTTTCACGAGCTCGCGCATGTCGCGCATCCCGGCCGGATCGAGGCCGGTGGCGGGCTCGTCGAGGAGCATCAGCTTCGGGTCGCGCAGCAGCGACGCTGCGATCCCGAGCCGCTGCCGCATCCCGTGCGAGTAGCCGCCGACTCGATCCTTCCCACGGTCGCTCAGCTCGACGAGCTCGAGCACTTCGTCGATGCGCGCCGCCGGCACGCCGCCGTCGAGGTCGGCGAGCAACCGCAGGTTCTTGCGCGCGGCGAGATACGGATAGAAGCGCGGTCCCTCGACGAAGCCGGCGACGCCGTCGAGCGCGCGGGCGCCGTCCTGATGCGGGTCGCGGCCGAAGAGGCGCGCGGAGCCGTCGGTCGGGCGGATCAGGCCGAGCAGCATGCGCAGCGACGTCGTCTTCCCCGCGCCGTTCGGGCCGAGGTAGCCGAAGACGTCGCCCGGCTCGACCGTCAGGTCGACATGGTCGACCGCGGTGATCTCGCCGTAGCGCTTGACGAGCCCGCGCGCCTCGATCGGCGCGGCGCCGCTCACTGCAGGGCGCGCGCCGCCGATTCGGCCGAGGCCGTCGGGATCGAGCCCGCGAGGATGAACGAGACGCCGCCCGTCTGCCACGTGAGAATCGTCCCGAGCGGCGTCGCCAGCTCGTGCGCCGTGACGCCGCTGAGCGTCACTGTCGGCAGTGATCCGAGCGCGCCGTCCTTCGCGGCGGCGTCCGCCTTCCGCTCGACGACGACGATCGCGCCGAGGCCTTCGCCGTAGACGACGACCACCGACTGCGAGTCGCTCGAGCCGACAAGGCGCACGTCCTGCCGCGGCAGGCCGTCGAGTGTGTCGGGCGCGACGACGGTGAACGGCGCTGCCGCCTGCACGGCCGCGAGGCCCGTGACCGGCGCCGGCTGGCTGCCGCTGCCCTGGCCGTGCGATGCAAGGTCGACGACCTTCGCGCCGGCCGGCGGCGTCACGTCGACGTCGCTGTCGGACACTGAGCCGAATGAGATGTCCGTCGCCTCGAGCGCGAGCACCGGCGACGACGAGCCCTGCGCGTAGACCGCGATCTTCAACGGCGTTCCGTTCGCCGCGTCCCACGCGAGCTCGGCGGAGCCGAGCAGCCCGCCGTCGTGCTTCGGCGAGACGCTGACGGTGTACGCCTCCTGGCCCGCGACATTGGACGGCTGCGCGGCCGAGATCGTCCACTGCTGTGCGGCCTTGCCGAGGAACGACGTGATGTCGTCCAGCGACGGCGGCGTGCCGCTGCCGGAGCCGGTCGAGGTGTCCTTGGGCAGGTCGGCCTCGTAGGCCGTGTTCGAAGACGCGTCGTAGACGGTGACCTTCGTGTCGTTCCAGGTGATCTGGGCGTCGCCGCCGGTCGACTGGAGCTCGAGCCGGCCGCCGCTGCCGTTCAGCCACAGGCGCCCGGTCGCGCTCGACTCGAGCGCCGAACCGGTCTGGCCTGTCAAGGCACCGGAGGGGAACAAGTTGTTCGTGAAGGCGATCCGCGCGGTCACGCCGGTCGGATGCGACCCGGTGATTGCGTCATGGATCGCGGCCGCGAGCGGCTTCGGATTCGGCGTCGGCCCCGAGCCTCCGTGCGCGGCAAGCGCGATCCAGCCGGCCATGACCGCAGCGACGACGGCCGCCACCAGGGCGAGCAGTCGAGTCGTTGGCAGAGTGCGAAAGATCCTCACGACTCTCCTTTCTCCGGTTCCTCGTCCACCAGATTGCCAGTCGCCTCTGATGCTTTCCTGACGGCGGGCAGCTCGATCGTGAACGTCGCACCCTCGACGTAGGCGCGCCCGCCGTGGCGCTCGGCCGTGGCGCGCACGATCGCGAGCCCCAGGCCCGAGCCCTGGCCGTGAAATCGCTCGAAGACGCGCTCGCGGTCTCCGTCTGGGACGCCGGGGCCGTCGTCGGAGACCCGCACGAGCGCCGAGCCGTCCTGCGCCGCGGTCACGACCCGCACGGTGCCCTTTCCGTAGCTGCGCGCGTTCTCGACGAGGTTCGCGATTGCCCGCGCGAGCGCATCGCGGTCGCCGCGAACGACTACGGGGCCCGCGACCACGTCGTCGGCACCCGCGTCCCGCGCGAGCGCGCCGAGGTCGACCTCCGCGAGCGGCGCCGCGGCCGCCGTCTCGCGCGACAGCGCGAGCAGGTCCTCCGCGAGCCGCGCAAGTCGTTCGGCGTCGGCCTTCAGGTCGGCGACGAGCTCGGGCGTCGCGCCGTGCCGTGCCAGGTGCTCGACGTTTCCGCGGAGTGCTGTGATCGGCGTGCGTAACTCGTGTGAGGCGTCGGCGACGAACTGGCGCTCGTGCTCGCGCGCACGTTCGAGCGTGGCGAGCATCTCGTTCAACGTCGCGGCGAGCCTTCCGACCTCGTCGCGGCGGTCGGGGTCCGGAAGCCGGCGCGTCGAGTCTCCGGTGCGGCCGATCTCGGCTGCCGCTCGGTCGAGCCGCTCGAGCGGACGGAGCGCGCGTCCGAGGAGCAGCCAGACCGCAGTCGCGCCGACGAGCGCGGCTGCGATCGCGGCGAAGGTCGTCAGCGCGTGCACCGCTCTGATCGTGTCCTCGACGTCGTCGGTCGTCGCAGCGACGATGACCGCGCCGCCGGCCGCGCCGCCGCCGCTCGCGGCGATCGGCGCCGTGAAGACGCGGAGCTTTGTGCCGCCGACCTCGGCGGTCGCGTAGCCGGGCCGTCCACCGATCGCGCGGCGGGCGAGCGTGAGCGGCAGGACACGGCCCCCGAGCGAGACCGACCGCGCGACGACGGCGCCGCGTCGATCGACGACCTGGACCATCGCGAGCGTCGTGCCGATCGGCGAGTCGAGAGCCCCAGGCGTGGTGAGCAGTGCGGGAGTCGACGCCGCAAGCTGCGCGACCTCGATCCCGCGGGCGCGGAGCGTGCTGTCGAGGCTCTGCCGGAGGTGACGCGCGACGAGCACGTCGACCGCGGATCCGAGCACCGCGACCGCGATCAGCGTCGCGAGCGCAGCGGCCAGCACTGCCCGCAGCCGCGTCGTCATCCGAGCACGAAGCCGACTCCGCGCACCGTCGCGATCAGCTCCGGCGCACCGAGCTTCCTGCGCAGGTTCGAGACGTAGCGGTCGACCGCGTTGTCGCTCGCATCGCCGAGCCAGATCTCTGCGATTGCCTGCTCGCGGGTGACGACTCGCCGCGTGTTGCGCAGCAGCAGCTCCAGAAGCTCAGCTTCCCGCGGGCTGAGCCGGATCGTTGCGCCCGCGCGCACCGCCACGTGCGTGGAGGTGTCCAGGGTGAGGTCACCGAATGCGAGCAGCTCGTCGAGCGGCCTGCCGCGGCGCAGCAGCGCGCGCACACGAGCCAGCAGCTCGTCCGTCGCAAACGGCTTCGCGAGGTAGTCGTCCGCGCCGGCGTCGAGCCCGGTCACGAGGTCGGCCACGTCGTCGCGCGCGGTCAGCAGCAGGATCGGCAGTGCGAGTCCCTTCGCGCGAAGCCGCCTGCAGACGGCGAGGCCGTCCAGGCCGTCCATCGCAACGTCCAGGACGACGAGATCCGGCGCCGAGCGCTCGACCAGCGCGAGCGCTTCGCCTCCGTCCGCGACGGTCGCCACGTCGTAGCCTTCGGCCGTCAGTGTTCGATCGAGCATGCGCCGGATCGGCGCGTCGTCGTCGACCACGAGGATCGCCTCGGCCATGACGTGAGGGTAGTACCGACGGCGCGGCTTGGCGGCTTAACGAGTGTCGAGCCCGATGTGCCCGGTCACGGCGTCCTGCAGGTGATCCGCGGCCGGGAGTGTCAGCACGGCCACCGCGACGCCGGCCGCGATCGATGCGAAGACGACCGCGGCGCGCGCCGCGGCTCCGGGCACGCGCCGTGAGAGCGCTCGACGGAGATCGAACAGATGCGCAAGCACGTGGATGGAAGTCGCAGCGACCCACACGATGAAGCTCGCCTTGTGCAGGAGGCCGATCGGCCCGTGGCGCTCTCCGAGCGCGAGCAGGGCGACGCCGGTGCCGAACAGCATCAGCGTCGAGAGCACGATGACCGGCGAGATGAGCACGCGCAGCGCGACGTGCGGCGGGCCTCGGCGGACGTATTCCTCGCCGTGCCGGTAGTAGCGCACCATGCGCCAGCCCGTGCTCGCAAGCTTGAGCGCGACCACCGGGATCAGCAGCATGCCGACGAACGCGTGCACGGTCAGCAGCGAGCGCAGGTTGAAGAGGGTCGCTCCCTCGACCGCAAGGAGCACGAGGAGCGCCGAGGCGACAGCCGCCGTCAGCTGCTCGTTGCCGACGCTCCCGCCGGTGAAAAGACGCCGCACCATGGCGCGCTTCAGTAAAGCAACGGTTCGGTTAACCCGGAGCTAAGAACCGGCGCACCGATCAGAGTTTCATCAGAGAGCCGACGCTACCGTGCCCGCCCTCGTGGAGCACCTCGACCATCACGACCTTCATCCGGATCCTGCGCAGCGTGATCCGCGCCGCGCGCTCGCCAAGGTTCCGGAGCTCACGATCTACTTCTGGATCGCGAAGGTCCTCACCACCGGGATGGGCGAGACGACCTCGGACTTTCTCAACCAGTGGCTGGGGCCGGCGATCGCCGTGCCGATCATGCTGCTCGCGCTGTGGGGCGCGCTGCGCATCCAGTTCAGGCGCGACCGGTACGACGCGTGGACCTACTGGCTCGTCGTCGTGATGGTGGCGGTGTTCGGGACCACCGCCGCTGACGCGCTCCACGTCGTCCTCGGAATCCCGTACGCCTACTCCACGAGCTTCTACCTGGTCGCGCTGGTGGTGATCTTCGTCCGGTGGTATCGCAGCGAAGGGACGCTGTCGGTGCACAGCATCTACACGCGCCGGCGCGAGCGGTTCTACTGGGCGACGGTGCTGATCACCTTCGCGCTCGGCACCGCCGCAGGCGACCTCACGGCAGTTCCGCTCCACCTTGGCTATCTCGCGTCGGCACTGATGTTCAGCGGCATCTTCCTGCTCCCCGCGCTCGGCTACTGGCTCGTCGGCCTGCACGAGGTCGCGGCGTTCTGGCTCGCCTACATCATCACGCGGCCGGTGGGAGCATCGTTCGCGGACTGGATCGCCGTACCGCGGAACAAGGGCGGGCTCGCGGTCGGGCCGGGAACGATCAGCGGCGTGCTGGCGGTGCTGATCGTCGCCTTCGTCGGCTACCTCGCCGTGACGCGCAAGGACGTCCGGACGGACCACCGTCCGGCGCACGAGCACGAGGACCATCGGCTGCCGATGCGGCCGATGCCCGAACCGGTCGACTAGCCGGTAGCTGGACATCTGCCGGACGATGGGTGAGCATGAAACCGTGTCGATCCCAACCGAGCCGATCGGAAGCATCCCCCGCCCGCCCGAGCTGATCGACGGCATGCGAGGCGCCGCCGAGGGGCGCGTCTCCGCGGACGAGCTGGACGCGCTGTTCGAGCAGGCGCTCGAGGAGACGATCGGCGAGCTCGAAGCGACGGGCTCGCCCGTGATCACCGACGGCGAGCAGCTGAAGCCGAGCTTCGCCACCTACCCGATCCACGGGCTCTCGACCCTGAACGCGAACGGCGTCGTCATCCCGTTCGCGGACGGGCACACGCGCCAGCTTCCGACGCTGACCGAGGGGCCGTTCCGCTACCGGACGCATGCCGACACGTATCTCGAGCAGGCGCAGCGCTACGCGACCCGGCCGGTCAAACAGGCGGTGATCTCGGCCTCGGCGCTCAGCTTGCTGTACCCGGCCGACGGGATCGACGGGTACTCGCAGGAGGAGTTCATCGCCGACCTGCTCGACGAGGCCGAGTACGACATCAGGCGCTCGCTCGAGCAGGGTGCGGACAGCGTGCAGATCGATTTCACCGAGGCGCGCCTCTCGCTCAAGCTCGACCCCTCCGGCGGCCTGCTGCGCCAGTTTCTCGATCTGAACAACGCCGTCCTCGGACGCTTCACCGCCGAGGAGCAGCAGCGGATCGGTGTGCACAGCTGCCCGGGCGGCGACCACGACTCGACCCACAGTGCGGACATCGACTATGCGGGCCTCATCCCGGGCCTGCTCGAGCTCGACGCCGGCCGGTTCTACCTCGAGCTCGCGGGCGAATCCGACCCGGTCGCCGTGCTCGAGACGATCGGCGCGCATTTGAGGCCGGGACAGCGCGTCTTCGTCGGCGTCACCGATCCGATCGACCCGGCGATCGAGACGGCCGAGCAAGTCCGTGACCGGGTGCTCCAAGCGGCCGAGCACATTCCGCTCGACCAGCTCGGAACGACCGACGACTGCGGCTTCGCCCCGTTTGCGGACGACACGTCGACCGCACGCGCGACCGCGTTCGCGAAGATCCGCGCGCGCGTCGAGGGCACGCAACTCGCGGCAGCGCAGCTGGCGTAGCGGCGCCTCTAGACCTTCCGGCCGAAATGCACCACGATCAGGCTGTGCGCCCACGGACTGACGGTTCGTCGCCGCGGCGGCTCGGCGCACTTGCGCTGGGCGCGCTCGCGGTACTCGGCGCGAGCGCAGTACACGCCACGCGGGCGGCCGCAGCGAGCGCACCGCGCGCGACGATCGTCTCGGTCACCGCCTCCCCGGCGCAGCTGCCCGCGCGCGGCGGCAGCGTCGTCGTCACCGTCCGCGTGCGCAACGCGCGCACCTGTGTCTTCCGGGCGCAGCGCGCGCCGTTCACCTCGATCAGCGACGGGCCGAGCGTCGCCTGCGCCGCGGGCCGCGTGCGCGCAACGCTCGAGCTCGCAGCGAACACGCACACCGCGCCGGCAACGCTCCACTTCTACGTCCGCGCGCGCGACGCGCTCGGCCGCAGCGTCCAGAAGGCGACGACCGTCGTCGAGGCCGGCGCCTCCGCCGTGAAACCCGGCCCGCCGCCGATCCCGATCCCGACCGAGCTCGCGATCGGCACGACTTCCCTGCCGATCGCGGCGGCGGGCGCGCCGTACTGGGTCGTCCTCGCCGCATCCGGCGGAACGGCGCCGTACGCCTGGTCGATCGCCTCCGGGTCGCTGCCGCCGAGCCTCGCACTCTCGGCGACGGGCACGCTCTCGGGGACGCCGACCGCCCCCGGGCCGACGGGGTTCACGGTCGAGGTGACCGACGCGGCCGGCGCCTTCGCGACGGTCGCGCTGACGCTCGAGGTCGACACGATGCCGCCTCGCGCGGAGCGCAGCGACAACTGGTCCGGCTACTACGTGACGGGCGGGCCGTTCACGTCGGTCACGGGCACCTTCAACGTGCCGAGCGTGGCGGCGACGCGCCGCAGCACGGACACCGCGGAATGGGTCGGCATCGACGGCGCCGTCACGGGTAACACCTCGCTGATCCAGGCGGGTGTCGAGGAGCGCTACGACACGACGTCGAAGCTCACCCACTTCTTCGCGTGGTGGGAGATCCTGCCCGACGCGGAGACGCTCGCGCCGCTCACGGTTCAGGCCGGCGACCAGGTGACGGTGACGATCGGCGAGCTGGCGAGCGGGCTGTGGCAGATCCTGTTGACCGACGACACGACCGGGCAGTCGTACGCGACCGCCCAACGCTACGACGGCACCGGCACGACCGCCGAGTGGATCGTGGAGGCCCCGACCTCGGCGCAGACGGGCGCCGTCCTGACCGTCGGCCGGTACACACCGAACGTCAGCTTCTCGAGCCTCGGGCTCACGGGCCCCGAGAGCACGATCAAGAGCGTCCAGATGATGCAGAACGGCGTCATCACGTCGGTGCCATCCGGTCTGAGCGCAAACGGATTCGTCGTCGCGTACGGCGCCGTGCCGCCGCCACCACCCTGA
>DATAUN010000025.1:0-8962 GCA_036268235.1 Gaiellaceae bacterium
TATGCGCAATGCGCAGTCGTGGTTCAACGTCGAGCCGTTCGAGGTGTCGTACCCGGAGGCAATCGAGGCGGCCGCCCCGGACGCGGTTGTCGCGCTCGTCGACGGCTGGACCGACGCCGGCGGCGGGCAATGGATCGGCGAGCACGCCGTGTATCTGCGCGACGAGGTCGTCCCGTTCGTCGACGAGCGGTATCCGACGAACGGCCTGCGCGGCCTGCAGGGAAAGTCGTCGGGCGGCTACGGCGCGATCGTGAACGCGCTCGAGCGGCCCGATCTCTTCCACGCGATCGCCGCTCATGCACCCGACGCGCTCTTCGAGGTGACGCTGGCGCACGGCTTCCCCGCAGCGGCGCGCGCGTTGCACGAGCGGTCGCTCGAGGAGTTCTGGACGTCGTTCGACGGCTTGCACTCGCAGACCGACGTGCTGCTTGTCGAGCTCACCGCATGCGCCCGCGCGTTCGGCGACGGGACGATGCCGTTCGACGAGCTCGGACAGATCGTCCCCGGCGACTTCGAGCGCTGGCTCGCACACGATCCGGTCCGGCTCGTTCGGTCGCACACGGAGGCGGTGCGCTCGCTCCGTGGCGTGTGGCTCGATGCAGGCCGGCGCGACGAGTACTTCCTCGATCTCGGCGCGACTGCGCTGCGCGACGCGCTGCTCGAGGCCGGTCTGCCGGGTGAACGGCTGCGCTTCGAGCTCTTCGACGGCGGCCACGGCGGCATGACGCCGCGCTACCCGCTGTCGCTCGCGTTCCTCGTCGCGGCTCTCTCCATCACTTTCTGACTCGGTTCGCCGAAGCCGAGCTTCCGGTAGAGGCGATGCATGTCGGTGGTGTGCAGGAGCCACTTCACGTTCGCGAACGGCCCGTTGTCGACCATTTCACGCACGAGCTCCTCGCCGAGCCCGCGGCCGCGGTAGTCGGCGAGCACGTAGACGTCGGCGAGGTAGGCGATCGACGTGCCGTCGGTGAACGCGCGACAGAAGCCGATCTGCCGGTCGCCGTCGTACAGGCCGGCGACGCGCGTCGCCTCGTCGATCAGACGGTCCTGCGTGTCGCGCGGGCGTCCACTCGCCCAGTAGCTCTCGTCGCTCAGGAAACGATGAACCTCGGCGCGATCGATGCGCGCCTTGTCGTCGTCGACCTCGATCCCGCCGCCGAGCTCGCGCTTCACGCCGAGAGCGTCCTCAGCCGGAAGCCCCCGTGCTCCTCGTAGGACGACGTGACGACTGCGAGCGCGTCGCGGCGCGCGCGATCCGAGAGCTCGGCGCCGAGCGCATCCGCAAGCGGCGTCGAGAGCAGCAGCTCGATCCCCGCGATCCCCTCGGGCGACAGTCGCAGCGCGCCGGCGCCGTGCAGGCCGCAGACCGCGCCGCCCGCGCGTGCGGAGAACCCGACCAGCGCGCCCTCGGCGCCGCACTCGACGCAGCTCCTCAGGTGCGGCAGGTAGCCGGCGAGCCAGAGCAGCTTCAGCTGGAAGCTGAGCGCGAGCGGATCCACGGCGGGGCGGCTCTCGAGTGCCGGCGCCTCGTCGAGCAGGTCGAGAAATCGCGTCAGCGCACCGAACGCGCGCTCGTTCCCCTCCGGCTCGCCGAAGAGGCGCAGCATCGCCTCCGCGCCGATCAAACCGACGTTCAGGAGGTAGAAGTTCTCCCGCGTCGCGTGGTGCGAGTGCAGGAGCTCGACGCCGGTGATCGTCTGCAGCTCCCCCGCGCCCTCGTGCAGCATCAGCTCCACGTGCGAGAGCGGTTCGAGCCGCGCACCGAAACGCGACTTCGTCTTCCGCACGCCTTTTGCGATCGCGCCGATGCGGCCGCGGTCCGCCGTGTAGAGGTGCAGGATGCGGTCGGCTTCGGAGAAGCGCATCGACCGCAGCACGACCGCCTGGGTCTTGTAGGTGCGGCCGGCCACTTCGAACCAGTCTAGTGGCGCCTCCTGCGGAATCCTCCGGGCCGCTTCTCCGTTGTAAGCAGTGATGGCACGCGTCCAGATGTACACGACCAAGTGGTGCGGCTATTGCGTGCGCGCAAAGGCACTGCTCGACGGCCGCGGCGTGGAGTACGAGGAGATCGACCTCGGGGACGACCCATCGTTCCGCGCGCGCCTGAACGAGCTGACCGGCGGTTGGACCGTGCCGCAGATCGTGATCGACGGCCGGCCGATCGGCGGCTACACCGAGCTCTGGCGCCTCGATCGCGAGGGCCGGCTCGACGAGCTGCTCGCGGCATAGCCTTGGCGTTGGCAGGTCGGGCAGTACCAGGTCCCGCGGCCTGCGACGCGAATCTTGTCGATCGGCGTCCCGCAGCGTTCGCAGGGCTCGCCACCGCGTCCGTAGACCTTGAACTCGTGCTGCGCGCCGCCTGACGCGCCGTCCGGAAGCCGATAGTCGCGGAGCGTCGAGCCTTGACGGCGGAGACCCGCCTGGAGTGCCTGCCGCACCCCGGTATAGAGCGCCTGCACCTCGTCGGGCCCGAGCGCCTCGGCCGGCGTCAGCGGGTGGATCCGCGCGCGCCACAGCGCCTCGTCGGCGTAGATGTTCCCGACGCCTGCGACCGTTCGCTGGTCGAGGATCGCCGCCTTGACCGGCGCGCGGCGGCCCGCGAGCCGCTCGGCGAGGTGCTTGGCTCGATACGCGCGTTCGAGGGGCTCGCGGCCGACGCGCGCGTCCACGTAGGCGTCCACCTCGTCAGGCTCGAGCAGGAGCCAGGTACCGAACCGGCGGACATCGCGGTAGGCGACGTCCGACCCGTCGTCTAATCTGGCAACAGCCCGTCGGTGGGGATCCTCGGGCAAGGCCCCCGCAGGCGAGTGCAGAAACGACCCCGTCATCCGGAGGTGAACCAGGAGCGCGCGACCCGACTCGAATCGAACGATCAGATACTTGCCGCGACGATCGACGAGCGACACGCGCTCGCCCTGGAGCTCGGCGGCCACCTCGACCGGGTCGAGCGGGCGGGTCAGCCGCGGATCCGCAATCTCCACGCGCGCGAGGCGACGGCCTTCGAGCACCGGCGCGAGCCGGCGGCGCACGGTCTCGACCTCGGGCAACTCGGGCACGTCCGCACCGTACCGAGTGGCCGCTAGTCGACGACCTCGAGCAGCACCGGCCGGTGCGGCGGCGGCTCGTCCCCGAGCTCGTACGCCGCGAGCACCTCGCGAACGGCCACACCTGCCGCGACCTCGTCTCGGGCGTGCACCTCGGCGAGCACCTCGCCCCGCTCGACGCGGGCGCCGCGCTTGGCTCGGCAGACAATGCCGACCGCATGGTCGACGGCGTCCTCCTTCGTGCGCCGCCCGGCGCCGAGGTGGACGGCTGCGTTGCCGACGCCGATCGCGACCAGCTCGCGGACGTAGCCGCTGCGCGGGGCCGTCGCTTCGACGACGACCGGGGCAACGGGCAGTGCCGATTCGTCGGAGGTTCCGCCCTGCGCCTCGATCCAGCGGCGCCAGGTCGCCTCCGCGCTTCCGTCCGCGACGGCGGCCTCGGCCCGGCGCCGCCCTTCGGCCTCGTCGATGCCGAGGTCGGAGAGCGCGAGCAGCCTGCCGCACGCGTCGAGGACGAGCTCGGTGAAGTCCACCGGGCCGTGGCCCCGCACCGTGTCGAGCGCTTCGCGCACCTCGAGGCTGTTGCCGACGGCCGCACCGAGCGGCTGGTCCATGTCGGTCAGCAGGCAGACGACCTCACGCCCGGCCTGCTGACCGAGCGAGATCATCGTCTCGGCGAGGCGACGTGCGTCGTCGAGCGTCCGCATGAAGGCGCCGTTCCCGACCTTCACGTCGAGGACGATCGCCTGCGCGCCGGCAGCGAGCTTCTTCGACATGATCGACGCGGCGATCAGCGACAGCTGATCGACCGTGGCCGTCACGTCACGGAGGCTGTAGAGCAGCCCGTCGGCAGGCACCAGGTCGCCGGTCTGGCCGATGATCGCGCAGCCGACGTCGCGCACTTGCGTGATGAACTCGTCGAGCGACAGCGCGGTCCGGTAGCCAGGGATCGACTCGAGCTTGTCGAGAGTTCCGCCGGTGTGGCCGAGGCCGCGGCCGCTCATCTTTCCGAGCGGAACGCCGCACGCTGCGACGATCGGCGCGACGGCGAGCGACGTCTTGTCGCCGACGCCGCCGGTCGAGTGCTTGTCGACGACCTTCCGGCCGAGGGCGGCGCCGAGATCGATTGTCTCGCCGCTGCGAATCATCGCGTCCGTCAGGACGAACGTCTCGCGCGGCGACAGTCCGCGGAAGAAGACGGCCATGCAGAACGCGGCCATCTGGTAATCGGGCACGTCGCCGCGCGCATAGCCGAGGATCAGCTCGGCAAGCTCGTCGTCGGGCAGCTCCTCGCCGTCGCGCTTGCGCTGGATCAGCTCCGCGGGGCGGATCACTTCGTGGCGGTGAAGATCGTCGAGCGTCCGTGCACATGAAACGGGAGCGCCACATCCTCCGGCACCGGTCGCGTCTCGTAGTAGAGCGACTCGCGATACGCGACGAGCTTCTCGCGGTCGTCGACGACCGCCACCAGCTCGGTGTCGACGCGCTCCACCGAGGAGAAATGGCGGCGCAGCGACTCCTCGCCGTTCTCGGAGTTGAACTGCGCCTCGAAGCCCGGCATGACCATTCCGATGAGGCCGCGCAGCTCTTCGAGGTGGCGCACCGAGTTCGTGACGGCGACGAGCCTGCCTCCGGGCTCGAGCACACGCGCAAGCTCACCGAGCGCGCGATCGATGTCCCGCGCGTGGTAGAGCATCCAGGCCGCGACGGCCGTGTCGAAGCTTGCATCGGCAAATGGCAGGGCCTGAACGTCGCCGATCTGCGCAGCCTCGATCCCGCGCGCGCGGGCGAGCTCGACCATCCGCTCCGACTGGTCGACAAACGTCACCGTCGCGCCGAGCTCGGTCTGCATCCGCTCGGCGAGCTCTCCCTGGCCGCCGCCGACCTCGAGCACGTTGCGCGGGTGGAGCGCGGCGAGCACGCGCCACAGCGCGACGGGCGCATTCTCGCCCTCCACGTTCGTCCACAGCGCTTGCCGCGCGCGCAGGTTCGCCTCGGTCCCGTACTGCACCTTGAGCAGCTCGGGATCGTCCGTCGGCATCAGGCTGCCTTTTCGGCGACGAACACGGTGTGGTGGCTGCGGGCCGAGACCGGCTCGTCGAACTCCGGCACCTTCGCGGCGAGGTGCGCGCGGGTCATGTCGGCGGCGACGAACTGCCGCATCGACTCCGGGTTCGGGAAGACGACGACGCCCTTCGCCTCACGCGTCTCGACCTTCGAAAAGTGCGCCGCCAGCTGTTCAGCGCCGTTGAGCGTCGAGAACGTGAGCTCGCGGTCGTCGTCCTCGACCCCGAGGAGCGCCCACATGTCGGAGAAGTTCTCGTCGGCGAGCGTCGCCGCGACGAGGCGGCCGCCGGGCCGGAGCACGCGTGCGCACTCGGCGATCGCGAGCTCCCGATTCGCGACGTGGTAGAAGACCCAGCCCGAGACGACGCAGTCGAAGTGCTCGTCCTCGAACGGCAGCGCCTGAACGTCCCCGAGCATCGCGTCGACGCCACGCTCACGCGTCAGGGCGACCATGCGCTCCGAGCTGTCGAGCGCACACACCTCGGCGTCGAGCTCGCGTGAGATCCGCTCCGCCATCTCGCCCGCGCCGCAGCCCACCTCGAGCACGCGCTTCGGCTTCATCTCGGCGACCGCGTCGAAGACGAACTGCTCCGCCTGGTCGCCCTCGATCAGGCGGCGGTAGATCGCGTTGCGCGTCGCCAACCGCTCCTCGCTCGCGAACTCCCAACGCACGAGCAACGGATTGTCGAGCCGTAGCTCGCGCTCGCTCCCGCTCACGGCTCCACGATCGCGGCGCCGGGGATCCCCTTGCCGGGCGCACGGCCGCCGAGCCACGTGTTGACGGTCGCGCCGACGTCGCCGAACTCGCCGTCCTCGTGGATACGGCCCGCAGCATTCCGGCCTTCGACGTACACGAGCAGCAGCGCGTGCTCGCGCGAATGGTCCGTCGACGGCGTGGTCGGGTCGCAGCCGTGATCGGAGGTGAGGATCAACAGGTCGCCGGGGCCGAGCGCGTCGAGGAGGTCGGGCAGCCGGCGGTCGAAGTCCTGCAGGCAGCGATGGAAGTTCTCCGGGTCGTTGCGGTGGCCCCAGAGCGAGTCCGTCTCGACGAGGTTCGTGAAGATCAGCCCGTCGTCGATCGTGCGCAAGAGCTCTTCGGTCCGCTGGATGCCCTCGACGTTCGACTTCGTCGGGAACTCCTCGTCGATGTCCTGGTGCGCGAAGATGTCGCCGATCTTCCCGACGCCGTACACCTTGTGGCCGGCGTCGCGTACGAGGCTCAGGTAATTCGGGCGCCTCGGCTCGAGGGAGAAGTCGTGGCGGTTCGGGGTGCGCTCGTACGACCCCGGCTCACCGGTGAACGGACGCGCGATCACGCGACCGACCGCATGCTTTCCCGTGAGGATCTCGCGCGCCGTGCGGCAGGCGTCGTACAGCTCCTCGAGCGGCACCGTCTCCTCGTGCGCGGCGATCTGAAAGACCGAGTCGGCGCTCGTGTAGACGATCCACTTGCCCGTCTTCTGATGGTCCTCGCCGAGCTGCTGGATGATGTCCGTCCCGCTTGCCGGCCGGTTGCCGAGCACGCCGCGCCCCGTGCGGTTCATGAACGGGTCGATCACGTCGTCGGGAAAGCCGAACGGATACGTCGGCATCGCCTGCGGGGTGACGACCCCCATCAGCTCCCAGTGGCCCGTCGTCGTGTCCTTGCCCTTCGACCGCTCGAGCAGCCGCCCCGCGATCGCCGGCGCACCCGGCTGCGGCGCGCAGCCCTCGAGCGGCTCGATGTTCCCGAAGCCGAGCGCCTCGAGCGTCGGCAGGTCGAGACCGCCGACCGCGCGAGCCACGTTCGCGAGGGTGTTCGAACCCTCGTCCCCGAACTCCGCCGCATCCGGAAGCTCTCCCGCCCCGACGGCGTCGAGCACGATGACGCACGCCCTGGACATAGCCGCCGCTATCCTAGTCCTGTGGCAGACGTTCTCGGAGTACTCGGCATTGCGGCGTACATCCTCACGATGATTTCGCTGTCCGCCGGCGTGACGTGGGTCGTCGTGCGCGTCAGCCCGTCACCCAAGAAGCGGTAGCCGCTCAGGGCAGGACGTCGCCGAGCGGCGTGTAGTCGAGCCCGTGCGCCTGCGCGACGGCCTCGTACGTGAGCTTGCCACCGATCACGTTGACGCCCTTGGCGAGCGCCGGGTCGGCCGCGACCGCGCCGGCGAGCCCGTGCTGGGCGATCGCCTCGACGTACGGCAGCGTGGCGTTCGTCAGCGCCTTCGTCGACGTGATCGGCACTGCGCCCGGCATGTTCGCGACGCAGTAGTGCGTAACGCCGTCGACGACGTACACCGGATCGGCGTGCGTCGTCGCGTGCGACGTCTCGAAGCAGCCACCCTGGTCGATCGCGACGTCGACGACGACGGCGCCGTCCTTCATCGACGTGATCATCTCGCGCGTCACGAGCTTCGGCGCGACGGCGCCCGGGATCAGCACCGCCCCGATCACGAGGTCGGCGTCCTCCAGTGACGCGGCGACCTGCAGGCTCGAGCTCATCAGCAGCGTGACGCGTCCCGAAAGCACCTCTTCGAGATGGCGCATGCGGTCGATCGAGCGCTCGAGGATCGTGACCTGCGCGCCGAAGCCGAGCGCGATCACGGCCGCGTTGTAACCGACGACCCCGCCGCCGACGACCACCACTCGCCCGGGCGCGACACCGGGCACGCCGCCGAGCAGCAGCCCGCGTCCGCCGACCGGCTTCTCGAGGAAGTACGCGCCTGCCTGCGGCGCGAGCCGGCCCGCGACCTCCGACATCGGCGCAAGCAACGGCAAGGAACGACCGACCTCGACGGTCTCGTAAGCGACCGCCGTGATCCCCGAGTCGAGTAGCGCGCGTGTGAGCGGCTCGTCCGCGGCGATGTGCAGGTACGTGAACAGGATCAGTCCGTCTCGGAGCCGGCGGTACTCCGGCTCGATCGGCTCCTTCACCTTCAGCACGAGCTCGGAGCCGTCCCAGACCTCGTCGACGGAGACGATCCGCGCCCCGACGCGCTCGTAGGCATCGTCGGAAAACGCGCTGCCCGCGCCGGCGCCCTGCTCGATCGCCACCTCGTGCCCGCGCTGGGTCAGCTCGAGCGCGCCGGCCGGCGTCAGAGCGACGCGGTACTCGTCCGACTTGATCTCTTTCGCGACACCGATCCTCATGCCGCGCGGAACCCTACACCCCCTGCCGGAGCAGGAGCAGCAGCCCGACGAGCGTCTTCCCGTCTTCGATCTCGGCGACGAGCGACGGCACCTCGTCGCGCGCGATTCGCACGAGCTCGATCTCCTCGGTGCCCTCCGGCTGCGCCTCGCCGCGTTCGAGCGCGGTCGCAAGGAAGAGGTGCATCTTCTCGTCGCAGAAGCCCGGCGTCGTGAAGAACGTCGCCGCCTCCACCCACTCCCCGCCGTGCAGTCCCGTCTCC
Organism: Gaiellaceae bacterium; assembly: GCA_036268235.1. GTDB lineage: Bacteria > Actinomycetota > Thermoleophilia > Gaiellales > Gaiellaceae > PALSA-600. The sequence continues at coordinate 8,507 of DATAUN010000025.1, forward strand.
TCGCGGAGCTCGCGCTTCGCCGTCTCGAGCGGCGACTCGCCCTCCTCGACGCCGCCCGCGGGCAGCTCGAGCACCGGCCCACCGGCCGGCACGCGCTGCTGCCGCACGAGCGTGACGAACCCGTCGACATCGACCGGCACGATCGCGACCGCCGGCCCGTGCACGACGACATCCCTGCCGTCACGGCGCTCGACATTGAAGATCGGGCCTTCGTAGAGCGGCATCGGCAAGATCTTGCCCGATGGTCACCGTCGCGATCGCCACACCCCTCGAGCCCGAGCTCGTCGACCGCCTCCGCGCCGTCGACGACCGCCTCGACATCCGCTTCGACCCGGACCTGCTGCCGCCGCCGCGCTGGCCCAGCGACCACGTCGGCGACCCCACCTGGTCGCGGACGCCCGAGCAGGAGGAGCGCTTTGCCGCCCTCGTCGCCGGCGCGGAGGTGCTCTTCGGCTT
>DATAUN010000026.1:0-3470 GCA_036268235.1 Gaiellaceae bacterium
GCGCAACAGCACGAACATCAGCGCGCTGCCTCCGATCAAGCCGCCGATGTGGCCGCCGATCGAGATCGTGACGCCGGTGACCTGGCTGCCGATGGCGATGCCGAAGCCGGAGAACAGGAACGTGATCGCGAGGTTCAGCACGATCAACCCGGCGATCTGGCCGCCCGAGTGGATGTGCCCGTGCCGCTCGAGCACGTACAGCGCGCCGAGCACGCCGAAGATCGCGCCGGACGCGCCCAGGGTGACGGCGTTCGGCGTCGCGATCAGCGCGCCCGCCGAGCCCGCAACCCCGGAGGCGAGGTAGAGCAGCAGGAACCGCCAGCGGCCGATCACGTGCTCGAGCAACGAGCCGACCCAGTAGAGCGAGTACATGTTGACCGCCAAGTGGAACGGGCCGTAGTGCAGGAAGGCTGCGGCGAAGAGGCGCCACCAGTCGCCATGCGCGACGAGCGGACCATAGAGCGCGCCGTGGTCGAAGATCCAGTTGTTCGTGCCGTCAATCGAGCCGCCGCCCGCAAGCTCGAACAGATAGACGCCGACATTGACCCCGATCAGCGCCATCGTGACGGCGTTGATTCGGCGCGAGCCGACGCCCGTGACGGCCCGCTGCACCTTCTGGATTCCCTGCGCCTTGCCCGAGTGGTCGGGACAGCGCAGCCCGACCGGCGCGGGCGTCATGCACTCGTAACAGATCGGCCGTCCGCATTCCGAGCACGAGAGGCCGGTCTCTCGGTCCGGGTGGCGATAGCAGTAGCGGGGGGCTTCCACGTGGCTAGCGTATCGGGGTGAAGGTCGATGTCGCGTTCACGCCGGACGAGCGGGCCGCCGCGCACGTGGGGATCGTCGTCGACGTGATTCGCGCGACGTCTTCGATCGCGCAGGCGCTTGCCTCGGGCTACGAGCGTGTCCTCTGCTGCGCCGAGATCGACGAGGCGCATGCGCTCCGCGCAGAGCTCGGCGACGAAGCGGTCGTCGGCGGTGAGCGAAGCGCCGTCGTCGTCGAGGGCTTCGACGTCGGGGCGTCGCCGCGCGAATTTGCGCTCGAGCCGAAGGCGCCCACGCTCATCCTCACGACGACGAACGGCACGCGCGCGATCCTGACCGCGGCCGCGCACTGCGACGTCGTGCTCCTTGGTTCGCTGCTGAATCTCTCCGCGGTTGCCGAGGCGGCGCGCAGCGAAGGCGGCGACGTGGCGATCGTCTGCTCGGGCTTCAAAGGGAGCTTCGCGCTCGACGACGCCTACTGCGCAGGCCGCATCGTCGAGGCGCTTGCCGGTGAGCCGAGCGACTCTGCCATCGCGGCCGCGACGATCGCGCGTGCGTGGCCGGACCCGCTGGCCGGCTTGAATGCGCGCACCTACGGGCCGCCCGGGCTCGAGGCGGACATCGAGTACTGCGCCCAGGTCGATCTGCTCGACACGGTGCCGCGGTTCTCACGCATGATCGGGACATCAGCGGAGATAAGGAGCGAACCATGAGCGAGTCAGAGAACCTGTTCGGCGAGGAGCACGTCCGCCGCTACCGCGAGACCGGCGGCGAGGTGGGGCACGAGTGGCGCGAAGGCTCGACGATCCTCCTGCTGACGACGAACGGGCGGAAGACGGGCGAGCCGCGCACGACGCCGCTCATCTACGCGGAGGACGGCGACCGCTACGTGATCGTTGCGTCGAAAGGCGGTGCACCCGAGCATCCCGGCTGGTACGAGAACCTCGCCAAGGATCCGAACGTCGAGCTGCAGGTGAAAGACGACGTCTTCAAAGCGCATGCGCGCACCGCAGCGGGCGAAGAGCGCGAGCAACTGTGGCGCAAGGCGAACGAGGTCTGGCCGCACTACGACGAGTACGCGACGAAGACCGAACGCGAGATCCCGGTCGTGGTGCTAGAGCGCTCGTCCTAGGACCGTCCCGGCCCACACGGCGAGGATTCCGGTGACGACACTGCCGGCGGCGTAGACGATGACGGTCCCGAAGTCGCGCGACTCGATCAGCGAGAATGCCTCCTGCGAGAACGTCGAGAACGTCGTGTAGCCGCCGATCATTCCGACAATCACGCCGACGCGGATCCACGCGGGCAGGTGGTGCCGGTCGACGAGCTGTTCGGTGAGGATCCCGATCAGCAGGCAGCCGCTCACGTTGATGACGAACGTCGCCCACGGGAAGATCGCGTTGCTGCGCTCCTCGATGAAGCGGTCGAGGCTGTAGCGGGCCGAGGCTCCGAGTGCTCCTCCAAGGGCGACTCCGACGACGACGGGCATGGCGGGCTCCTTTCGATTCAGTAGGAGCCATCAGCCGTCTTTCGGCGGTCGAGGGCGGAGCTCCATCGCCCGTGCGTGTCGGCGTCAGCTTACCGCTGTGCCGCCGTCGCCGATCTTCTGGGTCAGCTCGACGATGATGCCCTCCGGGCCGCGGACGTAGCAGAGCCGGAAGCTCTGCTCGTACTGCACCACCTCACCAACGAGCTCACTGCCCCGCGCCTGCAGGCCGGCGACGACCGCGTCGATGTCGTCCACGGCGAAGGCCAGGTGGCGGATGCCCGGTGCGTTCGCCGGTGCCTGACGCTTGCCGCCCTCATGCGGCGGCGACTGAAACCTGGTCAGCTCCAGGAGGCCGTGCCCGTCCGGTGTCTGCACGAAGGCGATGTCGCTGCGGACGCCCTCGAGCCCGACGATGTGGTCGACCCACTCGCCCTCGACTGATCCTTCGCCGCCGCGCTCGAGCCCGAGGGCGACGAAGAACTCGATCGCTCCCTCGAGGTCGTCGACGACGACGCCGACGTGGTCCAGCCGCTCGATCGCCACGTCCGCAGACTACGCCGCGGCCCGGCGCAGCGACACGTACAGGATGATCGCGACCGCGAGCGGCAGGAACCACCAGACGTTTGTGACTGCTGTGATGACGATCGCGACGACGACGCCGAGCGCGGCGAGCCAGTCGTCGCCGACGACGAAGTCCCACCAGAAGCGCGCGAACCTCACGCGGTCGCCGCGGCCGGGACGCGGAGCAGCCGGACGAAGAGCGCCGACACGAGGCAGACGAACGCGATCACGCCGAGGAGCGATGCGTCGTCGCCGGGCCAGTTCGCGCCGGCGCCCTCGGCCGACCAGAAGATGCCGAAGCTCGTGAGCATCACGCCGACTGCGAACTTCATCGTGTTCTCGGGCACGCGGGCGAGCGGAGCGCGAACCGCGATGCCGGTGCCCGCGACGAGGACGAGCGCCGCGGCGGCGCCTGCGGCGGCGAGCGGGATCGATCCCTGTGTGCTCCCGAAGGTGAGCACGATGAACGCGACCTCGAGCCCTTCAAGCAGGACGCCCTTGAACGAGAGCGTGAAGCCGTACCAATCGACGCCCGCGCGCTCGACGTGCTCGGCGCTGCGGGCATCCGCGAGCTCGCGCGCGAAGATCGCGTCCTCGTCGTGGAGCGCCTTGTGGCCGCTCGCCCGGAGGATCGCCTTGCGAAGCCACTGGAGCC
>DATAUN010000027.1:0-13629 GCA_036268235.1 Gaiellaceae bacterium
CTGCTGGCGATCGCCGATGCACTCGTCGCGACCCAGTCGAAGCGCCGCCGCCGGCCGATGGTGCGGATCGCGGCGGTGCTCGCCGCGATCGTCGCAACCGCCTTGATCGCCCTTGTCGCTCCGTGGCCGGGGCGAAGCGGCGGCTTTCCGGCGCGCGCGCTTGCCGCACTGGGCGACGGCCAGGTGATCCACGTCGTCAGCGTCAGTACCGTCCCCGAGGAGAGCGTCGTCGACATCGCGACCGGCGCCGCGACCCCGATCCAGGAGCAGACCGAGACCTGGTTCGACGGCACGCGAGGGCTCGAGCGGATCGTCTCGTCCCGCGGCGGCGCCGTCGTCGACGAGGAACTGCAGACACCGCAGGGTACGTGGACGGAATCCGGACGCGTCTACACATGCGCCTGGATCGCGAGCCATCCGGCCCAGGCGACGGCCGCGCGCGTGAGCTGCGACGCGAGCGGCGTCAACGGGACGACGCCGCACACCGTCCCCGAGCCTCGCCCCGCGCTCGACCCGGCGCTCGCCGGTTTCGTGACCGGCTATCGCGACGCGCTCGCCTCCGGCGCGGCGGTGCTCGACGGCGACGGCACGGTCGAAGGCCAGCCGGTCGAGTGGCTCGAGTTCGCGAGCGCGAGCGCGAGCCAGACCGAGCGTGTCGCTGTCGACAAGCAGACACTGAAGCCGATCCTCGTCGACACGATCATCGGCGGCCAGGTGGCCTCGGAGTGGCGGATCGCCTCGATCGAAACCGTCGGCCCGCAGGGCGTCGACTTCTCCCGTCCCTCCGTCGTGCCGGCCGGCGAGCGTCCGACCGCCGCGAGCACGACCTCGCGGACGTCCGTGTCGACCACCGACGCAGCAGCGGCGCTCGGCGGGCCACTGCTGACGCCGGGGACGGAGATCGATGGCCTTCCGCTCGCCGATACCGCCATCGAGCAGATCGACACGGGCTACGGGGGCGGCGTGCCTGACACGCAGGGGACGGGTGTCGAGCAGATCTATGGCGGAAGCTCCGACCCGACTCCGGCGGCTCCGTATGTCCGCATCGACGAGTCGACGACGCCGCAGGATCTCTACGGCTTCGGCGGCCCAATGGCGCCCGTCCCGGCTGCCGGGACGATGGCCGCGACGAGCCTCCCCGTACTGGCTGGTCCGGGCGGGGGTCAAGCCACGCCGACGGGAGCGTTCGTCTGGCGCGGCCGTCTGACGCGGGCTGGGATGTACGTCAGCATCGAGACGACGAGCAGGCAGCTGTTGCTCGACGCAGCGCGCGCGCTCCAGCCGGCGGGAAGAGGATGAGACGGTCACTGACGTCGAGCGCCGCGCTCCTCTGCGCCGCTGTGCTTCTGTTCGTCGGCACGGCAACCAGCTCCGGTGCAGGCGCCGACTGGGCGCAGCCCGCGCACGGCGCCCGCGCTGTGGCTTCGACGGGAGATTTCGCGCTCGTGATGAGCGAGGCACGTGGGCGCACGCTCGTCGGCCCGTCGACGGCCGCGCTCATGCCGCTGCCGCAGGTCGCAGCGGGCCGTCCGCTCCTCGCCTTCGCAGCGACGACGCCGGCCGGTGCGATGCAGCAGGTCGTGGGCCTCGCGCGCTCGGACGTCGACCGCGTCGACGTTGTGCTCGCAAACGGCGACGAGCGCCAAGTCGCTCTGAACGCCTGGCACGCGTTCACGTACAGGGCGGACGAGGCCGCAGACGAAGCGGTGCGTGCAATCGCCTATGCGGGCGCGACGCCGATCGGAGAGATTCGCCTCCCGCAGACTGCCGCCGCGTCACCGGCGAGCCCTGCGCGATCCGTGGTCGGTGTCGCTCAGGCCACGCGGACGACGATCCAGCTCGCCCATCTGAGCCCGCTCACCCTTCAGAGAACCGGGAAGGGCGCACTGACGCTACCGGGCCAAAACGCCGGGCTCATGGCGCTGTCCCCCGACGGAAACCGGCTCGCGCTCGCGACCTCGGGGCCCTCCAGGCTCGTCGTCCTCGACCTCCGCACGCTGACGGTCGTGCGCGATCGCTTCGTCGCGCCGCTCTCGATTCGCGCGCTCGCCTGGCCGGTCGCGGACCGGCTGATCGAGCTGCGCCAGACGATGGGCGGCGCCTACGACCAGGACGTCAAGCGCCGAACGGTCGAGGTCGTCGACCCGCTCGACGGCCGCGTGCTGAGCAAGCATGCGTTGACGAACAAGCTGGGCGTCCGCGGCTCGTCGTCGAGCGCGCGCGGGCTCGTTCTCCTGCTCGGGTCCTCGGGACTGCACGGCCCGACGATGCAGCTCGTGTTCGCCGCGCCGACGGGCGTGCGAACCGTCTCGATTCCCGTCGGTGCGACGAAGGGCGTCACGAACACGAACGTCCTGACCGTCGATGCCGAGGCGGACCACGCCTACATCGTCGTGGCCGGCGGGACGGTGTTCGACGTCGACCTCGCCACGATGGGCGTCACCCGACACGTCGTCGCGCGTCCTGCGGGCACGCCGGACGTCACCGCGCCGCGCAGCATCCTGCTGGCGCACGCGTTCGGCGGCAACCTTGCCGTTGCCGGAGCCTTCTCGACGCCGACGCGCGGAACCATCGGCGCGCAGGGTGTCTTTCTCGTCGACACCGCCTCCTGGTCGGCGCGCGTGCTGGACCCGAAGGCGAGCACGTTCGCGACCTTCGGCAACCGATTGCTCACCTACGGCGTCGTCGCGGCCAACGCGAACGGCAACCCGTTGTTCCAGTTTCGCGGGCACGGGCTGTCGCTCTACGACGACACTGGGTCGCTCGTCTCTCATCTCTACGGCGAGCGGACGTTCGAGACCGTCTGGACGACTCCGGGCTACGGGCACGTCCTCTACGGCGCGCCGCGGCGCGTGACCCTGAACCCGAAGACCGGGAGGCTGAACATCGGCCCCACGAAGCAGCTCGTCTTCGGCCTCGAGAGCGGCCGCTCGATCGCGAACCGGCCGCTCGCGACCCCCGGCTCACTCATCTACCGCGGGTCGGGTGCCGTCGGGGAAGGCTAGGTCGTGAGGACCGAGACGACGTCGCGCACGGCGTCGGCGCTCTTCGCGAGCGCGTCTTGCTCGGACTGATCGAGGTCGACGACGTAGATCTCTTCGATCCCGGCGCGGCCGAGCTTCACGGGCACGCCCATGTAGAGACCGTCGATCCCGTACTCGCCCTCGAGATACGCGGTGCACGGGAGCACGCGCTTCTCGTCGAGCAAGATCGAGTCGACCATCTGCGCGCACGCGGCGCCCGGTGCGTACCAGGCGGAGGTGCCGATCAGCTTGACGAGCTCGCCGCCGCCGACCGCCGTACGCTCGACCATCGCCTGGATCCGCTCAGCCGAGACGAGCTTGCGCAGCGGCACACCGCCGACCGTCGTCGCCGACGCGACGGGGACCATCTGGTCGCCGTGGCCGCCGAGCACGAGCGCCTGGATGTCCTTCACCGACGCCCCGGTCTCCAGCGAGATGAACGTGCGGAAGCGGGCAGTGTCGAGGATCCCGGCCTGACCGAACACGCGCTCCTTGGGGAGGTTCGACGCGCTCTTCGCCACGTGGCACATCGCGTCGAGCGGGTTCGAGAGGACGATGATGATCGCGTCGGGCGACGAGCCGACGATCTGCTCTGTCACGGACCTGACGATCTTCTCGTTCGTCTGCACGAGGTCGTCGCGGCTCATGCCCGGCTGGCGCGGGAGCCCCGCCGTGATCACGACGACGTCCGAGCCCGCGGTGTCCGCGTAGTCGTTCGTGCCGGTGACGGTCGCCTCGAAACCGAGGATCGGCCCCATCTGGTTGATGTCGAGCGCCTTGCCCTGCGGGAGCCCTTCCTTGATGTCGGTGAGGACGATCTCCGCGTAGTCGCGCTGCGCGAGCACCTCCGCGCACGTCGCGCCCGTCGCGCCTGCGCCGACGATCGTGACCTTGGGCCGGTTCGCCATCGCTATCCCTCCAGCTTCTGAATGATCGCGTCCGCGTACTCGCTCGTCCCGACTGCGGTCGGGTCGTCGCGGGACGGCTTCATGTCGTAGGTGACCTGCTTGCCCTCGGCGATCACCGCGGCGACCGCGGCTTCGAGCCGCTGCGCCGCGTCGGCCTCGCCGAGATGCTCGAGCATGAGCTTCCCGGAGAGGATCATCGCCGTCGGATTGACCTTGTTCTGTCCCTTGTACTTCGGCGCCGACCCGTGCGTCGCCTCGAAGACCGCGGTGTCCGGCCCGATGTTGCCGCCCGGCGCGACCCCGAGGCCGCCGACGAGGCCGGCGGTCAGGTCGCTGACGATGTCGCCGTACAGGTTCGGGAGCACGAGGACGTCGAACTCCTCCGGCCGCTGCACGAGCCCCATGCAGAGCGCGTCGACGAGAGTCTCCCAGGACTCGATTTCCGAGTACTCCTTGGCGACGCCGCGGAAGACGTCGAGGAAGAGCCCGTCGGTGAACTTCATGATGTTCGCCTTCGTGATGCACGAGACGCGCTTGCGGTTGTGGGCGCGCGCGTACTCGAACGCGAAGCGGACGATCCGCTCCGAGCCCTCGCGGCTCATCGGCTTCACGGAGATACCCGAGCCGGACGCGATCTGCTTCTTCTGCAGCGCATTCAAGTCGGCGATCACCTTCTCCGCTTCGGGAGTGCCCGCCTCGTACTCGATGCCTGCGTAAAGGTCCTCGGTGTTCTCGCGGACGATCACGAGATCGACGTTGTCGTAGCGAGAACGCACTCCCTCGTACGTCTTGCACGGCCGCAGGCACGCGTAGAGCCCGAGCTCGTGGCGGAGCGCGACGTTGACCGAGCGGAAGCCCGTGCCGATCGGGGTCGTGATCGGCCCCTTCAGCGCGACCTTGTTCTCCTTGACCGAGGCGAGCGTCTCGTCCGGGAGCGGCGTGCCGGCGGTCTCCATCACGTCGACACCGGCTTCGCGCACGTCCCAGTCGAAGCCGACGCCCGTCGCTTCGAGCACCCGGCGTGTCGCCTCGGTGAGCTCGGGACCGGTTCCGTCGCCGGGAATGAGGGTGACGCGGTGTGCCATTGCGCGCGCCAGCGTACACACGACGGCGACCCGGCCTCCCCCAGAACGAGGATGCGAGTCGACTGTTCGCGGTGATCGACGCGAGGCCCGCGCGCACCTTGGATGAGCGCATGGAAATCTCTGCGGCACTCCTCGCCCTGCCTCCGATCACGCCCTCGTTCGAGCGCGCCAGCGGGCGCGCCGAGACGGCGGTCGCCCTGGCTCGCGCCGAGCGGCTGATGGAGCTGAGCCGGTACGACGAGGCGCTCGGCGCCCTCGACGACGTTCACGTTCCGACGGTCACCGCGCCCGACCTCGCGCTCCGCGTCCTTCATTGCGAGGCGTGGGCGCGCATGTACCTCGGTGAGCTCGCTGCGGCGGCAACGCTCTGCGAGCGCGCCCGCGCGCTTGCAGAAGCTCCTTCGTTTACCGACGTCGACCGTGCCGAGGCGCTCTTCCGGCTCGCGACCTGCAGGCTGAAGCTCGGCAAGGTCGCAAACGCCGTCTCGCTCTTCGGCGAGTCGCTTCGCCTCGCCGACTCCCAGGGCATGTCTGGGGACCGGGTTCGCGCCCGTGCGTTCGAATGGCGCGCACGCTGCTACGTGATCCAGCGCGACTGGGAAGCTGCGCAGTACGACGCGGAGCACGCGGTCGAGCTCGCCGGCTCGCTCCAGGATCTCCGCCTTGCAGCGCTCGCCAAGATGCAGTGCTCGGTGATCGCGGAGCGGCGCGGCGACCCGCGCCTCGCGCGGTACTACGCCGAGCGTGCGCGCGATCTCGCCGCCGACTGCGGCGACCGCCAGACAGAGGCGCGGCTGCTCAACAACCTCGGGGGCCTGAGCTTCCTGCTCGGCGAGCCGGAGGTCGCGGTCGGTCAGATCAAAGACGCGTTCACGATCTTCCTGGAGCTCGGAAACGACACCGACGCCGCGCAGGCCGTGTCGTCGCTCGCGCAGATCCACCTTCGCTGCGGTGCGCCGCAGCTCGCCGAGGAACAGGCGCGGCATGCGCTGTCGATCCTCGCGGGACGCGACGACTACATCGACGAGCAAGGCAACGTGCACCTCGTGCTCGGCCGCTCGCTGCTCGACCAGGACCGCGTCGACGAAGCGATGTCCGAGTTCTCGGCGGCCGAGTGGCTCTTCGAGCGGCTCGGGTCGGCGAGTCACGTCGCCGCCGCGTGGATTGCGCAGGGCGACGCCTACTCACGCTTGGGCGATCTCGACACCGCCGCCGGTCTGTACCGCCGCGCTGCGTCGGCGCTCCAGGACTTCCACTTCTAAGAGAAAGGGCACGTCATGAAAAAGCATGTCAACCTCGTCACCGTCATCCTCGTCCTCGTTGCGCTCGCGTCTCTCGCGGCCGCCGCGAAGGGCTTCGCGCCGATCCCGTTCGCGAAGGGATTCTTCAGCGGCGGCTAGCCCGTAACCGATCCGGCAGCGGGCGGGAGTTCTGTACGCTCCGCGCCGATGAGCACGACGAGCGATTTTCGCCCGGGCCTCGAAGGCGTCATCGCATTCGAGACCGAGATTGCGGAGCCGGATCGCGACGGTGGATCGCTCCGGTATCGCGGCATCGACATCGAAGAGCTCGTCGGCCGGTACCCGTTCGAGAACGTGTGGGGGCTGCTCGTCGACGAGGACATCGACTCGCCGCTGCCGGCCTCCGAGAAGATCGAGCTTCAGGATCCGAGCGGCTCGGTGCCCGCCGACCTCCAGGCGGGGCTCGCGACCCTCGGCCCGAAGTTCGGGATGCGGAAGCTCGTCGACATCGACGACCGCGAGGCACGCGACAACCTCGCGCTGCTCTCGGCCGCCGCGTTGACGATCGTGGCGCAGGCCGCGCGCGGCAAGCAGGCGCCCGTGCCCGACTCGGAGATCGAGCAGGGCGAGAACGCTGCTGCGCAGTTCCTGATCCGCTGGCGCGGCGAGGCCGACCCGAAGCATGTGAAGGCGCTCGACACATATTGGATCTCGGCGGCCGAGCACGGGCTGAACGCGTCGACGTTCACCGCACGCATCGCCGCCTCGACCGGCGCCGACTGCGCGGCTGCGATGTCGTCCGCGGTCGGAACGCTCTCCGGCCCGCTGCACGGCGGCGCGCCGGCGCGCGTGCTGCCGATGATCGAAGCGGCCGAAGGCGTCGACGATCTCGAGCAGCACGTGCGCGACATGCTCGACCGCGGCGAGCGGATCATGGGCTTCGGCCACCGCGTCTACCGCGCGTACGACCCGCGTGCGACCGTGCTCAAGCGCACCGCGACCGAGCTCGGCTCGCCTCGCGTCGAAGTTGCAGCCGCACTCGAGGAGGCCGCGCTGAAAGTGCTGCGCGAGCGCTCGCCCGACCGCCAGCTCGAGACGAACGTCGAGTACTGGGCGGCGGTCGTGCTCGACTACGCACAGATCCCCGCCGATCTCACGCCCGCGATGTTCGGCTGTGCGCGCACCGCCGGCTGGTCGGCGCACATCCTCGAGCAGAAGCGCACCGGCCGGCTCGTCCGTCCCGCCGCGCGCTACGTCGGGCCGCCTGCCCGCGACCTCGCCGACCTTCAGCAGTGACGCAGACTCCGGCTCCGAAGAAGTCGGTCCAGCTCTCGGGTGTGGTGGTCGCCGAGTCGGCCGTCTCGTCGATCGATCCGGACGAGGGCGTGCTCATGTACCGCGGCTACGACATCGCCGACCTCGCGGAGCACAGCACGTACGAAGAGGTTGCGTACCTGCTGCTCCACGGCGAGCTGCCGAGCGCGGACGAGCTCGCGTCATTCGGTGAGACGCTCGCGCGGCGCGACCTTCCGGAGCACGTCGTGCGCATCGTCGACGACCTCGCGCGGAGTGCCGAGCCGATGGCGCTGCTGCGCACGGCCGCATCCGCGCTGACGCTCGGCGAGAAGCTCTCCGATCTCGACACGGCGACGCGCCTGATCGCGGCGCTGCCGACGGCGATCGCGCGACAGCACCGGCGGCGCCAGGGGTTGGAGCCAATCGCGCCCGATCCCGAGCTCTCGTACGCCGAGAACTTCCTCGCGATGCTGCACGGCGAGCGGCCCGACGCGCGCAAGGCGCACATCTTCGACGTGGCGATGATCCTGCACGCCGAGCACGAGATGAACGCATCGACGTTCACCGCGCGCGTGGTCGCCGGAACGGGCGCCGACCTCGCGGCTGCGATCACCGCCGGCATCGCCGCCCTGAGCGGCCCGTTGCACGGCGGCGCGAACGCGGCGGCGATGGCGCTGTTCGAGCAGTGGGGCTCGGCCGCCGCGACGCCCGACGCAGTGCGCGGCATGTTCGAGCGCAAGGAGAAGCTGTTCGGCTTCGGTCATCCGCTGTACCGCGCCTACGACCCGCGCGCGGTCATCCTCAAGCGCTACTCGGAAGAGCTGTCCACCGACGCAGGCGATCCGAACTGGTTCGCGATCACTGACGCCGCCGAGCGGACGGTCTTCGAGGAGAAGGGCCTCTTCCCCAACGTCGATCTCTACTCGGCGTCGGTGTACCGCTACCTCGGCGTGCCGACCGACCTCTTCACGCCGCTCTTCGCGGCGAGCCGCGTCGCCGGCCAGGCCGCGCACGTGCTCGAGCAGCACGCGGACAACCGGATCATCCGGCCCTCTGCCACGTACGTCGGCGCGTCGCGCCGCCCGTACCCGGCGAGCCGGTGACGCTCGCGGACGCGGCGGTCGAGGCGGACGCGCTCGCGGAAGCAGGCGACGAGCGCGGGCTCTCGCAGCTGCGCGCGCAATGGGAAGAGGAGCTGGAGTCCGCCGCACGCGTTTCGGACTTCCGCGAGCGGGCGGTCGCCTACCGCGCGATCGGGCAGTTCCGATTCCGGTCGAAGAAGGAGCTGCTGCGACGCGGCCTGCAGGACGACAGCCCAGCGGTGCGAGGCTCCGCGCTGCTGTCGCTCGAACGGCTCTCGCGGGATCATCCCGGCGACGTCAACGACGTGCGCGCGCTGCTGCACGAGCTCGTCACGCACGATCCGAACGAAGCCGTGCGGCGACTCTCGGTCGTGGCGTTGAAGAACGGCTCGGCGCGGCCGGACACGATCCAGATCCTCGCGTCACTCGGCGAAGACGACGAGCAGCCGCGCGAGCTTCGTGAAGCTGCGGCGAAGGTCGCGCAGCTCCTACGCCGCAAGACGACGACTCGCTAGTCGCCGCAGGTGCAGTTCTCGCGTCCGCAGGACGGGCAGACGACGCGGCGGCGCTTAGGCTCGAGCATGTTCTTCGCGAGCCCCGCCTTCGTCATCAGCCACGCCGCGGCCATCGCCAGCGCCATGAACAGTTCGACCTGCGGATCCATCGACTTGAGTCCCTTCCGTGGTCCTCTTCCGGGCGTGAGGATGCGCCCGGTAATACAACTCCCGACGTCGCCGATCGGTTACGTGGGTGTAGAGCTCAGTCGTCGAAAGATCGGCATGCCCGAGCATTTCTTGAACGGAACGTAGGTCGGCTCCGCCCTCGAGCAGGTGGGTGGCGAAGGAGTGGCGCAGGAGGTGGGGGTGGACGCGCGCCGGGTCGAGGCCGGCCTTGGCCGCGAGCTGCCGCAGGATCAGGAACGCGCCCGAGCGGGTGAGCGGGCCGCCGCGGGCGTTCAGGAACAGCTCGGGGCGGTGGCGGCGGTCGAGGTACGGGCGGCCGCGTGCGAGGTAACGGCGAAGCGCCTCGGCGGCGTGGCGGCCGATCGGGACGATGCGCTCCTTGCTCCCCTTGCCGATCACCCGGACGAGGCGGTCGTCGAGATCGACGCCGGTGCGGTCGAGCCCGACCGCCTCGGAGACGCGCAGGCCCGCGCCGTAGAGCAGCTCGACGAGCGCCTGGTCGCGAAGCGATCGCGGCTGCGTGCCGGCGGCGGCTTCGATCAGGCGCTCGGCTTCGCCGGGCGAGAGCGTCTTCGGCAGCGGCTTCGGGCGGCGCGGCAGAGCGACGCCGGCGGCGGGGTTGTCGGTGCGGGCGCCGAGCAGCTGCTGATGGCGGAAGAAGCTGCGGGCAGCGGCGGTGCGTCGCGCAATCGTCGCCGCAGAGAGCCCGTCGGCGCGCAGCTGCGCGGTGTAGCGCTCGAGCTCTTCGAGCGTCGCCTCTCCGACCGGCTTGTCGAGGTAGGTGGCGAGCGCGGTCAGGTCGCGCCGGTAGGCGTCAACCGTGCGCGGCGACCGCTGCGCCGTCAGCAGCGTCAGAAAGCCCTGGACGTCGCGATCGGTCATGAGCGGGGGTGCGCGTGGTCGTAGACGCGGCGCAGGCGCTTTGCGTCCACGTGGCTGTACATCTGCGTCGTCGAGAGGGAGCTGTGGCCGAGCAGCTCCTGGATCGTGCGCAGGTCGGCGCCGCCTTCCAGGAGGTGCGTCGCGAACGCGTGGCGCAGCCGATGCGGGTGCGGGACGAGGCGCCGCAGCGTCGACGTGTCGAGCCGCCGGCCGCGGACGGAGAGAAAGAGCGCGTTCTCGGCGCCGCGCGCGAGCTCCGGGCGCGCCTCGCGGAGATAGCGCGCGACGAGCGCCGCCGCCTCTTCACCGAGCGGGACGATGCGGTCCTTGCCGCCCTTGCCCTCGCGCACGTGGACGAGCTCTTGATCGAAGACGACGTCGCCGACGTCGAGCCCGACGGCCTCGGCGCTGCGCAGGCCCGCCGAGTAGACGAGCTCGACAAGTGCGCGGTTCCGCAGCGCGAGCGCGCCGTCGCCCGCGAGTCCGTCGACGATCGCCTCGACCTCCGCCTGCTTCGGCGCGTCCGGGAGCCGCCGCGGCCGGCGCGGTGCAAGCGACGCGTCGGGCACGTGATCCGGTCCGAGCGTGAAACGCACGAGTGAGCGCACGGCGGTCAGCTTGCGCCCGATCGTCGCCGGTGCGAGCTTGCCTCGCGTCCGCGCGCGCCCGAGCTCCGAGACCCAATCCGCGAGCACGCGCACGTCGACGTCCTCGAGCGGGCTGTCGGGCCCGAACCAGCGTGCGAACTCGTCGAGGTCGGCCGCGTAGCCGCGCCGCGTCCCATCCGAGATGCCGGCCGCCACGAGGAAGCGCTCGATCGCCGCGTCGGTTGTCATGCAAGTGAGTTCGCCGCCCCGGTTAGGATCGCCTCCCTATGAACGACCGCTTGAACCGCCTGGCCGAGCTCTCCGTCCACGGGGCGAACGTGCAGGAAGGCCAGATCGTGATGGTCAACGCCGAGATCGGCCTCGAGGAGCAGGCGCGCGCGACGGCGGCGGCCGCGTACAAGCGCGGCGCCAAGTTCGTCGACGTCGTCTACTTCGATCCCCACCTCAAGCGGGCGCGCGTCGAGAACGCCGACCCGGATACGCTCGACTTCGTCCCGGCGTGGTACGGCGAGCGCGTCCTCGAGCACGCGGAGGAGAACGGCGCACGCGTCACGCTGCACGGTGTCACGGCGCCGAACGTGATGGACGGCCTCGACAAGTCGCTGACCGGCAAGGACATGCTCCCGCGCGTCAAGGAGCTGACGAAGGTCGTCGGCGAGCGCTTGACGAACTGGTGCATCGTCCCCGCGCCGCATCCCGCCTGGGCGACGCTCGTCCATCCCGATCTGCCGGCGAACGAGGCGTACGAGAAGCTCTGGAACGAGCTCGAGCACGTGCTGCGCCTCGACGAGCCCGATCCACTTGCGGCGTGGGACGAGCGGATGGCGGTGCTGAACGACTACGCCGAGCGGCTGGCTGCGCGCCGCTTCGATGCGATCGAGCTGCGCGGGCCCGGTACCGAGCTGACGATCGGCCTGCTTCCGACCGCGACGTGGTGGGCGGCGGACTTCTCGACCGCCAAGGGCCTGCGCCATCTGCCGAACCTGCCGACCGAAGAGGTCTTCACGACGCCCGACCCGCTGCGCACGAGCGGGCACGTCACCGCGACGAAGCCGCTCGTGCTCCAGGACGGCACGATCATCCGCGGTCTCCGCGTCCGCTTCGAGAACGGCGTCGCGGTGGAGATCGACGCCGACGAGAATGCGGAGGCGCTGCGCGGCCTCACCGAGATCGACGAGGGAGCCCGCCGGCTCGGCGAGCTCGCGCTCGTCGACGGCCAGGGCCGCATCGGCCCGCTCGGCACGGTCTTCTACAGCACGCTTCTCGACGAGAACGCCTCCAGCCACATCGCGCTGGGCGGCGGCTTCCCGTTCCTCGTCGAGGACGCCGACACGGCGCGCGTCAACGACAGCGCGCAGCACATCGACTTCATGATCGGCTCGGCCGAGCTGGCCGTCGACGGCGTCACCGCCGACGGCGAGCGGGTTCCGGTGCTCCGGAACCTCGCCTGGCAGATCTGATCTAGAACGGTTCTTCCAGTTCTGGGCGGGTGCTCCGCGGGTCGGATCCGAGTTTCCGTACCATGCAGCCTCGTGACCGCGACCGAGCTCCCCGTTCACGTGGATCTCTCCGACCACGGCATCGAGCCCGGCGGGCGCGTCTACCGAAACCCGACGACCGCGCTGCTCTATACGCAGGCGCTGGAGCGCGGGGAGGGCAAGCTCGCCGAGGGTGGGTCGCTCGTCGTCGACACGGGGAAGTTCACCGGGCGTTCGCCGAAGGACAAGTTCCTCGTCGACGAGCCGTCGTCGACGGATCGCATCTGGTGGGGCGAGGTGAACCAGAAGCTCGCCGAGTCGAGCTTCGACGGCCTGCGCGAGCGCGTGACCGCGCACCTCGGCCGCGCGGGCGCGCTGTACGTCGTCGATGCCTGGGCGGGTGCGGATCCCGATCATCGGATCGGTGTGCGCGTCGTCACCGCGCACCCGTATCACGCGCTGTTTGCACGCACGATGTTCATCGACCTCGCCGACGACGAGCTGGCCGAGTTCGAGCCGCAGGCGCTCGTGCTGCACACGCCCGACCTCGACGCGGATCCCGGGACGGACGGCACGCGCACCTCGACGGCGATCGTGCTGCATCCCGGCAAGACCGAACTGCTCGTGCTGGGGACGTTCTACGCGGGTGAGATCAAGAAGTCGATCTTCACGGTGATGAACGACCGGCTGCCGCTCGAAGGCGTCTTCCCGATGCACTGCTCGGCGAACGTCGACGACCGCGGTAACGTCGCAGTCTTCTTCGGGCTCTCCGGCACCGGCAAGACGACACTGTCGGCGGATCCGGAACGGCATCTGATCGGCGACGACGAGCACGGCTGGGGCCGAAACGGCGTCTTCAACATCGAGGGTGGCTGCTACGCGAAGGTGATCCACCTCTCGCCCGTCGCCGAGCCCGAGATCTACAAGACGACGCACACCTTCGGGACGATCCTCGAGAACGTCGCGGTCGACGAGCTTGGCCACCTCGACCTCGACGACGCCTCGAGGACCGAGAACACGCGCGCGGCGTACAAGCTCGAGCAGATCGGGAACGCGCTGCCGGAGAAGCAGGCCGGGCATCCGTCCTCGGTGATCTTCCTGACCGCGGACGCGTTCGGCATCCTGCCGCCGATCGCGCGCCTGACGCGCGAGCAGGCGCTCTACTACTTCCTCTCGGGCTTCACGGCGAAGCTCGCCGGCACCGAGATCGGCGTCACCGAGCCGCAGCCGACGTTCTCGACCTGCTTCGGCCAGCCGTTCCTGCCGCAGCCGCCGTCGGTGTATGCGCGGATGCTCGGCGAGAAGCTCGACGAGCACGGCGCGACCGTCTGGCTCGTCAACAC
>DATAUN010000028.1:0-3440 GCA_036268235.1 Gaiellaceae bacterium
GCCAAACCGCAGCGCGCCGCCGCGTACTCCATCTCCGCGTCGATCCGCGCCCACGTCGGATAGAGCGTCTTCAGCCACGTGAAGAGGTCGGCGTCCTGCGCGCGGGCGCGCGTGAGCGTCTGGTACAGGTGGTGGTGCGTGTTGACGAGGCCCGGCGTGACGATCGCGCCACCCAGGTCCTCGGCGCCGGCGGGTGCCTCGCCGCTGCCGACCTCCGTCACGAGCCCGTCCTCGATGCGCACCCAGCCATGCCGGTGCTCGGTGCCCGCGTCGTCCATCGTCACGATCCAGGCGTTCCCGAAGGTTTTTGCGACGCCGCTCATGCGTGGAGCCCGACGAGCTCGAAGCGGTCGACGTCGACGAGGCCGCGGTCCGTGAGCTTCAGCGACGGGATCACACTCAAGGCGAGAAACGAGAGATGCTGGAACGGCGCGTCGAGTGTGCAGCCGAGCTCGCGCGCCGCGGCGGCGAGCGCGTGCGACTGCTCGACGACCTCTTCGAACGGCGCGTCCGACAGGAGACCCGCGACCGGCAGGCGTAGCTCCGCGATCACCTCGGCGCCGTCGACGACGACGATTCCACCGCCGCGGTTCGCGAGCCGTCGCACCGCCGCCGCCATCGAGGCGTCGTTCATGCCGACGACGACGACGTTGTGCGCGTCGTGAGCGACGGTGGACGCGATCGCGCCGCGCTGCAGCCCGAAGCCGCGGACGAAGCCGAGCCCGGCGCGGCCGGTGCCGAGGTGACGTTCGACGACGGCGATCTTCGCCAGGTCCTGCGTGGTGTCGGCGAGCGCCTCGCCCGCACGGACGGGCGGCTCGGCGACGAGCGCGTCGGTGACGATCTGGCCGGGAACGACGCCGATCACGCGGGCCTCGCCGCCGGTCCACGGGATGCGGAACATCTCCGGGCCGAACGCGCCGATCCGCATCGTATGGCGCACCCAGTCGGGCACCTCTGCGCGCGGGAACGCCTCGACGGGCCGGCCGTTCTTCAGCACGACGTCGGGAACGAACCGCTCGAGATCGGGCAGCAGCAGCACGTCCGCGCGGTAGCCCGGTGCGATTGCGCCGAGCTCGTCGAGGCCGTGCCACGACGCGGGGCTGAGCGTCGCGCATGCGAGCGCGTCTTCCGGCGGGATGCCGAACGCGACGGCGTCGCGCACCATCGAGTTGATGTGGCCGTCATCGGCGATGTGCTCCGGCTCGCGGTCGTCGGTGCAGAACGCGATGCGGCTCGGCCCGTACTCGGCGAGCAGCGGCAGCAGCGCCTGCAGGTTGCGCGCCGCGGTCGCCTCGCGGATCAGCAGCCACATGCCCGCGCGCAGCCGCTCGCGCCCCTCGTCCGCGGTGTACGCCTCGTGGTCGGAGCGGATGCCGGAAGCCGCGTACGCGTTGAGCGAGCGGCCGAGCACGCCGGGCGCGTGGCCGTCGACGTGGCGCGCGAGCGCGAGCTTCGCGAGCTCGGTGTCGGCGCCGGCGACGACACCGGGGAAGTTCATCATCTCGGCGAGCCCGATTACACGGCGCCGCCGCAGCAGCGCGTCGAGGTCGCCGGGCGTCAGGCGCCGTCGCGGCGACTCGAAGTCGGAGGCCGGTACGCACGACGACGCCATGAAGTAGACGTCGAGTGGCAGCCCCGCGGTCGCGTCGAGCAGCCAGTGCACGCCGTCCGTGCCGAGCACGTTCGCGATCTCGTGCGGGTCGGCGACGACGGCGGTCGTTCCGAACGGCAGCACGAGCCGCGCGAACTCGTCGACGAGCAGCTTCGACGACTCGAGGTGCATGTGCGCGTCGATGAACCCCGGCACGACGTAGCGTCCGCTCGCGTCGAGCGTGTCCCGGCCCTCGTAGGCGCCGAGCCCGGCGACGAACCCGTCGACGATCGCGACGTCCGTCTCGAGCCATTCGCGCGTGAAGACCGACAGCACCGATCCGCCGCGGATCACGAGATCGGCCGGCTCGTCGCCGCGCGCAACCGCAAGACGCCGCGAAAGGGGTGCGTCCATTGCTGCAGAACCGTACCCTTCGGCTCCGTGGATGTCCTGACGCCCCGCACGCTCGAGGAGGCGCTCCAGCTGAAGGCTGAGCACCCCGAGGCGTGGCCGATCCAGGGCGGCACCGATGTGATGGTCGCTCTGAACTTCGACCGCGGCCGGCCGCAGACCGTGCTGAACCTGAACGAGGTGGCCGAGCTGCGCGGCTACCAGCGCGAGAACGGGACGCTGCGCCTCGGCTCGGGACTCACCTACGCGGAGATCGAGCACGGTGAGCTGCGCGACGTGCTGTCGGCGCTCGCCGAAGCGTCGCGGACGGTCGGCTCACCGCAGATCCGCAACCGCGGCACGATCGGCGGCAACCTCGGTACGTCTTCGCCCGCGGGCGACGCGATCCCGCCGCTCGTCGTCGAAGGTGCCGAGGTCGAGTGTGCGTCCGTGCGCGGCACGCGTGCCGTCCCGATCGCGGACTTCGTGACCGGTGTCAAGCGCAATGTGCTCGAGCAGGACGAGCTGATCACCGCTGTGCTGCTCGCGCCGTCGGGCGCGCCGCAGACGTTCATGAAGGTCGGCCCGCGCAACGCGATGGTGATCGCCGTCGTCTCGCTCGCGGTTTCGGCGGGAGACGAGCTCCGCGCGTCGTTCGGCTCGGCGTCGCCGCGGCCGGTGCTCGTCACTGCGCCGCGCGCCGACTCGGCGACCTTCGCCGAGCGCGTGGCCCACGCCGCAGCACCGATCGACGACGTGCGCGGAACCGAGCGCTATCGCCGGCACGCACTGCGCGTCCTCACCGAGCGCGCGCTGAAGCGGGTGCTCGCTTGAGGATTGCGGTGCGCATCAACGGCGAGGAGCACCAGGCGGACTGCTGGGAAGGCGAGTCGCTGCTCTTCGCGCTGCGCGAGAAGCTCGGCTTCCCCGGCTCGAAGAACGCGTGCGAGCAGGGCGAGTGCGGCTCGTGCTCCGTGCTGCTCGACGGGACGCTCGTCTGCGCCTGCCTCGTGCTTGCCGCGCAGGCGGACGGGCACGAGGTGACGACGGTCGAAGGCCTCGCTGACGGCGACGAGCTGCATCCCGTGCAGCAGGCGTTCGTCGACACCGGCGCGGTGCAGTGCGGCTTCTGCACACCTGGCCTCGTCGTCGCGACTGCGGACCTGCTGCGGCGAAACCCGGACCCGTCCGAAGACGAGATCCGCGAGGCGCTCTCCGGCAACCTCTGCCGCTGCACCGGCTACGCCAAGATCTTCGACGCGGTGCGGGCGGCCGCACGCGCATGACGCAGACGGTTCGGCGGCTCCAGGTGGGGAAGGTCGGCGAGCTCGTCCCGCGTGTCGACGCGCCCCCGAAGGTCAAAGGCGAGTTCGCCTACGCGAGCGACCTGATCGTGCCGGGGATGCTGTGGGGGCACACGCTGCGCAGCCCGTTCGCGCACGCGCGGATCGCCGGC
>DATAUN010000029.1:0-5722 GCA_036268235.1 Gaiellaceae bacterium
CGACCCGTGGGAGCAGTTCCTGCGCGGCGGCGAGCTGACGCCGTTCACGCCGATCGTCAACGTGACGGGGCAGCCGGCGATGTCGGTTCCG
Source organism: Gaiellaceae bacterium (assembly GCA_036268235.1). Taxonomy (GTDB): domain Bacteria; phylum Actinomycetota; class Thermoleophilia; order Gaiellales; family Gaiellaceae; genus PALSA-600. The sequence continues at coordinate 92 of DATAUN010000029.1, forward strand.
TTCGGGATCGTCGACGGCCTGCCGGTCGGCGTGCAGTTGATCGGTGCGCCCGCGCGGGAGGACGTGCTCTTCCGGCTCGCGGGACAGCTCGAGGCGGCGCACCCGTGGGGAACTCGAAACGCTGGACCTTAGTTCGCCGCAGGCGAACTAAGTTCCCGAGCCAGGCGGTTCGCACTGTCACCGTCCGGAGCGATCACGAGCAGCGTGTCGTCGCCGGCGAGCGTGCCGACGACGAGCTCGTGCCCCATGCGGTCGAGCGCGCGGGCGATCGCGGGCGCGGAGCCGATCTCGCACTGCACGACGACGATGTTCCCCGCAGCGGTCGCGCCGCGGCCGAACTGGCGAAGGAGCGACCGAGCGGTCGCACGCGGGTCGACACGCCGGTCGCGCCCCGGCGTGACGTAGCGCGGTCGGCCGAGTGCATCGGTCGTCTTCGCCAGGCCGAGCTCGCGGATGTCACGCGAGACGGTCGCCTGCGTGACGTGGCAGCCGGCGCCCTGGAGCGCCTCGAGCAGGTCTTGCTGGGTCCCGAGCTGAAGACGGTCGACGAGGCTCAGGACGAGCTTCTGCCGGTCGGCCTTCGAGAGGCTGTGCTCCGCATCCATCGCGCGATGTTTGCAGGCACCGGGGCGCGGCGAAAGTCACGGGGACATGACGACCACGGAGCAGCCGGTGGGAAGCGCGGCCGACAAGCTCGCCCGGATCGTGGAGGCGGCACGGCGCAAGGCGCCCGCGCCTGAACCGCCGCGCGCGCCGTCAGGCCCGCAGCTCGACCGGCCTCAGCCGAAGCAACCGAGCAGCGGGCCGAGCCCGTGGCTCGTGATCGGCGTCGCGCTCGTCGCCGGCTACACGCTCGCGAAGGTGCTCGACTGGAGGGGTCATGCCCACCCCCGCTCCTGAGTCGCAGAACGGCGGCGTGGGTGGAGCGGCGAAACAGGTCGCCGACCACGCGTCGTCGATCGCGAAGCTCGAGCTCGAGCTCGCGGCCCTCGAGCTGAAGAAGAAGGTCGTCGCCCTCGGGATCGGAGTCGGGCTCGGGATCGGCGCGGCACTCTTCGGGCTCTTCATGCTCGGCTTCCTGTTCGCGACGATCGCGGCGGCGCTCGCGACCTTCCTGTCGACGTGGCTCGCGCTGCTGATCGTCACCGCAGGCCTCGGCCTGCTTGCCGGCGTCTGCGGCGTGTTGGCGCTCGGCCGCATCAAGAAGGGCACGCCGCCGGTGCCGGAGCAGGCGATCCGCGAGGCGAAGCTGACGACGGCGGCACTCAAGAGCTGATGCCGGTCGCGCGCACACCCGAGCAGGTCCGCGCCGACATCCAGGCGGAGCGCGAGCAGCTCGCGCATGCGGTCGAGCATCTGCGCGACTCGCTCGGCCAGGCGACGGACGTCGCCGGCAAGCTGAAGGCGAAGCTGCCGCTCGTCGCCGCCGGTGCGGCGTCGGCCGGGTTCGTGCTCGCGGGCGGAGTCGGCGCGACGATGCGCTACTTCGCGCGGCGCGGCCGCGACCGCGATTGAGAGCCGCCGTCCAGGTCGTCGAGCGCGCGGGCCGGCAGTTCCTGGCGGACAACTGCATGGGCCTCTCGCAGCAGATCGCGTACAGCGCGCTGCTCGCGTTCTTCCCGACGATGATCGCGCTCGTCGGGCTGCTCGACCTGCTGAACGCGTACGGAACGCTTGCGAGCTTCCTCGACCCGGTCGCGCCGAAGGCCGTGACGCAGCTGATCGCAACCTTCCGCAAGGACACCGGCGGCAGCGGCTCAATCGTCGCGCTCGTGCTCGGGACGGCCGGTGCGCTGTGGGCGGCGTCAGGCGCGATGGGCACGGTCGTCAGCTCCGTCAACGCGGCCTACGAGCGGCTCGAGACGCGCCCGTTCTGGAAGAAGCGGCTCATCTCGATCGTCCTCGTCGCCGCGTTCGCGATCGTCACCGCCGGCATGCTGCTGCTGATCGTCCTCGGCGGGACGCTCGGGAGCGCGATCGCGCACCACGCGCACGCCGGCAGCGCCTTCACGTGGACCTGGAACATCGCGCGCTGGCCGATCGCGTTCATCGCGGTGCTGCTCGCCTTCTCGCTCATCTACTACCTCGGCCCGAACATGGAGCACCGCAGCTGGCGGTGGATCACGCCGGGCTCGATCGCCGGCGCCGCGATGTGGGTGGCGCTCAGCGGGCTCTTCGCGCTGTACACGGCGTTCTCCAACTCGTACACGAAGACGTACGGGACGCTCGCCGGCGGCATCGTGCTCCTCCTCTGGCTGAACTACTCGGCCTGGGCGATCCTGTTCGGCGCGGAGCTCAATTCGGAGGTCGCGCGGCAGGCCGATATCCGCGCCTCAGGTGGGGAACACGCAGGTTTGACCAGACCTGCGCGTCGTCATGGTTAGCACCCGGTAAGGGATCCGCAAGAGCATCCGGGATGCGCGCTCCGCCGTTAGCGGATCGGGAACGAATCAACGGTACCCCCGAACAAGGAGCGATCTTCCTATGAAGAAACGGATTCTTTCGGCGCTGCTTGCAACGACCGTGGCGGGGCTTGTCCTTGCCGCGAGTGCGTTTGCGGCTGCGCCGTCCAACACCACCGCACCGAGCGTCTCCGGCACCCCGAAAGTGGGCCAGACGCTGACGGTCTCGAACGGCACGTGGACCGGCTCGCCGACGAGCTATAGCTACCGCTGGCAGCGGTGCTCGAGCTCGACGACGTGCACCACCATCGCGAACGAGAACGGCAACTCGTACGTCGTCCGCACTGCCGACGTCAACCACACGCTACGTGCAGTCGTGACGGCGTCGAACGCCGACGGCATCTCGACGGCGAACTCGAATCAGACCGCGCCGGTGACCGCCGCGACCGGCATCCCGGTGAACACGGCGCAGCCGTCGATCTCCGGCGACGCAATTGTCGGCGAGACGCTGACTGCCGTGAACGGCACGTGGTCGAACTCCCCCACGTCGTACGGCTATCGCTGGCTGCAGTGCGACCGGTTCGGCGGCGCGTGCGTCCCGACCGGCTTCACGGGCAGGCACTACACCGTCCAGCTGGCCGACGTGGGCGGCACCCTGCGCGTCAACGTGACCGCGCGGAACGCCAACGGATCGGCGACCGCTCGCTCGACGCGCAGTGACGTCGTGCAGGCCGTCCCCGTCGTCTCGGCACCGGCTGACAAGGCGCCGACGATCAGCTTCCTCTCGCTGAGGAAGATCGGCACTCGCGTGTACGCGCGCTTCCGCGTCTGCGACGACGCAGCGAAGGCCGTCGAGGTGGTCGAGCGGTCGTCGAAGCCGGGCTACCTCGCGTACAGCCGCAAGTACTCGGTCGTCCCGAACTCGTGCGTCACCGCGACCCGGAGCTTCGTGCCCGTGCCGCGGTTCCGGACGAAGGGACACTTCACCGTCACGCTGACGGCGATCGACAAGTCGGGCAAGGCGAGCCGCTCGGTCAGCCGCTCGCTGCGCTGGAAGTAGCCCAAGCTCACGTGGTTTCGCCCCAGGGGCGGCCGACAGGCCGCCCCTGGCGTATCCAGACGTGCAAATCGTGCGTTTGTGACTTGTACATCGGAATCGACCGTGACCCACGACCCCAGGAGAGACACGATGAGACACCGCTTCGCGGCTTCACTCTGCGCCGCAGCCGTGGCCGTTCTCGCCACGTTCGCCGGAACCTCCCTCGCGGGAAACGGGAACGGCAACGGCGGCAGCAACGGGCACGCCCAGGGCGTGAAGCCCTCGAACACCACCCAGCACGACACCTACGCCAACGCCTCGTCGAACCAGACGAAGCAGTACGGGAACGGGAAGACCGCGGGTGAGATCGCGACCCAGGCCGGCCAGCCGAACGCCACGCTGCACGGCCCCGGCAACAGCCAGCCGCACAAGACGAGCTGCGGCGGCCATGAGGTCGACGTGCACGCACTGAAGAACCACGGCGGCTCGTGCAGCACGCCCACCACGAGCCAGTCCGGCACCGGCGCCGTGGCGCAGGGCTACACCACCTTCTTCAACACGAACGTGACGCTCTGCCACCTGACCGGCGCGTCCACGTACGTGACCATCTCGCCACTGGCATCGGTCGTCGTCGCGCAGTACCTCGGCGCGACCGGCGACATCATCCCGCCGTTCACCTACAACGGCCAGACCTACTCGTTGAACTGGGACACCGCCCACCAGGCGATCTACGAGAACGGCTGCACCGTCCCGGTGACGCCGAGCGCGTCCGCACCGGCGGCGACACCGACGACGACGACGACGACAGCAGCCGCCGTACCGGCCACTCCGACGCCGGCAGCGGTGGCGCCGCAGGCGCAGGCCGTTGCGCAGACAGGGGCGTCATCAACCCCGGCGGCAACCGCAGCGGGCGGCGTGAAGGGCGCGACCTTCACGCTCACGCCGAAGACGGCGAAGAGCGCATCGGCGCCGCTTGCGAAGCCGAAGCCGGCAGGCGGCGTGCTCGGCGCGACCACGCATCTCGGTCACGCCGTCACCACGGGCACGCTGCCCTTCACCGGGCTCCGGCTGTGGATCATCGCTCTGATCGCGGCCGCTCTGGTTCTGATCGGCGCGCTCGTTCGGCGCACGACCAGCGCCGACGACCGCATCTAGCGCACGTAGTTCGGCCGGGCTCCGCGAATCACGCGCGGAGCTCGGCCCCGAACTGCTCCGCAAGCGCGTCCACGATCGCCGCGCGCAGGCGCGCGGCGTCCTCTTCGGTGAGCGTGCGCTCGGACGACTGGAACGCGACCGAGAACGCAACCGACTTCTTTCCAGGCGGGATCTGATCGCCGCGGTAGTCGGACAGGAACTTCACGTGGCGCAGCTCCTCGCCAGCTGAGGTGCGGGCGGCCGCGATCAGCTCGCCCGCCGGCACCGTGTCGTCCACGACGAACGCGAGATCCTGCCGCAGCGGCGGATAGGTGATCACGTCGGTGTAGAGGATGCGCTCGGGCACGAGCTCGAACAGCTGCTCGAGATCGAGCTCGAACGCGCTCCACTCACCGGCGACGTCGAGCAGACCGTACGTCGCAATCCAGCCGGACTGAACCGCGGCCGCGACGACGAACTCGTCGCGCAGGTCGACACGCGCGAATACGGGCTCGGCGTGCAGCGCCGCGAACAGGGCTTCGACGAGCCCCTTGGCGCGGAAGAAGTCGCCCTGGACGATCCCGCCGAGGCGCCAGCGCTCCTCCGGGACAGGCCCCGGCGGCAGGTACACGTGCGCGACCTCGAAGAGCGCGACGTCGGCGTTGCCCATGTCGATGTTGTGGCGGGCCGCGTCGAGCAGGCCGACCGACAACGTCGTGCGCAGCAGCCGCTGCTGCGACGAGAGCGGCACAGCCAGCTCGATTGCATTCGGGTCGGGATCGCTGCCCTGGAGCGAGTAGGTGTACGCCTCGTAGAGGCCGGCGCCGACGAGCACGTCCTCGACCCGGCGGCGAAGGCGCTGGATGTGCGTCAGGCGGCCGAACATCTCCTTGCGCTCCGGGAGCGTCGCGGGAACGTCCTCGAGCCGGAATCGCGCAACCTCCTCGACGACGTCGACGTCGCGGCGCACGTCGCGCGCGCGCCAGGTCGGCGTCGTCACGGTCCAGTCGGCATCGACCGCGAACCCGAGCCGCTCGAGCCGTTCGCGTTGTTCGG
>DATAUN010000030.1:0-7714 GCA_036268235.1 Gaiellaceae bacterium
CGGGACGTTCCGCCAAGCGTCGCGCGAGATCCCGCATCGCTACGGGCTCTCGGCGGACAGACAACGAGCAGGGGCGCCAGGACTCGAACCTGCAACCCCCGGTTTTGGAGACCGGTGCGCTACCAATTGCGCCACGCCCCTGGGCTGCGTCGAGGATTGTATCGGCGCCTTCCGCGCATCACGGCCTGGGTCGCGGGCCGGAGCCGACTACGATCGGCGGGTGCCCCTCGCGGCGCTCTTCTCGCTGATCACGGTCGCGTTCGCTGCAATCGCGGTCTGGAGCGCCGGTGCCGGGGAGTGGCCGATCGCCGCTGCGGCAGCGATTCTCGCCGCCTGGATGGGCTCGCTCGCCTGGTCGGGACTGAGGAGAATGCGCTCCTAAGGCGTATTCTCCCTTCGTGGCCGGGGGCGAAGACACTCAATCGTTGTGGCTGGAGTTCCAGCGCACGAAGGACAAGGCCCTTCGCGACCGGCTGATCCTGACCTACGCGCCGCTCGTGAAGTACGTCGCGGGGCGGCTCGGGTCGGGTCTTCCGGCGCACGTCGACGAGGGCGACCTCGTGTCGTACGGGCTGCTCGGCCTGATCGGCGCAATCGAGCGCTACGACCCGGGGCGCGACATCAAGTTCGAGACGTACGCGATCGCGCGGATCAAGGGCGCGATCATCGACGAGCTCCGCGCGCTCGACTGGGTGCCGCGCTCGGTGCGCTCGCGCGCCCGCGAGATCGAGCGCGCGATCGCGGAGCTCGAGGCGAAGCTCGGCACGGCGCCGGACGACGAGCAGATCGCCGCCAAGATCGGCATCACCGTCGCTGAGCTCGAGGAGTCGCTGACCGACATCTCGCGCTCGTCGATCGCGGCCCTCGACGAGCTGTGGTCCGTCTCGGGTGAGGGCGACCAGGTCTCGCTGCTGGACACGATCGAGGACGAGACCGGCCCGCGGCCGGCGGACGTCCTCGACGAGACCGAGATGCGCGAGGCGCTCGCGGACGCGATCGCGCGCCTGCCCGAGCGCGAGAAGCTCGTGGTCACGCTCTACTACTACGAGGAGCTCACGCTCCGCGAGATCGGCGAGGTGCTCGGCGTGACCGAGTCGCGGGTCTCGCAGCTGCATACGAAGGCGATCCTGCGCCTCAAGGCCCGCCTCGCCGGCGCGGCCGCACGGGTCTAGCGGCCCAATCCTTAGCGAACCCGAACATTCGTCTTAGCGACGGCTTAGGCCGCGGCCGCAGGCTGTGCTGCATGAAGCCTTCCTCTCGGATCGCAGCCGGCCGCAGGAACGTTCGCATCGCCCAGTACGCGATCGGCGGCACCGCGGCAGTTGCGCTGGCGGCGTTCGCGGCCGCTGCCCGCCTCTCTCATCCCGGCACGCATCACGCGGTGCAGTCGGGCCAGGCGGCGGCCGCGACGACGACCAGTTCTTCAACGGAGAGCTCGTCGAGCCAGTTCTTCGGCGGCGACTCCTCGATCGGCCCCTCCGGGAGCGCGAGCACCCAGGTCCAGACGGGAGGCTCGTAGATGAACGGGTTCCGCTCGATGGGCTGCGAGATCGTCGTGCCGTTCGGCGCGCCGGTCGACGAGGTCCGCCGGCTCTTCGACGAACGAGACCTGCGCTTCAGCCGCTTCCACAGAACCTCCGAGCTGAGCCGCGTCAACGCCGTTCCCCTCGGCCTGACGCTCTGCTCGGAGGATTTCGCGTCGATGCTCATCCTCTCCCTCGACGCGGCACGCGCCACCGACGGCCTGATCACCCCCTGCGTCGGTGGCGCACTGACGGCCGCCGGCTACGACCGCGACTTCTCACGTCTCCCTCGGGACGTGGGCGCGGTCGAGCCGGCGGAGGTCCCTTCCTGGACGGCGATGTCCGTCCGCGGGCGCGGCATCCTGCGAAGCGCACCGATCACGCTCGACCTGAATGGCGTCGTCAAGAGCAAGACCGTCGACGACGCGCTCGCGATCGTCGGCCGCGGCTGGGTCTCGGCCGGCGGCGACATCGCGGCCAACGAACCGGTGGTCGTCGGACTACCGGCTGGGGGCAGCATCACGCTGCACGGGGGCGGCCTCGCGACGAGCAGCGTCGGAGTCCGGCGCTGGCTCGCCGCGGGGCGTCCACAGAACCACCTGATCGACCCGCGCACGGGCAGCGCGACCGAGAGCCCGTGGCGCGACGTCACCGTCGCGGCCGGCTCCTGCTTCGTCGCCGACGTCGCCGCGAAGGCTGCCCTTCTGCTCGGCGAAGCCGGCCCGGGCTGGCTCGACTCCCGCGGCCTCGCCGGCCGCTTCGTCGCGCACGACGAGAGCGTCGTCCTGAACGGCGTCTGGACGCAACGCGCTCCACTCGCAGCAGCGGCATGAGCCCGACCATTTGGTACTTCGCCCGCTCCGCGGGGATCGTCGCGTACCTGCTGCTGTCGTCGTCCGTTCTCCTCGGCGTGCTGATGGCGGGCAAGACGCAGTTCGTCTGGCCGCGCTTCGCCGTCGAGGAGGTGCACCGGTTCCTCGCGATCCTCACCGGCGTCTTCATCGTGCTGCACGGCGCGTCCCTGCTCCTCGACACGGTGGTGCCGATCGGGCTCACGCAGGTGCTCGTGCCGTTCACCTCGCCCTACCGGCCGTTCGCGGTCGGGCTCGGCGTCTGTACGGCGGAGCTCGTCGCCGCGGTCGGAATCTCGACCTGGCTACGCCCGCACATCCCGCACCTCGCCTGGCGGCGGCTGCACTACCTGGCGCTGCCGGCGTGGCTCCTCGCCTCGCTGCACGGCATCCTCGCGGGCACGGACCGCTTCGATCCGTGGTTCGCCGCGATTGCCGCGGCTGCGTTCTCGGCGGTCGGCTTCGCGGCGTTCATGCGGTTCTCGCCGCGGCGCCTCCCGGCGTAGGATTCGCAGGAACCCACGCGCCAGGAGGACTCGATGCCCATCGAAGCCGGGAAGATCCGCAACGTCGCCGTCGTCGGCCACCGTGGCACGGGCAAGACCTCGCTCGTCGAGGCGATGCTCTTCCAGGCGGGAAAGACGAACCGGCTGGGCGCGATCGAGGCGGGCACCACGATCTCGGACTGGGACGAGGACGAGCAGCGGCGGCAGATGTCGCTCTCGGCGTCGCTCTGCAACTGCGACTGGCAGGGCCGCAAGATCAACCTGATCGACACGCCGGGCGACTCCGGCTTCCAGGCCGACACGGTCGCCGCGCTGCGCGTCGTCGAGGGCGCGCTGGTGGTCGTCTCCGGCGTGATGGGCGTGGAGGTCAACACGTCGCGCGTGTGGAACCGCGCGGACGAGCTCGGCCTGTCACGAGTCGTCTTCGTGAACATGCTCGACCGCGAGCGCGCCGACTTCTACCGCGTCCTCGCGAGCTTGCAGGAGCAGCTGTCAGAGCGCTGCATCGCGATCCAGCTGCCGATCGGCGCCGAGCACGAGCTGACGGGCGTCGTCGACCTGCTCCACAACTGCGCCTACCTCGATCCGGCGGGCGAGCGCGAAGGCGACCCCGTCGCGATCCCCGCCGAGCTCGCCGGTCAGGTCGAGGAGTACCGCACGAAGCTGCTCGACGCCGTCGTCGAGACCGACGAGGCGCTGATGGAGCGCTACCTCGGCGGCGAGGACATTCCCGCGACGGACATCGCGGCCGCGCTGAAGAACGCCGTCACGCGCGACGAGATCTACCCGGTCGCCTGCGGCGTCTCGACATCGCTCCTCGGCACGCACGCGCTGCTCGACCTGATCGTGGAAGGCGTCCCGAGCCCCGCCAAGAAGGGCTCGCCGATCGAGACCGACGCCAAGGTCGCCGCGTTCGTCTTCAAGACCGTCGCCGACCCGTTCGCGGGGCGCATCTCGATCTTCCGCGTCTACGCTGGCGAGGTGAAGCCCGATACGACGCTCGTCAACCATCGCGACCACTCGAAGGAGCGGCTCGGCGCGCTGATGACGCTCGAGGGGAAGGAGCACGAGAAGGCCGACGGCTTCGGCCCGGGCGACCTCGGCGCCGTCGCGAAGCTGAAGGACGTGCTGACCGGCGACGTGCTCGTCGACGCCGAGCACGACCTCGAACCGCCGTCGCTCGGCTTCCCCGAGCCGGTGATGAGCTTCGCCGTCACGGCGAAGACGAAGGGCGACGAGGACAAGGTCGCGCAGGCGCTCCGCCGCCTCTCGGACGAGGACCCGACCCTGAGGCTCTCGCGCGACTCGCAGACCGGGGAGGAGCTCTTGTCCGGCATGAGCCAGGTGCACGTCGAGGTTGCCGTCGAGCGAGCGCACCGGAGGTTCGGCGTCGAGATGGAGCTGCACCAGCCGCGGGTTCCGTACGTCGAGACGATCAAGGGCAGGGCGCGCGCGCAGGGCCGCTACCGGAAGCAGACCGGCGGACGCGGCCAGTTCGGCGACTGCCACATCGAGATCGAGCCGATCGAGGAGGGGATCGGCTACGAGTTCGTCGACAAGATCGTCGGCGGCGTGATCCCGCAGAGCTTCCGGCCGGCGGTCGACAAGGGCATCCAGGAGTCGCTCTCGCACGGCGAGCTCGCCGGCGCGCCCGTTCAGGGCGTGCGCGTGACGCTCGTCGACGGCAGCTACCACAACGTCGATTCGTCGGAGATGGCGTTCAAGATCGCGGGCTCGATGGCATTCCGCACCGCCTACGAGAAGGCGCAGCCGACGCTGCTCGAGCCGATCATGGAGCTCGAGGTGACCGTGCCCGACGAGTCGGTGGGCGCGATCAACGGCGACCTGAACTCGCGCCGCGGGCGGCTCCACGGGATGGAGCCGAAGGGCGGCATGACGACGATCAGGGCCGAGGTTCCGATGGCAGAGGTGCTGACCTACAACCAGGCGCTCACGTCGCTGACCGGCGGACGCGGCGACTATCACATGCAGTTCCTGCGCTACGAAGAGGTTCCGGCGCACATCGCCCAGAAGCTCATCGATGCAGCGAAGAAGGACAAAGAAGCGGTTCCCGCCTAACTCCTGGTTACGCTGTTCGGATGACAACCCGGGTCACCAGGGTGACCGTCGACCGGACGTGCGCAATTTGCGAGCGCACGCTGCTGATGGGGGAGCGTGCGATTCGCTTCTCGCCGAACGGCGGGACGGACTACGTCGACGTCTGTCCGCTCTGCGCGGAGACGGCACTCGAGTACGGCTGGATCCGCGAGGGCGCGCCGACCTCGCCGACCGTCCCGAGCGAGCGCCGCCGCCGCGGGCTCCTCGGAACGCTTCTCGGAACGCGGCCGCGCGCGGCGGACGTAACGGTCGCCTCGGAGCCGATCCTGCGCCGGCTCTCCGACCAGGAGCTCGCGATGGTCGAGGCCTCCGACCTCTTCAACGCATCCCAGTACCGGCGCACCGTCGAGGGGATCGCGAAGTCGCTCGGGTCGCCGCGCGTCTCGGTCGTCGTCCTGTCCGGCGTCAACTCCGAGGTCGTCGTGACGGTCGCCTGGGACATCAGCTGGTACCAGTACCGCGTCTCGCCGGAGTCGGACAACCCGGTGCGCCTGGAAGGCCGCGGGCACGATCCGGACGAGCTCGAGGGCTCGTTCACGGAGTGGAACGCGCACATGGACGACGACGGCCGGATCGTCCCCGACATCGCGCGGCTCTAGCGCCTTCCGCCAGAGCTCTTACACTGAGAGCACCGTGATCTACTGCGTCATTCCTCGCGAGCTCGAGACGGAGCTCTTCGACAAGATGGTCGAGTACTACAAGGACAACCCGAACGTGACGGTCATCGTCGACCGCCGCGAGGGCCCCGACCGCCGCGACGGCCAGGACGACGGCTCCTTCAAGGAGCGGCGCACGACCCGCGACCGCCGCCGCGCCCGCGTCCCCGGGACCTTCCCGGACACCAAAGCGCCCGAAGGCTGAGTTTCCCTACGATGGCCGCATGGCGGCCACCGCAACCTTTGAATCGCTGAATCCCTCGACGGGCGAGGTGATCGAGACGTTCCCGCGCTCCGGTGCGGCTGAGGTCGACCGCGCAGTCGCGACCGCGCGCGCCGCGTGGGAGGACTGGCGCCTCGTCCCGGCGCCCGAGCGCGGAACCATCCTGTTCCGCTTCGCGCAGCTGCTGGAAGCGCACAAGCCCGAGTTCTCCGACCTGATGACCCGCGAGATGGGGAAGGTGAAGGCGGAGGCGGGCGGCGACGTCCAGGAAGCGATCGACATGAGCTACTACATGGGCGGCGAGGGGCGGCGGCTCTTCGGCCAGACGACGCCGTCCGAGCTCCGCGACAAGTTCATGATGAGCGTGCGTATGCCGGTCGGCGTCGTCGGCGCGATCACGCCGTGGAACTTCCCGATCGCGATCCCCGCGTGGAAGCTGACACCCGCGATCGTGTGCGGCAACACCGTCGTGCTGAAGCCGGCCGAGGACACGCCGTTGCTCGCGCAGCGCTTCGTCGACCTGCTGCACGAGGCCGGTCTGCCGGAAGGCGTCGTGCAGATCGTGCACGGCTTCGGCGAAGAGGCGGGCGACGCGCTCGTGCGCCATCCCGACGTGCCGGTGATCACCTTCACCGGCTCGCGCGAGACGGGCATCCTCGTGACGAAGAACGCGGCCGACGAGCTGAAGCACGTCCACCTGGAGCTGGGTGGAAAGAACGGGATCATCGTCATGGACGACGCCGACCTCGACCTCGCGGTCGACGGGATCGTGTGGAGCGCGTTCGGCACCGCAGGCCAGCGCTGCACGGCCGCGTCGCGCGTGATCGTGCATCGCGCGGTCTACGACGCGCTGCAGTCGAAGCTGGTCGCGCGCGCGGAGCAGCTGAAGATCGGCTCGCCGTGGGAAGACGACACCGAGATCGGGCCCGTCATCAACGAGGCGGCGGTCGAGAAGATCCACTCGTACACGGGGATCGGCCAGGACGAGGGCGCGAAGCTGCTCACCGGCGGCGAGCGCGTCGAAGGCCACGGCTTCTACTACCGGCCGACAGTGTTCGCCGACGTCGACCCGCAGATGCGCATCGCGCAGGAGGAGATCTTCGGCCCGACGACGGCGCTGATCCCCGTCGACTCGTTCGAGGATGCAGTGCGCGCTGCGAACAGTGTCAAGTACGGACTGTCGTCGTCGATCTTCACGCGCGACGTCAACAAGGCGTTCAAGGCCATGCGCGATCTCCAGACCGGCATCACGTACATCAATGCCGGCACGACCGGCGCCGAGGTGCACCTGCCGTTCGGCGGCATGAAGCAGACCGGCAACGGCCATCGCGAAGCAGGTCAGGCGGCGCTCGACGTGTTCACCGAGTGGAAGTCGGTGTACGTCGACTACAGCGGCAAGCTCCAGCGCGCGCAGATCGACAACAACTGACCACCGTGCGAGCGCGCCTCTTCACCGACGGCGGCGCGCGCGGCAACCCCGGCCCCGCAGCCTACGGTTTCGTGCTCGAGACGGAGGATGGCACGGTGCTCGCGGCCGAGGGCGCGGCGATCGGTGAGGCGACGAACAACGTGGCCGAGTACAGCGGGCTGATCGCAGGTCTGCGCAAGGCGGTCGAGCTGCACGTGCCCGAGGTCGAGGTCGTCTCCGATTCGGAGCTGATGGTGAAGCAGATGCGCGGCGAGTACCGTGTCAAGAACGAAGCGCTGCGCGGGCTCTTCGTCGGGGCGAACGCGGTTGCGCGGCAGCTCGCGGCGGTGGAGTATCGGCACGTGAGGCGCGCGCACAACGAGCTCGCGGACAAGCTCGTCAACGAGGCTCTCGATGCATCCATTCGCT
>DATAUN010000031.1:0-10122 GCA_036268235.1 Gaiellaceae bacterium
TCGAAGCCGCCGAGCCTGCCCCCGGCCTGCCAGTCGAGCACGGCCAGCGTCTTCTCGCCGGGCAGTACGGCTTCGCCGAGCTCGTCGGCCAGGGCCGCGCGGAACGCAGCATGGAAGAGCGGCTTTTCGGTGACCCGATCCAAACCGACTTCGGATGCCTTCGTCGTGAGAGCGGCCGCCGTAGCGACCGACGCGTGGATAACCGCGTCGTCGGTCTCCTTGTCGGTCGTGTATGTCACGGCGAGGCGGCCACGCCGCCGCGGAACAGCCGCGGGGCGGCGCGGGCGTAGTCGAAGCCCGAGATCCAGGTCAGGACGAGGGCGACGAGCAGCGCCCACCACGCGGCGCGATGGCCCCAGGCGCCGGCAGCGGCGAGCCCGCCGACCCCGGCGGCGATTGCCTGCGCCCACGTCTTCAGCTTCCCGAGGTCGCGCGCCGCGATCACGATTCCCCGCTCGATCGCCGCCTGGCGGAGCCCCGACACGAGGAGCTCGCGCGCGACGATCGCGGCGACCATCCAGGCCGGGAAGACCTGCTGGTCGACGAGCACGATCAGCGTCGTCAGCACGAGCAGCTTGTCGGCGATCGGGTCGAGCAGCGAGCCGATCGAGGAGGTCTGTCCGGTGCGCCGGGCGATCCGGCCGTCGAACCAGTCGGTCGCCATCGCCACGCAGAACACGCCCGTCGCCCAGTAGTCGTGGTTCGTGAAAGAGACCGCGAAGAGGACGAGGACGACCGGGACGGCGATTGCCCGGGTGACGGTCAATTGATCGGCGAAGCTCATCTGAACGAGAGAATACGGTGATGTTCTCGAAGGTCCTCGTCGCCAACCGGGGTGAGATTGCCGTCCGGATCTTCCGGACGCTCCGGGATATGGGCATCGGCTCGGTCGCCGTGTACTCCGACACGGACCGCGATGCGGTCCATCCGCGCCTCGCCGACGAGGCGTTCGCGCTCGGTGGGGCGACCTCGGCCGAGAGCTACCTCGTCGTGGAGAAGCTGCTCGAGGCCGCCCGCGCGTCCGGTGCGGGCGCCGTGCACCCCGGCTACGGCTTCCTGGCCGAGAACGCCGGCTTCGCGCGCGCGGTCGAAGAGGCGGGGCTCGTCTGGATCGGGCCGCCTCCGAGCGCGATCGAGCTGATGGGGTCGAAGACGCGCGCGCGCCAGGCGATGCAGGCGGCGGGCGTCCCGATCATCCCGGGCACCACCGATCCCGTCACCTCTGTTGAAGAAGTTGCCGCGCTCGGCGAGGAGATCGGCTACCCGCTGCTGATCAAGGCGGCCGCGGGCGGCGGCGGCAAGGGGATGGAGATCGTCCGGTCGGCCGAGGGCGCGGCGGCTGCGCTCGAGTCGGCGCAGCGGCAGGGCCGCGCGTACTTCGCCGACGCCTCGGTGTACGTCGAGCGCTACCTCGAGGATCCGCGGCACGTCGAGGTTCAGGTGCTCGCGGACGCGCACGGGAACGTCATCCACCTCGGCGAGCGCGACTGCACGATCCAGCGCCGCCACCAGAAGCTCGTCGAGGAGACGCCCTCGCCGGCGGTCGACGACGAGCTGCGTGCGCGGATCGGCGCGATCGCGGTCGACGCCGCGCGCGCCGCCGGCTACCGGTCGGCCGGGACGATCGAGGGCCTGCTCGCGCCGGACGGCTCCTACTACTTCATGGAGATGAACACGCGCATCCAGGTCGAGCACACCGTCACAGAGCTCGTGACCGGGATCGACCTCGTCCGCGCACAGGTGAAGGTCGCGCTCGGCGAGCCGCTCGAGCTCACACAGGAGCAGGTGCGCCTCGACGGCCACGCGATCGAGTGCCGCATCAACGCCGAGGACGCCGCCAACGGGTTCCTGCCCTCGCCCGGGACGATCACCGTCTATCGCGAGCCGTCCGGGCCCGGCGTGCGCGTCGACTCGGGCGTGACCGAAGGCTCGGTCGTCTCGCCGCTCTACGACCCGATGGTCGCGAAGCTGATCGTGCGCGGCGCCGATCGCGAGCAGGCGATCGGGATCATGCTGCGCGCGCTCGGCGAGTACCGCATCGGCGGCGTGAAGACGCTGATCGGCTTCCACCAGGCGCTGCTTTCGCACCCGTGCTTCCGCGCCGGCGAGACCTGCCATGGCGTCGTCGAGTCGCCCGAGCTCGCGGCGCGCGCGGCCGAGCTGTCCGCGGCGGAGCCGGCGGCCGCAACCGCCAGCGGCGCCCTGACGGAGCGGCGCACGTTCGCGGAGGTCGACGGCCGGCGCGTCGAAGTGAACGTGCTCGTTCCCGAGCCGCCCTACCGCGAGCTCGCCCGCCGCCGCCGCGAGCGAGCGGCGGCGCTCGGCGCGGGTGCGTCGGGGGCGGTCGTCTCGCCGATGCAAGGCACCGTGCTCGCGGTGAAGGTCGCCGACGGCGACGAGGTCGAGGCCGGCCAGGTGATCTGCATCGTCGAGGCGATGAAGATGGAGAACGAGGTGACGGCGCCGGTCGCGGGCACCGTCTCCGAGCTCGCGGTGTCGGAGCTCCAGCCGATCTCGATCGGCGAGCGCATCTGCGTCGTCGGCTAGAGCGTTCGCTGGTAGCCGCGGAACGCACGTGTCGCCCACGCGCAGGTGAGCGCGCTCAGGCCGAGCAAGAGGAGGATGTGCCAGCCGACCGTCGACCACGACGTCCCGGGCAATGCGACCGCCCGCGCGGCGCGGACGCCCCACTCGAGCGGGTTGAACTTCGACGTCACCTGCATCCAGTGCGGCATCTGCTTCGCGGCGATCATCGTCGTGGAGAGGAAGAGCAGCGGCATCTGGATCGAGCTCGCGACGGCGATCATCGTCGCTTCCCGGCGGGTCAGCAGTGCGACCGCCTGTGAGAAACCCGCAAAGGCCGAGTTGACGAGCGCGCCGGCGAGGATGATCACGGCCCAGCCGAGGACCCCTTCGCTCACGCGGACCCCGAGGATCAACGACACGATCAGGATCAGGAGCGACTGGATCACCGAGGTGATCGCCGATGTCCCGATCTGCGAAAGGATGATCGCGAGCCGCGACGCAGGCGTCGCGAGGAAGCGCTCGATCACCTTGTGCTCGAGGTCGTTGATCATCGACATGCCGCTCCAGGACGCGCCGAAGAACGCGTTCATGATCACGATCGCGGGCGCGAGGAACGTGACGTACGACCCCGTCCCGAAGCCGCCCAGCTTCGTCACGTTCCGGAAGAGCTGCCCGTACAGCACGAGCCAAACCATCGGCTGCACGACCATCATCACGATCCAGATCGGCTCGCGCATCAGGTTGCGCCAGCGACGAAGGATCAAGAACCAGGTGTCGCTCAGAGTGTTCACGCTGCACGATCCTCGGAGTCGAAGTCGCGCCCGGTGAAGTGCAGGTAGACGTCGTCGAGGCTCGGCCGTGACACGGTTGCCGACGCGACGCCGATGCCCGCCGCTTCGAGCGCGGACAGCACGCGCGGCAGCGCGACGGCGCCGCTCTCCGCCCGCGCGACGATCGTCTTCTCGCCGATCACCGCCTCGGGGCGTGCCCCCACCTCGGAGATCACCGCGCGCGCCTCGTCGACGCGCTTCTCCTCGAGCTCGACCTGCAGGGCATCGCCCTTCATCTGCTCCTTGAGCTCGGTCGGCGTTCCCTCGACCACGATCTTCCCCTGCGAGACGATCGCCAGGCGGTCCGCGAGCTGATCGGCCTCCTCCAGGTAGTGGGTCGTGAGGAGGATCGTCAGCGATTCGGCGCGCGCGAGCCGCGACACCTCGTCCCACATCTCGACTCGCGCCTCGGGATCGAGACCGGTTGTCGGTTCGTCGAGGAAGAGGACGCGCGGTCTGTGCACGAGCCCGAGCGCGATGTCGAGCCTGCGCCGCATGCCGCCGGAGTAGCCGAGGACGATGCGCTCGGCGGCATCCTCGAGGCCGACGAGCTCCAACAGCTCCCGGGTCCGGTTTTTGAGCTCGCTTCCGCTCATGCGCTGCACATGCCCTTGCAGCATCAGGTTCTCGCGCCCGGTGGCGTACACGTCGACGCCGGAGTCCTGCGGCACGTAGCCGATCGCCTTCCACACAGCCGCCTGGTTGCGCCGAACGTCCTGGCCCGCGACCGATGCGCTGCCCGAGTCTGCCTTCGTCAGCGTCACGAGCACGCGCACCGTCGTCGACTTGCCGGCACCGTTCGGGCCGAGCAGTCCGAAGACCTCACCTTCGCGCACCGCGAAGGAGACCCCGTCCAGCGCCTGCACCTCTCCGTAGCGCTTGCGAAGGTCGTCGACGACGATCGCTTCCATCGACGCCGAGACTAGCGGCGTAGCTATCGTCGCGCCTGCCGATGGATCTCTACGAATACCAGGGCAAGCAGCTCTTCAAGCAGTTCGGTATCCCGGTGTCCGAGGGCCGTGTCGCGACGACGCCCGAGGAGGCGCGCGCGGCCGCCGAGGAGATCGGCGGCCAGGTCGTCGTCAAGGCGCAGGTGCTGACCGGCGGGCGCGGCAAGGCCGGCGGCATCCAGCTCGCGAACGACCCCGCCGAGGCGGAAGAGAAGGCGAAGCAGGTGCTCGGGCTCGACATCCGCGGCCACGTCGTCAAGACGCTGTGGATCGAGAAGGCGTCCGACATCGCGAAGGAGTACTACCTCTCGGTCGCGTTCGACAGAGGCGCGAAGCAGCCGCTCTTCATGTTCACGACGCAGGGCGGCGTCGAGATCGAGGAGGTCGCCGAGAACGATCCCGACGCGCTCGTGCGGCTGCACATCGACCCGCTCGAGGGCTTCCAGCCGTGGGTCGCGCGGCGGCTCGTCTACGGCGCCGGCGTCGAGGATCCGAGCGAGCAGAAGCAGATCGCCGACATCGTCGGGAAGCTCTACCGCTGCTTCGTCGAGACCGACGCGATGCTCACCGAGATCAACCCGCTGATCGTCACGCCCGACGGCGAGGTGAAGGCGCTCGACTCGAAGTTCACGGTGGACGACTCGGCGCTCTATCGCCATCCCGACATCGCAGAGTTCCGCGACACGAGCGCCGCCGACCCGCTCGAGGCGCTCGCGCGCGAGAAGGGCGTCACGTACGTGAAGCTCGACGGCTCGGTCGGCATTCTCGGCAACGGCGCCGGCCTCTCGATGTCGACGGTGGACGTCGTCGTCGTCGCGGGCGGCAGCCCGGCGAACTTCTGCGACCTCGGCGGCGGCGGCAACGCGCAGGGCGTCATCGACGCGCTCGAGGTGATCACCGCCGACGCGCAGGTGAAGTCGATCTTCTTCAACATCTTCGGCGGGATCACGCGCTGCGATGAGGTCGCGCGCGGGATCCTCGAGGCGCTCTCCCGGATGGGGATCGAGACGCCGATCGTCGTCCGCCTCGACGGCACGAACTCCGAGGAGGGGCGGCGGATTCTCGCGGAGGCGGCGCCGCCGAACCTCTACGTCGAGCCGACGATGCTCGACGCCGCGCGGCGCGCGGTCGAGCTCGCGGCGTGAGCGTCTGGGACGAGCGCGCCGAGCGTTACCGCACGTCCGCGGTGCATGCGAACGGGCCTGACCTCGACGTCGTGGTCGAGATGTGCAACCCCGGCCCCGGCGTGAAGGCGCTTGACGTCGCGACCGGCGGCGGCCACGTTGCGCGCCGGCTGCGGGAGGCGGGCGCCGAGGTAGTTACCGTCGACCCGTCGCCGGGCATGCAGCCCGACGTGATCGCGCCTGCGGAGCAGCTTCCCTTCGCCGACGGCTCGTTCGACGTCGTCGTCACACGCCTCGCCGCGCACCACTTCCAGTCGATCGGCGACGCGATCGGTGAGATCGCGCGCGTCTCGAACGGCGTCGTCGTGATCGAGGATCACCACTACACCGACGAAGAGACCGAGCAGGCGGAGAAGCTGCGCGACCCGAGCCATGTGCGCTCGCTGTCCGAAGAGGAGTGGCGGGAGCTGCTCGTCAGCGCCGCGCTCGAGGTCGAGCGTGTCGAGTTCTACGACATGACGCTCACGTTCGACGACTGGCTCGCGCGCACCGACTCGCCCGAGGCCGCCCGGCCGCGCATCCGCGAGCTGCTGGCGCCGCTTTCGTCCGCGGACGGCACGACCTGGACGTCGCCGATGATCATGATCAAGGCGCGGAAGTCGCAGCGATGATCAACCCCTGGGACGAACGTGCGGAGGCGTACCGGAACTCGGTCACGCACGCGAGCGATCCGGATCTCGACATGGTGGTCGTGCTGTGCACGGGGGAGACGGCGCTCGACGTCGCGACCGGCGGCGGTCATGTTGCACGCAGGCTTCGCGACCTCGGCCTTGACGTCGTCACCGTCGACGCAGCCGCCGGCATGCAGCCCGACGTCGTCGCGCCGGCCGAGCAGCTCCCGTTCGAAGACGGCTCGTTCGACGTCGTCGTCACGCGCATCGCGCCGCATCACTTCGGCGACATCGAAGCGGCGGTGGCCGAGCTGGCCCGCGTCACGCGCGACGCCGTCGTGATCGAAGACACGCTCTTCATCTCGGAAGAGCACGAGCAGGCCGACAAGCTGCGCGACCCGACGCACGTGCGCAGCTACACCGAGACTGAGTGGCGCGGCTTCCTCGAACGGGCCGGCCTCGCGATCGAGCACGTCGACTACTTTCACAAGACGCACGATCTCGAGGACTGGCTCGCGCGCACCGGCTGCGACGGCGAAGACGCAGAACGCGTCCGCGAGCTGCTCGCGCCGGTCACGAGCGACGACGGAACCACCTGGCAGGACACGAAGATCATCCTCAAGGCGAAGAAGAAGGTGTAGATGGCGATCATCGTCGACAACGACACGAAGCTCGTCGTCGCGGGGCTGACCGGCTCCGAGGGACGCTTCCACGGGCTGCGCAACCGCGCGTACGGCTCGAACCTCGTCGCGGGCGTCACGCCCGGCAAGGGCGGCCAGGACGTCGAAGGCGTCCCGGTGTTCGACACCGCCGCCGAGGCGGTCGCCGAGGCAGGCGCGAACACGTCGCTGATCTTCGTGCCGGCGCGCTTCGCGCCGGATGCGATCTACGAGGCGGTCGACGCCGGCATCGGCACGGTCATCTGCATCACCGAGCACGTGCCCGCGCACGAGATGCTGCGCGTCTACACGTACGTGCGCCCGAAGGGCGTCACGCTGATCGGCCCGAACTGCCCCGGTGTGCTCTCGCCGGGGAAGGCGAACGTGGGGATCATCCCGGCGGAGGTCTTCCAGCCGGGGAAGATCGGGCTCGTGTCGCGTTCGGGGACGCTGACCTACCAGATCGGCAACGAGCTGGCCCAGCGCGGCCTCGGCAACTCGACGATCGTCGGCATCGGCGGCGACCCGGTCGTGGGCTCGGGCTTCATCGACATCCTCGAGAAGTTCGAGGCGGACCCGGAGACCGAGGTCGTCGTCCTCGTCGGCGAGATCGGCGGCGACGAAGAGGAGAAGGCCGCGACGTGGGTGAGCGAGCACATGACGAAGCCGGTGTACTCGTACATTGCCGGCTTCTCGGCGCCTCCCGGAAAGACGATGGGGCACGCGGGCGCGATCATCTCGGGCTCGTCCGGCACCGCGCAGGCGAAGAAGGACGCGCTCGAGGCCGTCGGCATCAAGGTCGGTACGACGCCGACCGAGGTCGCCGAGCTCGTCGCCGCTGCCTAGGCGACGGCTTCGAGCGGCGGCGGGTGCCGTAACGGGCGCGCGAGCGTCGCGTAGACGGCGAGCCCCGCGGTCAGTGCCGTGAAGACGGCGACGGTCGTCCTGCCCGTCGTCGCGCTCAGAAGCACGCCCGCGGCGAGCGGGCCGAGCGGCGCCGCTGTGCGCGCGATCGTGATCCGCACCGCTTCGACGCGGCCGAGCAGCCGGTCGGGCGTCGCAACGATCCGGTGCGCGACCACGTACGAGTCGGTGATCGGAAGCACGATCGCTTGTGGCAGCGCCGCTGCCAGCAGCACGTAGACGCTCGGCTCGACGAGATAGGCCGCCATCAGGAGCCCGGTGTAGGCCTCGACGAGCACCACGGCGCGCACGGAGAGGCGTCGCCGCACGGACGCCGAGCAGGCCGATCCGATCAGGATGCCGGCGCTGAAGAGCGCGAGCAGCAGCCCGATGCTGCCGCCGGAGAGGCCCTGCCCCCGCGCGACCACGACGACGATGAAGAGAACCGCAGGGATGGTCGCGTTCCCCACCGCGTAGTAGATCGCCGTCGTGCGCAGGAACGGTTGCCGCCACAGGAAGCGAAAGCCTTCGGCGAGCTCGGCCCTGATGCGCAGTGGCAGACGCTCGCGTGGCTGCTGAAAGCGCGTCCGCATGGCGAGGATCGCCAGGAACGAGCAGGCGTACGAGACCGCGTCGCCGACGAACGGAAGCGCCCGCGAGATGGAGAAGAGGGCGCCGCCGGCCGGCGGCCCGACAAGCGTCGCGACTGCGGCGCGGCCCTGCTGCACGGCGATCGCATTGGGCAGCTGGTCCGCCGGGACGACGGAGCGGATCGCGCCCGTCGACGAGGCGGAGAAGAAGATGTCGCCGGTCCCTTCGAGGAACGCAATCAGGACGATCGGCCAGTAGGGCGCACCCTGTGTGACGAGGATCGCGAGCGCTGCCATCGTCAACGCGCGGCAGGCGTCCGCGGCGAGCATGACGCGCTGGCGATCGAGGCGGTCGGCGACGACGCCGGCGAAGAGCCCGAAGCACGGCGCGGGGAGGAGCCGCGCGAACGACACGAGGCCGGCCTTCGCGGGCGAGTGCGTGAGCGCGAGGACGAGCAACGGGTACGCGACGGAGCTCAACGAGCTCCCCGCCGTGGAGAGGAACTGCCCCGCCTGGTAGAGGACGAAGTCCCGGTTACGCCGCAGACCCATAGGTCGCGACGCTAGTCGACGCGCAGGCGGAGCTACGCCGTCGCCGGCAGCGTGAGGCGGAAGCTTGCTCCGCCGGAGGTGCTCTCGGCGGTCACCTTGCCGCCGTGCGCCTCCGCCGCTTCGCGGACGATCGCGAGGCCGAGGCCCGCGCCCGGCTTTGCGCGCGACGCGGCCGAGCGGTAGAAGCGGTCGAAGATGCGGGGCAGGTCGGTGTCCGAGATGCCGGGCCCGTGGTCGGCGACGACGATCTCGCCGTCGCGCACCGTCACCTCGACGGGCGTACCAGGTGCGCCGTGCTTCACCGCGTTGTCGAGCAGGTTCGACACGGCGCGCTCGACCATCGCCGGATCGACACGCACCATCGTCGGCGAGAGCGACGTGACGAACGTCGTCTGCGGCGAGCGTGACTTCGCGCGCTCGACCATGCCCGCGACGAGGTCATCGAGTTGCACGTCCTCGATCCGCAGCTTCCGCTCGGTGCCGCGCGCGAGCTCGACGAGGTCCGATACGAGCGACGTGAGCGAGTCGAGCTCGACCGACGCTTCGTCGAGCGCCCGCCGCACCTCGACCTCGGGCAGCCGGCCCTCGCGGACGAGGTCGATGTTCGTGCGGGCGGCCGTGAGCGGCGTGCGCAGCTCGTGCGACGCGTCGGCGACGAGCCGGCGCTGGCGGCCGACGGAGTCCTCGAGCGCCGCGAGCATCCCGTTGAAACGCGCGGCGAGCCGGCCAAGCTCGTCCGAGCCCTCGACCACAACTCGCTCGTTGAGATTTCCGGTCGCGGCGACGGTCTCGGCGGCGGCGGTCAGGCGGCGGACCGGACGCAGCGCGGCGGTCGCGACGAGCGCGGCTAGCCCGGCTGCGAGGGCGATGCCAAGACCACCGATCAAGAGGATCCAGAACCGGATGCGCGCGAGCGCGTGCTGCGTCGGCCCGAGAGGCTGCACCGTCATCACGGTCGTCCCGTCGCTCCGGCGCGCGACGAGTTCGCGGAGGGCGTAGTTCTGGCCATCCAGATGGGCGGTGAGGTCGGTGTAGAAGCCGCCGTTGGACCCGTTCACGACCGCCTTGACCCGATTCGTGATCGGGAGGCTGCTCGAGAGGGGGCCACTGACGTCGCCGTCCTGGCGGATGGTGACGGTGAGCGGAGAGCCACTGCCGAAAGGTCCGCCGCCCTGCACGGCCTGCTGCGCGAGCGTCGAATCGAGCTGCGCATACAGCTCGTGCCTCGCGATCATCCACACCGCCACGGACGCACCCGCCACCGTGACCGCGATCGCGAGCGCCACGAGGAGCGTGACGCGCTGGCGGAAGCTCACG
>DATAUN010000032.1:0-13512 GCA_036268235.1 Gaiellaceae bacterium
CTTTGCGCTGCCCGAGGAGCTCGCGACGACCGACGGTCAGCCGACGGGCGCGCTGCTCGGCTTCACGAACATGCTCTTCAAGCTGCTCGCCGACTACCGGCCGAAAGGCGTCGCCGTCGCGTGGGACTCGCGCCCCGTGCATCGCGCGGCGGTCGCCGAGGCCGCGGAGGTCGTCTACAAGGAAGGCCGCAAGCCGATGCCCGACCTGCTGCGCGAGCAGTTCCCGCATTTTCGCCCGATCGTCGAGGCGTTCGGCTACCGCAACCTCGAGTTCGAGGGCTGGGAGGCGGACGACGTGATCGCGACGCTCGCCACGCGCGCCGACACGGAGGGGATCAAGACGTGCGTCGTCTCGACCGACCGCGACGCGTTCCAGCTCTGCAGTGAGAACGTCTGCCTGATGATGACGCCGCGCGGCGTCGCGGACGTCAACGTCTACACACCCGACCGCGTCGAGGCGCGGTACGGCGTCACGCCCGAGCAGGTGCCGGACTTCATCGGCCTCAAGGGCGACACGTCCGACAACATCCCCGGCGTCCCGGGGATCGGCGACAAGACGGCGGGCCAGCTGATCGCGCAGTACGGCTCGCTCGAGTCGGTGATCGAGCACGCGGACGAACTGTCGCCGGCGCGGCGCAAGAACGTCACCGAGCATGCGGGCCTCGCGCGCACGTCGAAGGAGCTTGCGACGATGAGGCGCGATCTCGACATCGACTGCGACCCGGCGCAGCTCGTGCTCGACCCGCCCGACCGCGCGCAGCTGAAGGAGATCTTCCGGCGCTTCGAGTTCCGCAACCTGTTGAACCGCATCGACGAGCTCGACGTGGCGATTCCGTCGGCGCCCATGCACGTGACCGGCATCGAGGTGCCCTGGACTGAAGGTGAGCTCGACTTCCGGGGCGTCGTGGGCTACGCCGCAATCGGCGACCGCGCAGCGGTCTCGAGCGGAGAGGTGGTGATTGGTCACCGATCGCTGGTTCCTCCGCGCGCAGCTTTGATCGTGCACGATGCGAAGTTCTTGCGCGTGGACGCGCAGGACGACACGTTGCTTGCGGCCTACCTGATCGATCCGGGCCGGGCGTCCTACGAGCTCGACGACCTCGCGGCCGAGTACGGGGTGGAGCTGCTGCCGACGCCCGAGGCGGAGGAGGAGACAACCGCGCTCGTGCGGCGCGCCGAGACGCCGCGCCGGTTGATCGGTCCGATGCTCGAACGGCTGGCCGAGCGCGGCGTGACGGATCTCTACCGCAACGTCGAGCTGCCGCTCACGCGTGTGCTCGCCGACATGGAGCAGGCCGGCGTAAAGATCGACACGTATCGGATGGGCGAGATCACCGCACGGCTCGCCGACCGCGTCGAGGAGCTCGAGTCGCAGGCGTACGAGGCGGCCGGCGAGGAGTTCATGATCGGCTCGACGCAGCAGGTCGGACGCGTGCTCTTCGAGAAGCTCGGCCTCACGGCGGGGCGCAAGGGCAAGACCGGCTATTCAACCGACGCGAAGGTGCTGCGCTCGATCCGGCACGACCACGCGATCGTGCCGCTGATCGAGGAGTGGCGCGAGCTCTCGAAGCTGCTCAACACGTATCTCGGCCCCCTGCCGTCGCTGATCTCCGACCACGATGCGCGGCTGCACACCACGTTCAACCAGACCGTCGCCGCAACCGGCCGCCTCTCGACCTCCGATCCGAACCTGCAGTCGATTCCGATCCGCACCGAGCTCGGCCGTGAGATCCGCTCCGCGTTCATCGCCGAGGAAGGTCACCGCATCATGTCGGCGGACTACTCGCAGATCGAGCTGCGCATCCTCGCGCACGTCTCGGGCGAGCCGAAGCTGCGCGAGGCGTTCCTGCGCGGCGAGGACATCCACACCGCGACGGCGGCGGAGGTGCTCGGAGTCGATCCGGCCGCGCTCACATCGGGTCAGCGTTCGATCGCGAAGATGATCAACTTCGGGATCGTCTACGGCATCTCCGCGTACGGGCTCTCGGAAAATCTCGAGATCCCGCGCGACGAGGCGCAGCGCTACATCGACGCGTACCTCGCGCGCTTCCCGCACGTGCAGGACTTCATCGGGCGCACGATCGAGCAGACCGGCCGCGACGGCTATGTCACGTCGCTGCTCGGCCGTCGCCGCCCGGTGCCCGAGATCCGTGCATCGAACCGGCAGACGCGCGGCTTCGGCGAGCGCGTCGCGGTCAACTTCGTCATGCAGGGCTCGAACGCGGACATCATCAAGGTGGCGATGATCCGCATCGCGCGCCGCCTGCAGGAGGAGGGACGCGGCGCGCGGCTCGTGCTGCAGGTGCACGACGAGCTGCTGCTCGAGGTGCCCGATCCCGAGGTGTCGAAGGTGAAGGAGCTCGTGCGCGAGGAGATGTGCGGCGCGTACGATCTCGATCCGGCCCTGGCCGTCGACGTCGGCGCCGGCGACAACTGGGCCGAAGCCAAGTCCTGAACCGGCACTCGCCCAATCCGGCCGCCTAACCGGGGCGTAATGTGAACGTGGCTATACTTCCCGGCCGCTTGGCTAGCAACGACCTCATGCAACAGGAGCCCGGCGTCTGGGTTGAAGGCCCCGACGGCGAGCTGATCCCCGATTACGAGTCGACCTTCCCCGAGATCAACGAGGGCCAGGTCGTCCACGGAACCGTGGTCCGCGTCGACAAGGACGAGGTTCTCGTCGACATCGGTTACAAGTCGGAGGGGGTCATCCCGGTCTCCGAGCTCTCGATCCGCCGCTCGGTCAACCCGGCCGACGAGGTCAACCTCGGCGACGAGATCGATGCGCTGGTGCTCACGAAGGAAGACGCCGAAGGGCGCCTGATCCTCTCGAAGAAGCGCGCGCGGTTCGAGCTTGCCTGGAAGAACATCGAGGGCGCCGCCGAGTCCGGCGAGCCGGTCAACGGCCGCGTGATCGAGGTGGTCAAGGGCGGTCTGATCCTCGACCTCGGCGTCCGCGGGTTCCTGCCGGCGTCGCTCGTCGACATCCGCCGCGTGCAGGACCTCGACGAGTTCCTCGGCCAGGAGCTGCGCGCGAAGGTCATCGAGCTGAACCGCTCACGCAACAACGTCGTGCTTTCGCGCCGCGCCGTGCTCGAGGAAGAGCGCAAGGAGCAGCGGCAGCAGATCCTCGACAAGCTTCAGCCCGGCGACGTCGTCGAGGGGCAGATCTCGAACATCGTCGACTTCGGCGCGTTCGTCGATCTCGACGGCATGGACGGCCTCATCCACATCTCCGAGCTTTCGTGGTCGCACGTCAACCACCCGTCCGAGATTCTCGAGATCGGCCAGACCGTCGAGGTGAAGGTGCTCGACATCGACCGCGACCGCCAGCGCATCTCGCTCGGTCTCAAGCAGACGCAGAGCGACCCGTGGCAGCAGGTGATCGAGAGCTACCACGAGGGCGACGTCGTGGAAGGTCGCGTCACCAAGGTCGTCACGTTCGGCGCGTTCGTCGAGATCCTGCCGGGCGTCGAAGGCCTCGTGCACATCTCCGAGCTCGCGCAGCACCACGTCGAGAACCCGCGCGAGGTCGTTGCGCAGGGCCAGCCGGTCAACGTGAAGATCATCGAGGTCGACGGCGAGCGCCGCCGGCTGTCGCTCTCGCTGAAGCGCGTCGAGGACACCGACCCGGTGCAGCCGCGCGCAGACGGTGCGGAGTCGGTGCACACACGGCCGGCACTCGATCTCTCCGAAGAGGTCTTCGCGGAGGCGCCCGTCACGGACGCCGAAGAGCCCGAGCCCGCCGAGCTCGAAGCGGAGGCGCTCGTCGACGATCAGCCGGCCGAGGCCGACGAGGTCGAAGCGGAGGAGCTCGTCGAAGAGCCCGCCGAAGAGCCGACGGCGGAAGCAACGCCGGAAGCTCCCGCCGAAGAGCCGGAAGCTCCCGCCGAAGAGGAGTGAGCCGGCCCGTAGCCGTCGCGATCACCGGCGGCATCGGAGCGGGGAAGAGCGAAGCACTGCGTGCGTTCGCGCGTCACGGCGCCGCGACGGTGTCGAGCGACGAGATCGTCCATCACCTGCTGCGGCGCGCCGAGGTACGCGAGGCGGTCGTCGGCCGGATGGGCAACGGGATCGTCGCGCCCGACGGCGAGATCGACCGCGGCGCGCTCGCGACAGTCGTCTTCAACGACCGCGAGGCGCTCACCTGGCTCGAGGAGCTTCTGCATCCGCTCGTCGCCGCCGAGTACCTGCGGTGGCGCGAGCAGCTCGCCGAGCTTCCGAACGTCCCCGACGTCGTCGTGACCGAGGTGCCGCTCCTCTACGAGTCCGGCGGCGAGACGCGCTTCGACAAGGTCGTCGTGATCACCGCACCGTCGCAGCTGCGCCGGGCTCGCTCGGTCGTCGCGACCGAGAATCGCGAGGCTCGCCTGCTCGACGACCGCGAGAAGGTCGCCCGCGCCGACTACTCCTTCAAGAACACCGGCTCGCTCGACGAGCTGGATGCATTCGTCGCCTCGGTCATGCACGATCTCACGTCAGGATGAGAAGGCTTCTGTTCGTCGTGCTGCTGCTGGCGATCGTCGCCGGCGCGTTCGCGTACGTCGACGAGACGAGCCCGCCGTGGTTCGAGCGGCTTCGCTATCCGCTTCGCTACTCCGAGTTCGTCCGTGTGCACGCGCGTGAGCACGGTCTCTCGCCCGCGCTCCTCGCGGCTGTGATCTACCAGGAGTCGAAGTTCAACCCGAACGCGCAGTCCTCGTCGGGCGCGATCGGGTTGATGCAGCTGACGCCGTCGACGGCGAAGGGAATCGCGATCCGCACCGGCGGCAGCGCGTTCCACACGAACGACCTCTACAACGCCGAGATCAATATCCGCTACGGGGCCTGGTACCTCCACGACCTCTTCGCCAAGTACCACAGCGAGCGGCTCGTCCTCGCGGCGTACAACGCGGGGCAGGGGAACGTCGACCGCTGGCGCGCGAAGGGTGAGCCGATCCAGTTTCCGGAGACCGTCGCGTACGTCGCGCGGGTCGAGAAGCTGAAGCACATCTACGCGACGGCGTGGCGGTCACAGCTCTTCGAGTAGCGCGCGCACGCGGGCAGCTTTCGCGGTCCAGTCGAACTGCTCCCACGCCTCGGCCGCGCGGACGTACTCCGTGCGCGCCTCGTCCGTGCGGTCCGCAGCGGCGAGCACGTAACCGAGCGCCTCGTGCGAGCTGCCGTGCTCGTCCGGGAAGTCTGTGCGGTAGGCGTGTTCGAGGGCATCCCGCGCAAGCGCTTCCGCTTTCTCGAGATCACCGCGATCCGCCGCCACGAGGGCGCGCAGGCGCCGCCCTCTCGAGAAGTTGACGGTGTCCTCCGCGGCGCCGAGCTCCTCTCCCTCGACGGCCAGCCGCTCGGCCTCCGCGAGCTCGCCGAGCCCGTGCTTCGCCGCCCCGAGCTGGATGAGCGCCGTCGACGCGTAGCTCGTCATGCCCAGCGAATCGAGTAGCGCCAAGGCGTCCTGCCACTGCTCCACCGATTCGTGCAGCCGACCCGCCTCGAACAACTGCTCGGCCCTGGCGACCTTGGGCGGGCCGAGGAGCACGGGCACGCCGAGCTCCCCGAGCCTCTGGGCCATCCGCTCCGTCAGCTCGATCGCATCCTCGTAGCGCCCCTCCTGGTAGGCGATCTCCGACTCGAGAATCGTGAGCGCGTGCGCGTCCTCAGGGAGATGTGCTGTGCGCCTGCGCTTCTCTGCGATGGTGAAGGGGCCGTGCACGAGCGGGCCGAAGCGGCTCACCTCGGTGCGTCCCGGGAACTCGATCACGCCGCCTCGCTCAGCGTGCTCCGCGTAGCGGTCCATTGCGGCCAGCGTCTCCTTGGCGCGGCTCTGGAGCCAGGCGGCCATCGCCCGCACCTCCCATACCGCCGCGAGACCCCGATCGTCGCCACTCGCCGAAAACAGTTCGAGCGCCAGCTCGCTGACCCGCTCGGCGGTTTCGGTCGCGCCGGCCGGGTTGACCAGCAGGTCGACGTACACGCGCGCGAGTTCTCCGTACATCCGCAGCGGTGGGTCGTCGGACTCGCGCAGCTCGTCGATCGCCCGGTTTCGCTCGTCGGGGAGGTCGGCCACGATTAAGAGCGACAGCAGGTCGAGACGCGCCGCAAGCCGGTCCGGGTGCTCCTCCGGCAAGAGCGCCGCCGCTCGCCCGAGCAGGTTGAGCGCGCCCGAGCTGTCGCCGCGCGCGGCCGCCCGGCGCCCCGCAGCCCAGAGGCGGGCTCCGGCCCGCGTCTCGAGCTCTCCGTTCGTCCGTCCGAGCTCGCCCCGGTAGTGCGCCGCCTTCTCGAGGTGGTAGCCGAGGATCTCGTCGAGCTCGATCAGCTCGGTGCCGTGCACGAGGAGCCAGTCGGCGAAGCGCTCGTGCAGATCGGCCCGGGTCTCCTTCGGGAGGGCGTCGTACGCGGCGTCGCGGATCAGCAGGTGGCGGAACCGGAACGCCTGGTCGCCGCGCAGCGTCGACGCGGCGGGTTGGATCAACTCCTTGCGGACGAGTCCCACGAGCTGGGGGTCGACGTCACCGTCTCGCGCGAGCTCCGCAACGGCGCCGCGGTGGAAGGTCTCCCCTTCGACCGCGCCGCGCTCGATCACCGCGCGCTCGGCGCCGCCGAGCTGGTCGATGCGGGCCTGAAGAAGCGCCTGCACCGTCGCAGGCACGCGCACGTCGCCATCCTCGTGTGCGAGCGCGACCATTTCCTCGACGAAGAGCGGGTTTCCGTCGGCGGCGGCCAGGATCCGTTCGCGCATCTCCGGCGCGACGCCGCCGTGCACCGAGATGAGCTGGGCGCATTCGTCTGCCGACAACGGCTCGAGGAGGACCGTGGTCGCGTTCAGCTTGCCGCCGCCCCAGCCGGGTTGCTTGTCGAGCAGGTCGGGGCGTGCGCAGCAGAGGAGCAGGATCGGGGCGCCGCGCGACATGTCCGCGATGTGGTCGATCAGGTCGAGGAACGTCTCCTCGCCCCACTGAATGTCGTCGAAGACGACGACGAGGGGCTGGTCCGCCGCCACCTCCTCGAGCAGTGAGCGCACCGCCCACGGCACCTCGTTCGGGAGCGTCCCTCCTTCCACGACCCGCTGGAGCGTCGCGTCGGCGCGCGAACCGAGCTGCTTCAGGATCGAGATGACGGGCCAGTACGTGATGCCCTCGCCGTAGTCGAGGCAGCGTCCCTCCAGGACCTGCGCGTCGATGCCGCTCAGGAACTCGGCCACGAGCCGGGACTTCCCGACGCCGGCGTTGCCCAGCATGGTGAAGAGATGACAGCGGCGCTCGCGCATGGCGCGGTCGAACGCCTGGCGCAGCTGCTCCAGCTCGTACCGCCGGCCGACGAGCGGCGTGTCGAGGTGGCGCGCGATCGCGGCCGCGTCCAGATCCACGTCGAGCAGTCGAAACGCCTGAACCGGCTCCGGCTTCCCTCTCGCCGCGACCTCTATGCGTTCCACCTGGACGGCGTCGCGCACGAGCTGCCGGGTCTGCGCTCCGATCAGGACGTCGCCTGCCTCGGCGGCCTGTTCCAGGCGTGCGGCGACGTTGACCGCGTCGCCCGTGACGAGCGCGTCGCCCTCGCCGGCGACGACCTCCCCGGTGTTGACGCCGATCCGTGCCGTCAGGCCGAGCGCCGGAACTGCCTCGCGCATCTCCCAAGCCGCGCGCACGGCGCGCAACGCGTCGTCCTCGTGCGCGACCGGCACGCCGAACACCGCCATCACCGCGTCGCCGATGAACTTCTCGACGGTGCCGCCGTGCCGCTCGAGGATCGTGCGCATCTCGTCGTAGTAGCGGCGCATCGTCGCCCTCAGCGCTTCGGGGTCGGTCCGGTCGCCGAGCGCGGTCGAGCCGGTGAGATCGCAGAAGAGGACGGTGACGACCTTCCGCGACTCGCGCGCGGCTGCGATGAGCGGCGCGCCGCAGCTGCCGCAGAACTTGAACCCGTCCGGATTCTCCTGGCTGCATGCCGCACAGATCATGCGGTGAATCTACTCTGGAGTCCGTGAACTGGCCGCTCGAGCTCGCCGACAACCCGAACACCTACACGCCGCTCAGGGCGAATGACGAGCGGATCGTCGCCGACCGCTACGTCCTCTTCGTGAGCGGCGGAGCCGGCGGCGCCGTCGCGCAGCGGTTCCGTTTCGACGCGGGCGAGCTCGACGAGGTGCGCGCGGAGCTGCACGGGCTGATGCGCGAGCGCGGGCGGGACGAGCTCGCCTGGGAGATCGGGGCGCACGCGCGGCCGGAAGGCCTCGCCGAACGCCTGCTCGAGCTCGGGCTCGAGGACGACGGCGTCCAAGTCGGGATGGTGCTCGACACGCCGCCCGCCTCGTCCTCACCGCACGACGTCGAGGTGCGCCGCGTCGCAACTCCGCAGGAGATGTTTGCCGCGAGCCGGATTGCCGCGATCGCCTTCGGCGACCCGGTGCCCGGGGAAGTGACGCCGTACGAGCCGGACGCCGACGACGTCGTGTACCTCGCCTACATCGACGGGGAACCCGTCGCGCGCGGCTCGGCGTCGTTCGGCGAGCACGGTGTGACGCTCAACGGCGGCTCGACCTTGCCCGAAGCACGCAGCCGCGGCGCCTACCGCGCGCTCGTCGCCGCGCGCTGGGCGGACGCCGTCGCGCGCGGGCTGCCGCTGCTCGTGACGCAGGCGAGCCCGCACTCGCATCCGATCCTCGCGCGCCTCGGCTTCCGCGAGGTCTGCCGGATCCGGGCCTTGAACGACCGGCTCAGTCCGTGACTTCGAAGCCGCGCGCGTCGACGCGTACCGCCGCGCCGGCGCCGCGGCACAGGATCGCGGCGCCGGCGAGGCGGCAGGAGATGCCCGAGCGGCGGAAGGAGTGCAGCACGGGCGTCGCGGCGTCCCACCAGGGCAGCCTGAGGACGACCGTCGGTGCTCCCTCGGAGCGGAGCGCGACGGATCCCGGCGAACCGAGGCTGGAGCACACGAGCATCGTCCCCTCGAACGCACACGCAGCGCCCGCGTCAGGGGTGCGGAACCGCGTGGGCGCCGACGCCGCGCCCGCCCGCGCGTAGAGCGCGGCGCTGAGGGCAGCCGTGAGCACGGCGGCGAACAGCAGGAAGAGACGACGCACGGTGAGGTAACGCGCGACCCGGCAGAATGGATGCGTGAGAGTCAGCGCGAAAGCCGACTACGCGATCCGGGCCGCCGTCGAGCTGGCCGCGGCCGGTGACGGGCCGGTGAAGGGCGACCGCATCGCCTCGGCGCAGGAGATCCCACCGAACTTCCTCGAGAACATCCTGGCCGACCTGCGGAACGCGGGCCTGATCGCGTCACGGCGCGGGGCGGAGGGCGGCTACTGGCTCGCACAGCCGGCGGAGGAGATCAGCCTCGCGGACGTGATCCGCGCCGTCGACGGCCCGCTCGCGAACGTGCGGGGCGTGCGCTCCGAGCAGATCGTCTACCGCGGCAGCGCCGAGCCGCTGCGGGACGTGTGGGTCGCGGTACGCGCTTCGCTACGCGGTGTGCTCGAGCAGGTGACGCTCGCCGACCTCGCGCGCGGCGAGCTACCGGAGCACGTGCGGGCGCTCGCCGCGGATCCGGACGCCTGGTCGCCGCACTAGAAGACGCGCTGCTTGCGCGAGCGCACGTACACGATCTGGCCTGCTTCGAGCTCGAGCGTCTCCGCATGGTCGCGCGTCAGCTGCACCGAGAACGGCGCGCCGTCGTCGTCGACGAGCTCGCAGCGCACGTCGAAGCCGAGATGCACGATCCGCTCCAGCTGAGCCTCGCGCGTCGTCCCGTTCGGCTCGAGCGTCAGCTCGAGATCGTGCGGGCGGACCCAGCCGTCTCCGAACCTGCTCGCCTGCCCGACGAAGCCCATGACGAACTCGTTCGCCGGCTCGTCGTACAGCTCGCGCGGTCCGGCGACTTGTTCGACGCGGCCCTTGTTCATGACGACGACGTGGTCGGCGACCTCCATCGCCTCCTCCTGGTCGTGCGTCACGAACACGGTTGTCGTGTGCGTCTCGTCGTGCAGGCGGCGGAGCCACCCCCGCAGCTCGGCCCGCACGCGCGCGTCGAGCGCGCCGAACGGCTCGTCGAGCAGCAGGACCTTCGGCTCCGGCGCGAGCGCACGGGCGAGCGCCATGCGCTGTCGCTGGCCGCCCGAGAGTTGGGCCGGGTACCGGTCGCCGAAGCCGTTCAGCTGGACGAGGTCGAGCAGCTCGTCGACGCGCGCGCGGATCTCCGTCCGCGGCCGCTTCTGGATCTTCAGGCCGAAGGCGATGTTGTTGCGCACCGTCATGTGCTTGAAGGCGGCGTAGTGCTGGAAGACGAAGCCGACGCCGCGCTGCTGCGGCGGTGACGCCGTTGCATCCTCGCCCTCGAGCAGGATCTCGCCGGTGTCGGGCTCTTCGAGCCCGGCGATGATGCGGAGCAGCGTCGACTTGCCGGACCCGCTCGGGCCGAGCAGCGCGGTGAGCGCGCCCCCGTCGACGTCGAGCGAGACGGCGTCGAGTGCCTGAAAGGTCCCGAAGCGCTTGGAAACGTTGCGGACTTGGATCGACATCTAGGTAATGCCCTCCTTGGGCCGAAGCAGGGTCATGACGATCAGCACGGAGATCGAGATCAGGCCGAGGAGCAAGGCCACGCCGTACGCGCCCGCCTGGTTGAGGTTCTCGTAGTAGTCCTGCACGCGCAGGGTCGCGGTCTCCGTCTTCCCCTCGATGTTGCCGGAGACGATCGCGACGGCGCCGTACTCGCCGAGGCAGCGCGCGGTCGTGACGACCACGCCGTAGATGATCGCCCACCGGATCGCGGGCAGCGTGATGCGCCAGAACGTCTGCCAGCTCGACGCGCCGAGCGTGTACGCCGCTTGTTCCTGCTCGTCGCCGATCTCGCGTAGCGTCGGCACGACCTCGCGCGCGACGAACGGCACCGAGACGAAGATCGTCGCCAGCACCATCGCAGGCAGCGCAAAGAGCATCTGGATCCCGTGGTTCGTGAACCACGGCCCGAACCAGCCTGTGCGGCCGTAGAGCAGATACAGCGAAAAGCCGACGACGACGGGGGAGAGCGCGAGCGGCAGGTCGACGAACGCGTTCACGAGCCCCTTGCCGGGGAAGCGCCGCCGCACGATCGCGAGCGCGCAGACGACGCCGAAGATCGTGTTCAGCGGCACGGCGATCGCGACGAGGATCAGCGTGATCTTGAACGCGTGGATCGTGTCGGCCTCCGTGATCGCCGACCACGCCTTGCCGAGGCCTTCGGCCCAGATCCGCCAGAAGAGCATCGAGAGCGGCGCGAGCAGGATCACGAGCAGATACCCGAACGCGGTGCAGCGGACCACGTTTCTACGCACGCTCGTGCCTCGTGGCCAGGCGCCGGATCCCGCCGATCGCGAGTAGGAGAGCGAAGGAGATTGCGAGCAGCACGACCGCCACCGCTGCGGCGGCGACCGAGTTGCCGTTCTGGCCCTGGTTGAACACGTAGACCGAGGCGACCTCGGTCTTGAACGGCAGGTTGCCCGAGAGGATCACGATCGAGCCGATCTCGCCGACCGCGCGCGCGAACGCCATCGCGACGCCGGAGAGGATCCCCGGCAGGATGCTCGGCAGCACGATCCGCGCAAAGACGGTGAGCTCGCCCGCACCCAGGGACCGCGCAGCCTCCTCCATCTCGAGGTCGAGCTCGTGCAGCACGGGCTGCACGGTGCGGACGACGAACGGCAGCGTCACGAAGCAGAGGACGAGCACGATCGCGGCGCGGGTGTAGGCGAGGTGGATGCCGACCGGCGAGCGCGGGCCGTAGAGCGCCAGCACGAGCAGGCCGGCGACGATCGTCGGCAGCGCGAACGGCAGATCGATGACTGCGTTGACGAGCGACTTGCCGCGGAAGTCGTCGCGCACGAGCGTCCACGCGATCACCGTCCCGAAGATGGCGTTGACGAGCGCGACGATTGCCGAGACGGCGATCGTCAGCTTGAGGGCGGAGACGGCCTCCGGCGCGCTGACCGACGACCAGAAGCCGTGGACGCCGTCGTTGCGGGACGTCCAGATGAGCGACGCGATCGGCAGCGCGACGATGACCGTCAGAAAGGTCGTGACGAAACCGAGGGAGAGGGCCGTTTCGGCCCTCTCCCTGGACTGACGGCGGGCTCGGCCGCCGAAGAGACGCGGTGCGGTGACGCTAGCCAGAGGTCGGGCCTCCGACTTTCTCCTCGATCTGGCTCATCAGACCGCCGGAGTCGAACCACTTCTTGTCGGCGGCGCGCCAGCCTCCGATGTACTTGTCGGAGATCTTGAAGATGCCCGGACGGGCCGGGAACTCCTTCTTCGCCGCGGCCGAGCTCGCGACCGCCGGGTTCACCGGCCGGAAGCCGTACTGCGCGAACAGGTTCTGCGCGGTCGCTCCCCGCAGGAACTGCAGGAACTTGTTTGTCGCGTCCGGGTTCTTGCTCGACTTCACGAGCGCGACCGGAAGCTGGATCAGCATCGTCTGCCGCGGGATCACGTACTGGATGTTCTTGCCCTGGAGCTTGGCGTTGATCGCCTCGCTCTCGTAGGTGATGAGGACGTCGCCCTTACCCGCGAGGAACGTGTTCGTCGCGTTCGAGCCCGACGTGTCCTGCGACACGACGTGCGAGAAGAGCTGCTGGACGTAGGTGGTCGCCTGCTTGTCGGTCTTGCCGAGGCGGCGCTCTGCGCCGTACGCGGCGAGGATGTTCCACTTGGCCGAGCCGGAGCTGAACGGGTTCGGGGTCACCACCTGCACGCCGGGCTTGATCAGGTCGGCCCAGCCCTTGATGTGCTTCGGGTTGCCGTTGCGGACGGCGAACACGACCACGGTGTTTGCCGCGATGCCGTTGTAGCCCTGCTGGTCCCAGCTCTGGTTGACGAGCCCGGCGTCGACG
Source organism: Gaiellaceae bacterium (assembly GCA_036268235.1). Lineage (GTDB taxonomy): Bacteria > Actinomycetota > Thermoleophilia > Gaiellales > Gaiellaceae > PALSA-600. The sequence goes on from DATAUN010000032.1 coordinate 12,851, forward strand.
AGCAGGTTGACGTCGTCGCCGGCCGAGAGGAAGACGAAGTCGGCGGGCTGCCCGGCAGCGACCGCCTTGGCCTGCGTCGTCGACGGGCCGTAGGACTGGGTGAATGTGACGCCGTGTCCCTGCGAGGTCGCCTGGTAGGCCGAGATGATCTTCGCCAGCACCGGCTTCGGCGTCGAATAGGCGACGAACGTCAGGTTCGTCCCCTTGGTCGACGCGATCGCTGCCGCAGCGACGATGAGGGCGGCCGCAGCGGCCGCGAGGAGTGCAAGCTTGTTTCGTTTGTTCATGAGCATGGTGAACAAATACATAAGGAATGCTGATTCGTCAAATAAGAACCGACTGGGCTAAGGTCGGGCGATGAGCGCGTCGGCGGGCCGTCGGGCCCTCGCAGAGGCGCTGCGGCACGTGGGAGTCCGGGAATCGCCGCCCGGCTCGAATCGCACGATGTTCGGACGCTGGTTCGGGGTCGACGGCGTGCCCTGGTGCGCGATCTTCGCCTCGTACTGCTTCGACGTCGGGGCGGGTGCCGTGCTCTGCCGCGGCTGGCACGGCGCGGGCGTCGGCCCGCGCGGCGTCGCGTACGTACCCACGCTCGCCGCCTGGCTCAAGGCGACGCAGCGCGTCGTCGAGGAGCCCCGGGCGGGCGACCTCGTCGTCTTCGA
>DATAUN010000033.1:0-3646 GCA_036268235.1 Gaiellaceae bacterium
CTCTGCGAAGAGCCGATAGGTGTTGGCCCCGAAGACCATCCGCTGCTCATTGCTGTACAAGGCGAGACGGTGGTCGAGCAGCTCAGGCCCCTGCTTGCCCCAGTAGCCGCCCCAGTCGCCGCCGCTCGCGGAGCCGAAGCCATCGAGGCTGGAAAAAACGTCGAAGGTGTAGGTAGCGGTCATGATGCTCCCCTCGCGTGCGTTGATCGGGTCGTGGATGCAGACTCGAACCCACGGCAAGACTCATCGCAATCGCGGATCGGCAACGCGAATGGGCGGTGCAGGGCTCGAACCTGCGACCCTCTGCGTGTAAGGCAGATGCTCTCCCAGCTGAGCTAACCGCCCTGGGCACGGACATCGTACGGGCCCGCGACGGAAGTACCCCCAACGGGATTCGAACCCGTGCTGCCGGCGTGAAAGGCCGGAGTCCTAGGCCGCTAGACGATGGGGGCCTGACCGGGAGAGTACCGTTGCCCGCGGTGGAGATCCGCACGGCCACTCCCGACGACGCCGAGCACGCATTCGAGCTTCTGAGCCGCCGGAGCCGGCGCGCCTTCGGCGTCTCGGAGGTCGCGCGCGAGCACGTCGCGCAGTCGCTTGCGCTCACCTCGACGGAGGGGTTCGTCGGGACACAGGGCTTCGCGAGCCTCGACGCGACGCAGACGATCGAGATCGCCTCGATCGACGACTCCACGAACGACGCGCTCTACGGCGCTGTCGCCCAGCGCGCCGCCGAGCGCGGCTTCGACCGCCTGCACGCCGTCGTCGCACACGGCGACGCACCGTTCGACTCGCTCGTGCGCCGCGCCGGCTTCGAGCATCACGGCGACGTGCAGCGCATGTGGCGGCGCCTCGACGGCGATCTGCCCGCGCCGGCGTGGCCGGAGGGAGCAGCGGTACGCACCTACACCGACGCAGACGGACTCGCGGTGCACGCGCTGCTCGACGATGCGTACCGCGCGTGGGACGAGACATACGTGCCGCGCGCGCACGACGACTGGCTCACGTGGATGACCTCGCACGACGGGTTCGACCCGGCGTTGTGGTTCCTCGTCGAACGCGGAGGCGAGCTCGTCGCGTGCACGCTCAACTGGCGCGAGGAGCAACGGCGCGGCTGGGTGAAGGACATCGTGGTGCGCGCGGACGCACGCGGGCAGGGGCTTGCGAAGGCGCTGCTGCACCACACCTTTCACGCGTATGCGGCGCGTGCGGCCGAGCACGTCGGGCTGAAAGTCGAGACTGCGAACCCGACCGGCGCGCTCCAGCTGTATGACCGCGTGGGCTTCGTGACCGACCACCGCTACGGCATTTGGGTAAAAGTTTTGTGAGCAACACGGTCTCCCTGTTGCGGTGGCTGCGACGCCAGCTGCGCGAGCCTGCGCCGCAGCGCGAACGGCTCGAAGCGGCTATTGCACACGATGATCCGGCCGAAGCGCGCCGTCTCGTCGCATTGATGCCGTTCAACGAGGCTCAACGACGCCACGTCGAGCGGTTGCTCGACGAGTGGGAACGCGAGCGGTCCGACTAACCGATTCGCAACACTGTCGTCGTGACACGCGTGAGGGGTCTCGTCTGTGTCGTCGTCGCGCTTGCGGCATTGCTGCTTGCAGGTGCCGCACCCGCGACTTCGGTGACGTCCGCGGAGAAAGCTGCGCTCACGAAGCTGAAGAGCGCGCAGAAAGCCGGACGCATCGACGCGGCGACAGCTGCGTCTGCCCGCGCAGAGATCGCACGCGCCGCGCATCTCATCCGCACGCTGCCCAACGGGCGCGGCTACCACGTGCAGGTCGCGCTCGACGAAGCCGCGTCGTTCAGCGCGCCGCTGACCGAGCCGCGCGCGCTCGAGCTCTACGGTGCGCTGAAAGCGAACGACGACTTCTTCTCGAAGCACTGGGCGCCCGCAGACCTCACGGACATCGTCGGCGCGGACGGCGTCGTCTACCGCTACTTCGGCGGCTACGACTTCCGTTTCCATCCGCTTGCGAACTTCGGCGTGTTGAACGCGCGCATCGCGGCGGGTGACGCCGCCGGCACGCAGCAGCTCGCCGACGCGCTGATCACGCGCGGCGTGTACCAAAAGGGCGGCGGGATCGCATGGGAGTACGACTTCAACTTCAGCGGCGGCCGTGCGCCGTGGCTCTCCGGGATGGCGCAGGCCGTCGCGGCGCAGGCGTTCGCGGCCGCCGCGGCGCTCGTCCCGGCTCGCGCAACCGCGTACATGAACGAGGCACGGGCGGCCGAGCGGGTGATCCCGAAGAGGCTGATCAACAACGTCTCGGCGGGCCCGTGGATCCGTCTCTACGGGTTCAGCTCGCTCGTCGTCTTCAACGCGCAGCTGCAGTCGACGCTGTCGCTCCAGTCGTATGCGACCGCGTCGGGCGACAGCGCGGCGGCAGCGCTCGCGAAGCGGATGGGGAATGCGGCCTACGCGATGCTGCCGCGCTTCGACACGGGTTACTGGTCGTACTACTCGCTCCCCGACGAGCCGTCGCCGGTGAGCTACCACCAGTTCGTCGTCTCGCTGCTGAAGAAGCTCGCCGTGAACGATCCGCGCTTCTCCGCCGCGGCCGCGCGCTTCGCAAGCTACGAGAAGCAACCGCCCGCGTTCCAGCTCGCGAACGCCGGCGTCGGCCAGGTGAAGTTCTGGCTGTCGAAGCCGGCGACCGTGCGCCTCGACACGGCGGCGGGACCGGCGAAGTCGCTCTCGCTGAACGGCGGCTGGCAGACGCTGCAGTGGTCGCCGAAGCAACCCGGCATCTACTCGGTTCACGTGACCGCGACCGACTGGCTCGGCAACAAAGCGACGTTCGACGCGCTGCCGATCGTGCGAGTCGCGGCCGCCGCAAAGACGACCTCGGCGGCCGTGCGCGCGGTCCGGTCGGCGCAGAGCGCGGTGCCCGGACAATCGGCGTTCACCGTGGGCGCCGGTCTCTCCGACCCGTCCCAGGCTCCGCTCGCGCAGCAGCTCGGGCTGCGCCTCGTGCGCGTCGGCGTCGCCTGGCCGGCCGCCGCGGCCGCGCCCGATCCGAACCTCGTCGCCGCGCTCGCGGGCGTTCCGGCGGGGCTCGGCGAGCTCGTCGAGCTGAACACCGGAACGATCCCGCCGGACGCGACGACACAAGGCGAGGTCGCCCAGTACGCCGCCGCGCTCGCCCAGCAGGTGCCGGCGCTCCGCTATCTGGTGCTCGCCCCCGCGCCGACGCCCGGGACGGCGGCCGCGTACGCGACGACGCTCGCGGCGATCCGCGACGCTGTGCACGCGGTGACTCCCGCGGTCGCGGTCGGGCCGCTGATCGACGGCTCGCTTGCACCGAGGACGACGGTGCAGACGCTCGGCCGAAGCGCGGTCACCGGTGACGTCATCGCGTTCAAGCCGGCGCCGACGACGACGCAGACGAGCTGGGCCACGCCGAACATCTCCGTGCTGACGAGCGCCTTCGGAGCGCTGCCGCCGCTCGTGATCGACGGTGTCGCCTCGCCGACCGCCGACCCGGCCGCGTACACCGCCGCGATCACGTCGAACGAGTGCTCGCCGAACGTCGCGGGCGTCGTCTTCGACCAGATCGCGGACAACGCGACCACCGAGACGACGACCGGGCTCTTCGATGCAACCGGCAACCGGAAGCCGGCGGCCACCGCGGTTGCG
>DATAUN010000034.1:0-7155 GCA_036268235.1 Gaiellaceae bacterium
ACCGATGCGACGCAGGAGGGGGCCGCCCGCTTTCGCGAGGCGCTGGAGGAGCTCGGCACGACGTTCGTCAAGCTCGGCCAGCTGCTCTCGTCGCGCCCCGACCTGCTGCCCGACGTGTACATCCGCGAGCTCGAGAAGCTCGTCGACGACGTGCCGCCCGTTCCGTTTGCGCCGCTGCGCGAAGTGATCGCGAGCGACATCGGGCTCGAGCATTTCACCTCGATCGACGAGGCGCCGCTCGCGACCGCCTCGATCGCCCAGATCCACGTCGCGCTGACGACGACCGGGCGGGAGGTCGTGATCAAGGTGCGCCGGCCGGGGATCGTCGAGCAGGTCGAGCTCGATCTCGAGCTGCTGCGCAAGACCGCGCGCATCGCCGAGAAGCGCTCGAGCACGGCGCGGCTGCTGCAGCTGATCGCGCTGACCGACGAGCTCGAGCAGCACCTCCGCGCCGAGCTCGATTTTCGCGAAGAGGCGAACAACGCCGAGGTGATCGCGCACGTCCTCGACGACTTCCGTGAGGACCTGTTCGTCCCGAACGTCATCCACCCGTATGTGACCGATCGCGTGATCGTCTTCGAGCGCGTCGTCGGCGAGAAGGTCGGCGACGATCCCGCGGTCGGCGAGGAACGCGCCGCCGAGCTCGCGCGCTCGCTCTTCCGGGCGTACGTCCGCCAGGTGACGATGGCGGGCGTCTACCACGCGGATCCGCACCGCGGGAACGTGCTGCTCACGCCCGACGGCAGGTTGGCGCTGCTCGACTTCGGGCTGATCGGAAGGCTCGACGACGACACGCGCACGTCACTCGCGCTGCTGCTCCTCGCGGTCGCGCAGAATCGCGCCGACGACGTCGCCGACCAGATCATCGAACTCTCGCTGACGACGGCGGAGTCGGACGAGGCCGGCTTCGTGCACGAGCTGCGCCGCAAGCTCCCGCGCTACCACTGGAGGCCGCTCGAGGGCATTCGCACGGGTGAGGGGCTCGCCGATCTTCAGCGGCTCTGCCTCCAGCACGGCATCGCCCTGCCGACGTCGTTCGCGCTCGTGGGAAAGACGCTCTCGCAGGCGGAGAGCATCGCGCGCTCGCTCGACCCGACGCTCGACCCGGTCGCGATGCTCCGCGAGGAAGGGCGGCACGTGATGGCGGAGGAGGGTGAGCGGCGGCTCGAGCCGAACAACCTCGTCGCGCTCTCGTTCACCCAGCTTCAGCCGCTGCTGCGCATGCCGCGTCGCGTTGCGCAGCTCGTGCAGAAGATCGAGACCGGGTCGCTGAAGGTCGGCATCGCGCCGGTCGAGCTCGAGGACTTCGAGCATCTGCTGCGCTCGACCGCGAACCGCGTGGGCGCCGCGATGATCGTCTCGGCCCTGTTGATCGCCTCGTCACTGATGTCCCGCGTGAACCACACGCTGTCGGTTGTCGGGTTTCTTGCGGCCGCCGCGCTCGGCCTTTTGATGCTCTGGCGGATCTTCCGGACGCCCGGCGGGCTCTAGACCGCGTGCTCCATCCAGACGTTCGGCTCCCAGTAGGCGCCGACGTCCTGCTCGCGGTCGATCGCGACGGTCGTGAGCCCGCGCGGGAACCAGTACTCGCCGCTCGCCGGGAACTGCATCTCCGTCCACTCCTCCCACTCGGCCACCGTGCCGGTGATGCGCATCGACTCGGGCTCGGGCCGCAGCACGCGCGCGCCGAGCCGCTCGTGCACGCGCAGCCACGGGTCGAACAGCAAGCCGTCGGGCCGTCGCCACGCGGCGTACTCCTCGATCGGCACGAGCGGATAGCGCTCCTTCCAGCTCGGCCGGACCGGCGCAATCAATGACGTGAGCCCGTGGCGCTCGGCGATCCCGCGCATCGCCCCGAGCGCCTGCGCGCTCATTCCGCTGCCCTGCACGCCGCGTGGAATCGCGACCAGCATCGCGCAGAGGACGTTCGCGTCGTCCTCGTCGAAGCCACGCGCGATCGCGCCGTCGATGCCGGCGGGAAGGTCGTCGAGCGTCCCGTCCCAGCGCAGCGGGATCGAGCGCCCGCGGGCGTAGATCTCGTCGCCGTCTCCGAGCAGGTGAAACTGAAAGTCGGCCCGCTCTGCGACGAGGCGGTTCCAGTACGGGTTGAACGTGTCGCCGTGGTTGTTGTACTCGGGGAACGCGTCGCTCGTCGCCTCCCAGGCCCGGTCGACGACGTCGGGCCGCTCCGCGACCGTGACCGCACGCAGGCCGGTGTCAGGCAAAATCGGACGAGCCGACGCGCTCGATCACGACCTGCGGCACGCGCGCCTGCGGCGAGAGCCGCAGACACATGCGAACGACCTCGGCGCAGTCCTCAGGGCGGATCATCTCGTCGGGCGCGATTCCCGACCACTCGGCCATCGGCGTGTCGACGAACCCAGGGCAGATCGCGATCGCGCGCACGCCGTCGGCGTCCAGCTCTTCGTTCTGCGACCGCGTGAGCGCGATCACCGCCGCCTTCGTCGCGCCGTACACCGTCAGGCCCGGGGTCGGTCCGGTGCCTGCGATCGACGCAAGGTTGACGACCCAGCCCTTGCTCTCCTTGAGCATTGGGATCGCTTCGCGCGACACGAGCAGCAGCCCGCGCAGGTTCACGCCGAGCTGAAGGTCGATGTGCTTCGCCTGCAGCGACTCCACCGTGCCGGCAATGCCGATCCCGGCCGAGTTGACGAGCACGTCGAGCCCGCCGTAGCGCTCCTTGTGCTCGGCGACGACGCGAATGCAGTCCTCTTCCTTGCCCATGTCCGCCGCGACCGCGAGCGCGCCGAGCTCCGCGGCCGCCGCCTCGATCTTCTCGCGCGTGCGCGAGGCGAGCGTCAGCTCGAAGCCCTCGTCGCGGAGCATCCGCGCGATTGCAAGGCCGATGCCGGAGGAGCCGCCGGTGACGAGCGCACTAGGCACAGGGGCGAGCCTAAAGGACTCGAAGCACTCGAGGCGAACCCGGTCGGCGTACGACGTTCCTCTCCCCTGACGGCGGCGGCTCCCTCGGGCCGCCGTCGTCGTTTACCGTGGCGGGCGTGACGAAGCTCACCGACCTGGCGACTGCCGGCGGGTGCGCAGCGAAGTACTCCGCAGCGCGGCTCGAGGAGCTGCTGCGCGGCTTCGTTCCGGTGGAGGCCGAGAACCTGCTCGTCGGCCTCGACCCGGCGGACGACGCCGCGGTCTACCGCCTCGACGACGAGCGCGCGCTCGTCTTCACGATCGACTTCTTCCCGCCGATCGTCGACGATCCCGACGACTTCGGCGCGATCGCCGCAACGAACGCACTGAACGACGTGTTCGCGATGGGCGGGCAGCCGCTGCTCGCGCTCTCTGTCGCGGCGCTGCCTGAGGAGCTGCCGACCGAAGTGGTGCGCGCGATCTTCGACGGCGCCGACCGCCAGGTGCGCGAGGCGGGCGCGATCCTCGCCGGCGGCCACACGATCCGCGACGCAGAGCCGAAGTACGGGCTCGCTGTCGTCGGCACGGTGTCGCCCGACGGGATCTGGCCGAAGTCCGGCGCGCGCGCGGGCGACGCGCTCTACCTGACGAAGCCGCTCGGCACGGCGCTCGTCCTCGGCGGCGCGAAGCGCGGGCTCGTCGACGCAGCCGAGGCCGTGCGCTGGATGCGTACGCTGAACCGCGAGGCCGCCGACGTGCTGCGGAAGTTCAAGCCGAACGCGGTCACCGACGTGACGGGCTTCGGCCTCGCGGGCCACGCGCACGAGATGGCGACGCGCAGCGGTGTTCGCATCGTGCTCGAAGCGGCGCGGCTCCCCGCGCTCACCGGCGCGCTCGACGCGGCGCGTGCCGGCGTGACGACCGCCGGTACGCACAACAACCGCGCGTACGCGCCCGTCGAAGCGAACGGCGTCGCACCGGAGCTCGACGAGCTCGCGTACGACCCGCAGACCGCCGGCGGGCTGCTCGTCTCGCTGCCACGCGACCAGGGGCCGGCGCTCGAGGCGGAGTTCGCCGCCGCCGGCCTCTTCCTCGCGCGTGTCGGCGCCGTCGAGGACGGCGCCGGCGTCGCGCTCGTCTAGCTCAGATCGCGGCGGCGGCGCAGGATTTTCTTGCGCCGCTCGACGAGATCTGTCTCGAGCTCCTGGAGCTCGGAGAGCCGGCGGCGCACGAGCGCGATCTGGGTGTCGAGGTGGGGGAGCGCTCGGTCGAGCAGCGCGCGCTGCTCCTCCGGCGACTCGGTCTCCTGAATGCGCCGCCGAACCTCGGCGCGCACGTCCTCGGCGACGATCATCGAGCGGAGCTCGTCGAGCGAGAGCCCGAGCAAGTTGCGCAGCCGCTTCAGCTCGAGCACCCGGTCGACGTCGAGGTCGGTGTAGACACGGTGCTTGCCGAGCTCGCGCTCGCTGCGCGGCAGCAGGCCGAGCTCTTCGTAGTAGCGGATCGTCCGCGGCGTGACGCCGCTGCGCTCGGCGATCTCGCCGATGCGGAGCGTCATGCCGCCTGCTGCAGCTCGACCGCGTCGATCTCGCGCACATGTGCAGGGCGCAGCATCGAGATGCCGGCGCCGAGCAGTGAGATCCCTGCGAGGACCCAAAGGGCGAGATGCATGTTCGCGATGAACGGATCCAGCTGCTTCGCCGAGAGACCCGACGAGATGCCCGAGAAGATCTTGAACAGGACCGGCTTCGGCACGGCGGCGGTGATGATCGCCATGACGAACGCGATCGAGATCACGGCGCCGGTGTTCTGCACCATCACGCGTGCGCCGGCCGCGATGCCGCGGCGGTGCACGGGGACGACGCCCATCATCGCGGCGGTGTTCGGGCTGTTGAACATGCCCGAGCCGATGCCGACGAGCAGCAGCCAGATCGCGCTCCAGACGTACGCGGTGTGCGCCTCGAGCATCGTCATGCCGGCGAGCCCGACCGCGCTCAGCAGCATCCCGAGCGCAGCGAGCTCACGCGAGCCGCGGCGGTCGGCGTACATGCCGGCGAGCGGCGAGGCGATGAGCATGCCGATCGCCATCGGCGCGAGCTCGAGCCCGGCCATGATCGGCGACTGGCCTTGCGGCCCCTGGAAGTAGAAGACGAACAGGAACATCAGCGCGAAGCGCGAGAGCCCGTTCAGGAACGCGGCCGCCGAGGCAGCGCTGAACAGCCGGTCCTTGAAGAGCGACAGGTCGAGCATCGGCGAGCGGCCGTGGCGCTCGATCAGCACGAAGAGCGGAAGCAGCACGATCGCCGCGGCGAGCCCGCCGATCACGAGCGAGTTGTTCCACCCGGAGAGCCCGCCCTTCGAGAGCGCGAGCACAAGGCCGGTCAGGCCGATCACGAACGTCGTCACGCCCAGCAGGTCGAGGCCGCGCTCCTCGCTGCGGCCCGCGCGCTCCTCGAGCACCAGCAGCCCCCAGATGCAGCCGACGAGGCCAAAGGGAACGTTGAACCAGAAGACCCACTGCCACGAGATGTCGACGAGCGCGCCGCCGAGCACCGGGCCGATCACGAGCCCGACCGCGGCGACCATCGTGTTCGTCCCCATCGCGAGGCCGAGCTCCTTCTTCGGGAACGCGTCGGTGACGAGCGCCGCGGCGTTCGCGAACAGGAACGCGCCGCCGATGCCCTGCAGCACGCGCCAGAGGATCAGCACCGTGCCGGTGTGGGAGAAGCCTGCGCCGAGCGAGGCGATGGAAAAGACGAGGAAGCCGAGCACGTAGGCGTGCTTGCGGCCGAAGAGATCCGACAGCCGCCCGGCAGTCAGCACGAGCACCGTCGAGACGATCATGTAGACGAGGATCACCCACACGAGCTGGAGCAGCGTCGTGTGCAGGCTCCGCTCGAGATCCGGCAGCGCGATGATCAGCGTGCCCGAGTTCACGGTCGCGAGCAGCATCCCGAGGCTCGTGCACGAGAGCACCCACCACTTGTAGTGGGGCGAATGGCGGCGTGTCCGAAGGAAACTCATCTTTACGTCAACGTCAGATTAGCAGATTCCTGGATACAGTGCGGGAGTGGACGTCGGCGCCCAGCCGCTCTCCCGGATCCGCGGCTTCTCGCTGTCCGCTGTCGGCATCCGGCGCCTCGCAATCCTGAACGCCGGGATGCTCGTCGCGATCGTCGCGACGGGCGCGACCGTCCGGCTCACGGGCTCGGGCCTCGGGTGCCTGCACTGGCCGGGCTGCCAGGTGCACCACTTCGAGCCGCGCAGCTACCACAGCTTCGTCGAGTTCGGGAACCGCGTGTTCGCCGCGCTCACGATCATCACGACGCTCGCGACGTGGATTTTCGCGCGCGGTTACCGCCGGCTCGCCGCGATCGTCTTCTTCGGGACGCTTGCCCAGGCCCCGCTCGGCGCGATCACGATCCACTACGACCTCAACCCGTGGCTCGTGCTCTCGCACCTGCTCGTCTCGTTCGTCGTGCTCGGGCTCGCGGTCGTCCTGGCCGCGCAGACGCGCGCGCGCATGCCGACGACGCTGCCGTGGTGGGTGCCTCGCGCCGGATTGCTCGTCGGGCTCGCAGCGTGCGTGCTCGTCGTCTCGGGGACGTTCGCGACCGCGTCCGGCCCACATCCGGGCAGCACAGTCGTGCGGCGTCTGTGGTCGTTCCAGCCTGCGGTCTACTGGCACGTCCGCGCGACCGCTGTTTTCGGGATCTCGTTTGCGCTCGTTCTCGTCTGGCTCGTGCGTGCGCGTGCGCCACAGGTGCGTGGCGCTCTCGTCGTCCTCGGCCTGCTCGCCGTGCAGATGACGATCGGCGAGGTGCAGTACCGCACCGAGCTGCCGTGGTGGCTCGTGCTCGTGCACGTGACGATGGCCGCATGCGTGTGGGCTGCGGTCACGTCGTTCGTGTTCAGCCTCTGGCGCCCACGTAGAATGAGCGGATGACGGACGAGCTTCGGATCGACTCGCGGCCTGTGCTGGAGCGCCCGGTGATGATCGTCGCGTTCCGCGGCTGGAACGACGGCGGTCAGGGTGCATCGCTCGCCGGCGCGTACCTCGCGCGGGCGTGGGCGGGGCAGGAGTTCGCGTCGATCGACCCGGAGAACTTCTACGACTTCCAGGCGACGCGCCCCAACGTCACGCTCGTGGACGGCTTCAGCCGGCAGATCGAGTGGCCGGAGAATTCCTTCCTGCACGCGCCGCTCCCCGGCGCAGGACGTGACGCGATCATCATGCTCGGTGTCGAGCCGAACCTCCGCTGGCGCACGTTC
>DATAUN010000035.1:0-9839 GCA_036268235.1 Gaiellaceae bacterium
GTCGATCGAGCTCGGCGCCGACTTCGACGACTCGCTGCCGGCCGCGCTCGAGCTCGCACGCGAGTGGGGCGCGCCGCTCGTGCGCGTCTTCGGCGGCGCCGCCGGCGATCTCGACGACGTGGCGCGCCGCCTCGCGCCCGCACTCGACGTCGCGGAGCGGCTCGGCGTCGTCGTCGCGCTCGAGACGCACGACTCGTTCGCGAGCGCTCGGCGGGTGGCCGAGCTGCTGAGCCGCGTCCCGAGCCACGCGCTCGGCGCGCTGTGGGACTTCCACCATCCGTACCGCATGGACGAGTCGCCGTCGCAGGTCATCGAACAGCTCGGCGAGCGAATCGTGCTCGTACACGTGAAGGACGCGCGCCGCGCGGGCAACGAGTGGCAGCTCGTCCCGCTCGGCGAAGGCGAGGTGCCGGTAGCGGAGAGCCTCGCCGCCGTGCGCGCCGCCGGCTACGACGGGTGGGTCTCGGTCGAATGGGAGAAGCGCTGGCACCCTGAGCTCGCCGAGCCGGAGGTGGCGCTGCCGCAGCACGCGGCGATCCTCCGCCCGTTGCTCTAGCGAACGGTCCAGCCGCCGTCGATCACGAGCGTCTCGCCCGTCACGAGCGATGCGGCCGGCGAGCACAGGAAGACGACTGCGCCCGCGACGTCGTCCGGCTCGCCGATGCGGTGGAGCGCGGCGATGCGCTCTTCGACCTCGGCGCGAAACCCGGGATTTGAGAGCGCGGGCTCCGTGCCGGGCGTGCGGATGAAGGTCGGCGCGACGGCGTTGACGTTGATGCCGCGTGTCCCCCACTCGACGGCGAGGCACCGCGTCAGATGCGAGACGGCGGCCTTCGCAAGGCAGTAGACGGCTTCGCCGGGAAGCGCGACGAGCGCGGCCTGCGACGAGACGTTGACGATGCGTCCGAAGCCGCGCTCGGTCATCGGTCCGAACGCGGCCTGGCACGCGAAGAACGTCCCGCGCACGTTCGCATCGAGCGTCCGCTGGAACGCCTCGAGCGTCACGTTCTCGGCGGGGACGTGCCCCGCGCCGCCGCCCGCGTTGTTCACGAGCAGGTCGAGCGAGCCGAGACCGTCGACCGTCGCCGCCACGGCTGCCTCGACCTGCTCGAGGTCGGTGACGTCCATCTGCACCGGCAGCACGCGCCGGCCGAGTACGCGGATCTCGTCCGCGAGCCCGTCGTCGCGCTTCGCGTCGCGCAGGCCGAGCGCGACGTCGGCGCCCGATTCGGCCAGCGCGAGCGCAATCGCCCGGCCGAGCCCGCGTGCAGCGCCCGTAACGAGCGCCGTGCGTCCCTCGAGGTCGAACCGCGCCGCGGTCAGGCGTCGAACCGACCCTGTTTCGCAGCCGCGCGCTTCTCGGCGCGGCGCTCCTTCAGGGTCTTCTGGGCCGGCTTCTTAGGCGACTTCTTCGGGTTCGGTGATCCCTTCATGGACGGGATTGTCGCACACGTGTCGGATGCGCAGCGAGGTCGGCCGGGCGCACCGCCCAGACACCTGCGATCACGAACCCGAGCAGCGCGCACACGCCGAAGCCGTGCGCCCACGGCGAGTCCGCGACGTTCGTCAGCGCGACTCCGGCGACGGCAAGTGCGATCGCGACCCGAAGCGCGAGCCGCGGACGGCTCTGCCGGACGACGGCGCGCGCGGTGTGCTCGTCCGCCGGCGCGCTGTGCCCAAGGCGGCCGCCGAGCACCAAACGGAAGAGGAGCGCCAGGGCAGGGAAGAGGACGATCCCGCCGGCGACGACCGCGACGATCACCGCGATCAGCGTCGAGCGCGACGCGGCCGCCTGCGACACGGTCAGGTTCCGCAGGATCAGCGGGTTCTGCGCAACCCCCCACCCGCCGACGACGGCCGCGACGGTGGCTGCGGCCGTGAAGCGCGCCGGCTCGAACCGGCGGCGCACGACCAGCGCGAGCGTCGCTGCGCCCGCGACCGCGGAAACGGCGACGAGCGCAACAGCATCGCCGGCAAGGAGCCGCGTGAAGAGACGGTGCGCGTCGAAGCGCAGCGCGACGATCCCCGCCGCCGCAACCGCCCCGGCGATGACCCCGGCGCCGAGCGCGCGGCGGCGAAACAGGTCGACCAGCTCGGCCGAGCGTTCACGCTGGGCGTCGGCGGCGAGGTAGACGGCCGCGAGGTAGGCCGACGTCGCGACCGCGAGCACACCGATCGCGATCGAGGTTGGATTCAGCCAGCTCGTGACGAGGTTGCCCGAAGCGTTGCCGACCGGCACGCGGAGCGAGGCGAGCCCGCCGACTGCAGTCCCGAGTGCGAACGGCGTGAGGATCGACGAGACGCCGAAGATCGAGTCGATGATGCGCAGCTCGCGCGGCGACGAACCGCCCGAGCGCATCGCATACGTCGCCCCACGCAGCACGATGCCGATGCCGGCGACGAAGAGCGGGATCGAGAGCGTCGACGCGATCGACTCGAACGCGCGCGGATACGAGGTCCAAGTGACCGTGAGGATGAAGACGAGCCAGACGTGGTTCGCCTCCCACACGGGCGCCATCGCGTCGTGCGCGTGGTCGCGCACCTCGTCGGCGTGACGGCCCCTGCCCGCAAAGAGCTGCCAGAAGCCTGCGCCGAAGTCGGCGCCGGCGAGGACGACGTAGAGCACGAGCCCTGCGAGCACGAAGACGAGCGGCCAGTCGGCGAGGTGAATCACGTGTGCACCGGCGCAGCCGCGAGCCTGCGCAGCACCCACCAGAGGCCGAGATACGCGCCGAGGTAGACGACCGCGAGCGTCGCGTAGCCGACGGGGATCCCGCCCGCGCCCGTCACCGCCTGCGACGTGCGCATCACGCCGTAGACGACCCACGGCTGCCGGCCGAGCTCGGTCGTCACCCAGCCGGCGATCAGCGCGACGAGCGACAGCGGCCCCGCGAGCACGACCGCTCGATAGAACCACGGCGACTCCGGCAATCGGCCGCGCCGCCAGCGCACGAGCAGGAAGAGCACGCCGAGGATTGCGAGGAACGTGCCGATCGCGACCATCGCCTGGAACGAGATGCGCACGCCGTTCACCGGCGGCCGGTCGTTCGCAGGGACCGCGTCGAGCCCCTGCACGACGGCGTTCGGATTGTGGAACGCGAGTGTCGAGAGCAGTCGCGGGATGCGGATCCCCCACACGATGCGGCCGTCGGGCTCGTACCAGCCGAGGATGTGCTCGGGCGCGCCACGCGTCGTGCGCGCGAGCCCTTCGAACGCCGCGAGCTTCGTCGGCTCCATCGTCGCGACGTCACGCGCGGCCCAGTCGCCGATCAGCACCTGCACCGGCGATGCGAGCGCCGCGACCGCCATCGGGATCGCGAACGCGGTGCGCTCGTAGCGCGTCCACCGTCCGCGCAGCCGTGCGACCGCGTACACCGCGGCGAGCACGAAGCCGGTGACGATGTAGCCCGCGACGTACATGTGCACGAGCTCGTGCCAGAAGTACGGGTTGACGAAGAGCGCATGGAACGGATTGACGTGCGTGGCGCGGCCGTTCTGCATGACGAAGCCGGTCGGATGGTTCATCCAGCCGTTGACCGAGATCACCATCAGCGAGCCGGTGAACCCGGTGATAACGATCGGGATACCGCTCAGGAAGTGCGCGCGACGCGAGAGGCGGCTCCATCCGTACGCGTAGATGCCGATGAAGATCGCCTCCATGAAGAACGAGAAGCCCTCGATCGCGAAGCCCAGCCCGAACACGCTTCCGAACGTGCCGGTGAACGCGGGCCAGAGCAGGCCCATCTCGAAGCTGAGGATCGTGCCGCTGATCACGCCGACTGCGAAGAGCGTCAGCATGATGCGCGACCAGCGTTGCGCGAGCGTGCGGTACAGCGTCTCGCCGGTGCGCAGCCAGAGCGCCTCGACGTAGAGGATCAGCGCAGGGAACGCCGTGCCGAAGCAGACGAGCGGGATGTGCGCTGCGAACGACAGCGCCTGCATCTGCCGCGCTTCGAGCAGGTAGTGCTGCTGCGCGGCGCCCATCGCGAATCATTCTTCCTATTGCGGAGCGGCTGCGTACTCCTCGTCGGTGACATGGTCGAGCCAGTTCGCAGCGTTGCCCTCGTCGTCGACCTCGAGCATCGCCATGTGCGTCATGAAACGTGTCGGGGCCGCGCCGTGCCAGTGCTCCTCGCCGGGCTCGAAGAAGACGCGGTCGCCCGGCTTGATCGCCTCGACCGGCCCGCCCCGCCGCTGGCAGAGGCCGGAGCCTTCGAGGACGAAGATCGTCTGCCCGTTCGGATGCGTGTGCCAGGTCGTGCGTGCGCCGGGCGTGAAGTGGACGCTGCTCGCGCTGATCCGCGAGCCGCTTCCCGGCGCGGCCGCCGTGTCGATGAAGACCGAGCCGGTGAACCAGTCGCTAGGCCCTGCTCCCGTGTCGGGCCCGTTCCGCGTGATCTGCATGTGACGTCTCCTCCTCGTCGGGTGTCGCCGCCGAGCGTACGCAACAACTCGCGGTCGTACCTTCCTCAGTCGTCAGTCGACCTGATCATCACCGGCCGTCTGTCCTTGCCGTCGATTTCGTAGTAGACGCCGGGGAAGGTCTGGAATGCGCCACTGATGTTGTCGTGCAGATGCGACTCGTTGAACGTCAGCGCGCCCCACCCGCTGTCCACGACGTCGAAGACGGCGCCGCCGCCTTCCCGGGCGCTGTTGCCGGTCATCGCGGTGCCGGCGATCAACAGGTTGTCGTCCTTGCCGTCGAGGTAGACGGCCCCGCCGCTGCCGCCGCCCGCCGTGCCGCTCGAGGCCGGGTTGGCGCCCCAGCCGACAGCTTTGTTGTCGACGAACTCGCTGTTCCGGACGTCCCATTGAACCTGGATGCTGCTCAGTGCGCCGCCATTCGAGCAGCGGCCGCCGCGGAACGTGTCGCCGGTGATGTAGACGGGCCGGTTCTCGTATTGCGCGAGGGCGCGGATCGCGCCCCCGCCCAGATCGGGGCCAGAGGCATAGCAGCGGTTGTCGACGAACTGCGAGTTGACCGCCTTGAACTGGCCTCCCTCGACATAAATCGCGCCGCCGCCGTCGACTCCGCCATACCAGCAGCGCGGGACGTTGGCCGTGCAGGTCGCCTGATGCGTGCCGTCGTAACCGTCCTCGAAGGTGATGTTCTGCACGACGATCCGCGGATACGGCTGGTCGACGCAGTCGTCGGTCGACCAGGTCCCTGCGCACGTGTCGGAGTAGAGGATTCGGCGTTTGCCGCCTCCGCTCAGAGTGACGAGACCACCGCCGTCGAGCACGACCAGATGTCGCGTCTTGAGCACAGCGGCGGTCGAGGTCATCACGATCGTGACCGGTTGCGACCCGCAGTCGAAGGTGATGACGCCGCCCGCGGCAACGGCGCGTACGACGGCAGCCGACGTGCAGCTCGTCGGCCGGCCGTCGCCGATCACGTGGTCGGGGTGCCGTGTGTCGACCGCGCGACCCGCCGGCGGCACAGCGAAGTGCCCGTTCGGGTTGCCGTAGTCCGGCACCGCGCCCGGCGCGCGCGCCGCTGTTGCCGACACCGCGCCGAGTCCGATGGCGAGCGCTCCCGCCAACACGGCTATACCGACCAGAGCGCGCGGCAACGCCCCGACTCGCCCTAACGTTCGAGAGCGCGCTGGATCTGCTGCGGACCGCGGGTCGAGGCGACGGGCCTCTCGGGATGCGCAATGACGTCGGCGTCGACGACCCAGACCTGCGGAACCGATTCCACGTCGTCGTAGATCGCGAGTCCGGCCTTGCCCGATCCGTAGTCGCCGGCGTCGTAGCGCGCCCAGATCGCGTCGAAGACGTCGACCCTGATCTTGGCGGTATAGCCCTTGCTCTCGACGATCGCGTCGAGCATCACGATGAGATCGGCCTCGACCTTGCGCTCGAAGAGCTCGCCGTCGCCGTTGCGCTGAAACCGCTGTGTGACGAGCGTGCCGGGAGTAATCGGCCCTTCGACGTTGGCCACCTTCGATGCCTGGGCCCCCGTTTTCGAGCCCGCCCGCACGGTATGGGTCGGCAGCATCCGCGACGTCTGAGTCGAGGGCGGCGGAGCCTGGAAGTCGTCGCGATCGCGTCCCATAAAGAATGCGACCGGCTCGAACCGGTCGCAGCACATCGTTCATAGCGGGGGCAGGATTTGAACCTGCGACCTCCGGGTTATGAGCCCGGCGAGCTACCTGACTGCTCCACCCCGCGTCGCGGCGTCGATTGTAGCACTGCATCTACCATCCATCCCATGGAAATCTGGCTTCCCGCGGCGTTTCTCGTCATCGCCGTCCTCGGTTCCGCGGCCTATGCGGCCGTGCGCGGGTGGCGGCTCTGGCGCACGTTTCGCGCGACCGCCCGCCGCGCAGGCGACGCGATCGAACGCGTAACGACGACCGCAGCGAAAGCCGAAGAGCACGCGCTCTCGCTGACCGGGAACGTCGAACGGCTGACACGCGCGGCCGACCATCTGCAGGAGTCGCTCGCCGAGCTCGCGGTCATCCGCGCCGCGGCGGCCGAGGCGCGCGCGCCGATCGACGCGGTGCGCGGCATCGTGCCGACGAAGTGACGCGCGTCGCCGCGATCGACCTCGGCACGAACGCGACGCGCCTGCTCGTCGCCGACGTCGACGACGGCACCGTCGAGGAGGTGCTCCGGCGCACGCGCATCACCCGGCTCGGCGAAGGCGTCGACGTCCGCCGCCGGCTCCTGCCCGTGCCGATCGCACGCGTGCGCAATGTGCTCGCCGACTACCGCCGCGAAGCGGACGAGCTCGGCGCGGAACGCACGCTTGCGGTGGCGACGAGCGCCGTCCGCGACGCGGAGAACGGCGAGGCGTTCCTCGGCGAGGTCGAGTGGTCGTACGGGTTCGCGACGCAGCTGCTCTCCGGCGATGAGGAAGCAGCGATGACGCTGCGCGGCGTCGGGCCGCTCGAGCCGGGCACCGTCGTCGTCGACATCGGCGGCGGCTCGACCGAGCTGATCACCGATGAGTTCCGCACGAGTCTCGACATCGGCTGCGTCCGCCTCACCGAGCGCCACGGCTCCGACTTCGAGGCAATGGCGCGCGAAGTGCGCGAGGCGCTGCCCGAGCTGCACGCCGACCGCGTGCTGAACGTCGACGGGACGACCGCCGAGATCGCCCACCACGCAGGCGCGGTCACGCGGGCGGCGGTCGACGAGACGCTCACCTGGCTGACGACCGCGCCCGAGAGCGAGATCCGCGCCGCGCTGCTGCAAGCCGACCGCAGCGAGGTGCTCGCGGCCGGCGTCGTCATCCTCCGCGAGGTGCTCGACCGGCTCGGCGCCGACCGCACAGAGGCTTCCGACCGCGACCTCCTGAACGGCGCGGCCCTCGCGGCGGCCGAGCTTCCGGCGCCCGACGAAGGAGCCGCCCCGCCGGGCGCCTACACCTGCTGCTGAGCCTGATTTGCCGATACTTGCGCGCGCAAGGAATGGGTGCTACCGTGCTTGCGTTGTCAAGTATTGACCAGTCAAGTTTTCCAGGAGGAGCACATCACATGAGCACCATTCAGCAGGAGACGGGGATCCCGACCGGCACGTTCGCGGCGGACACCGTCCATTCGAGCGTCGGCTTCGAGGTTCCCTACGCCGTCGCCACGTTCAGCGGCACGGTCAACGACTTCGAGGCGAGCCTCGTCGACGGGAAGCTCTCCGGCTCGGCCAAGATCGAGAGCATCCAGACCAAGGAGGAGAACCTCCAGGCCCACCTGCTCTCGCCGGAGTTCTTCGACGCGGAGCGCAACCCGGTCCTGACCTTCTCGGGCGACCTCTCGCGCGACGGCGACAACGTCACGGTCGACGGTGAGATCACCCTCAAGGGGATCACGCGCCCGGCCGTCCTCGCAGGCACGATCGTCGGCCCCGCCGTCGACCACTTCGGCGCCACGCGCGTCGGGCTCAAGCTCGCGACGACGATCGACCGCACCGAGTTCGACATCAAGTGGAACATGCCGCTCCCGAACGGCGAGCCGGCCCTCTCGAACCAGGTCACCCTCAAGGCCGACCTGACACTGGTCGCGCAGGAGGCGTAATGCGCGTCCTCGCGATCAGCGGCTCGCTCCGCGACGCGTCCTACAACACGGCCCTCCTCCGCGCTCTGCGCGAGGAGGCGCCGGAGGGCGTGGAGATCGAGCTGTGGCAGGGGTTGAAGCAGATCCCGCCGTACGACGCCGACGACGACGTCGTCCCCGGGCCGGCCGAGGTGGAGGCGCTGCGCGAGCTCGTTCGCTCGTCGGACGCCGTCTTCTTCGCGACGCCCGAGTACAACTCGTCCGTCCCGGGCGCGCTGAAGAACGCGCTCGACTGGGCGTCGCGCCCGATCGCGACGAACGCGTTCCGCAACAAGCCGGTCGCAGTGATCGGCGCCAGCGCCGGTGCGTTCGGCGCGGTGTGGGCGGCCGCGGAGCTCCGCAAGGTGCTCGCGGCAACGGGCGCGCGCGTCACCGAGGCTGAGCTCGCCGTCGGCCACGCGCACGAGAAGCTCGGCGACGACGGCAGCCTCGTCGACGACGAGGTGCGCCAGGGTCTACGCGACGCGCTCGAGACGCTGATCGCGGAAGCCTCCCCCACGCTCGCGGTCGTCTAGCTCTCGAGCGGTTCGGGCGGCTCGTCTTCGGCAAGCCGCCGTTGCACTGCCGAGCGGGAGAGCACGCCGACAAGCCGCCCGTCCTCGACGACGGGCACGCGCTCGTAGTCGCGCTCCTCGAGGAACGCGAACGCGTCGGCGAGCAGCGTCGACGAGTCGATCGTTGCATTCGGCGGCTCGGCGATCGAGCCGAGCTCCGTCGCCGTCGGATCGAGCCCGCGCGCGACGACTTCGCGCACGAGGGTCTTGCGCGTGACGACGCCGGCGAGCCTCCCGTCGTCGCAGACGAACACCGCGCGCACGTCGGGGCGCGAGAGCGCCTCGCCCGCTTCTTGCGCGCTTGCCTTCGCGTCGAGCGCGAGCGGCTCGGGCACCATCGCGTCGCGAACCAACTGTTCGCTCATGGATAGATCCCACGCGCGTCGAGTGCGCCCGCGACCTCGTGGATCGCTGCGACGAGCGCCGCGTCGCGCAGTGAGATGCCTTGCTCCTGCGAGACGTTCCACACACGGTCGAACGCGTCCGACATCTTGTCGGCGAGGCGGCGGCGAATCTCGTCGCGGTCCCAGAAGAGCCGGCCGAGATCCTGCACCCACTCGAAGTAGGAGACCGTCACGCCGCCGGCGTTCGTGAGGATGTCGGGCAGGACGGGGATGCCGCGCTCGCCGAGGATGCGGTCGCCCTCGACCGACGTCGGTCCGTTCGCGCCCTCGGCGACGAGCTTGCAGCGAAGGCTGCCCGCATTCGCGC
Organism: Gaiellaceae bacterium; assembly: GCA_036268235.1. Lineage (GTDB taxonomy): Bacteria > Actinomycetota > Thermoleophilia > Gaiellales > Gaiellaceae > PALSA-600. The sequence goes on from DATAUN010000035.1 coordinate 9,323, forward strand.
CCGTCACCTGGTCCTCGCGCGCCGCGAGCACGAGGATGTCGCACTCGAGCTCGAGCAGCTCCTCGTTCGTGATCCGCTCGACGCCCGTCTCGTAGCCTTCGAGGGAACCGTGCTCGGCGACGTACGCGTGCAGCGTCGGGATGTCGAGACCCGCCGAGGCGTGGACGCCGCCGGAGATGTCGGACACCGCGATCACCGTCGCTCCCTTCTCGTGCAGCTCGGTCGCCGCGATGCCGCCGACGTTACCGAAGCCCTGCACGGCGCACCGCTGCGCGGCGAGATCCCAATCGAGCCGCTGGCACGCGCGCTCGACGACCATCACCACACCCGCACCGGTCGCGTCGTGGCGGAACACCGAGCCGCCGATCGAGATCGGCTTGCCGGTGACGATCTCCGGCACCGCGTAGCCCTTCTGCATGGAGTACGTGTCCATCATCCACGCCATCGTCTGCTCGTTCGTCGCCATGTCGGGCGCGGGGATGTCGAGCTGCGGCCCGATGAACGGCGCGAGCTCCGC
>DATAUN010000036.1:0-15978 GCA_036268235.1 Gaiellaceae bacterium
TCGGGCGCGAACAACGCGATCCGCGAGCTCGGCGGCGTCCTCGGTGTGGCAGTGCTCGCGTCGGTGTTCGCGCACTACGGCGGCTACCGCACGCCGACGACCTACGTGAACGGCATGAACGCCGCCGTCTGGATCGGCGCCGCAGTCGTCGCGGTCGGTTCGATCGCGGCCTTCGCGATCCGCCACCGGCCGAACGGCCACGTGGTCGCGCTCGAGCCGTCGCTCGAACAGGCCGCGTGAAGCGCGAAGGGGGTGCCGGACATGCGTCCGGCACCCCCTTCGCCTTAGTCCGTGGTCCCGCTCCAGTCGGAGCTCGTGGAGCTCGTGCCGAACTGCCACGCGATCTTCTCGTAGTCGAACGACCAGGACTCGGTCATGCCGTGCGCCTGGTAGTCCGAGATCGAGGCGTTCGTCAGGGTGATCGTCTCGACCGTCGACCCGTTCTGGCTGATGTCGAGCTCGACGGTCTTGAGGTTCTCGCCCGAGACCTCGGCCTGCAGCAGCGCCGGCGTCGTCTTGTCGAGCACCTTCGTGATCACGATCGGCATGTTCTCGACCTTGCCGGCGCCTGCGCCGGTCGACTGGTCGTGCGGCGCGACGATCTCGTGCGAGAAGCCGGTCACCGCGATCGGCCCGATCGATCCCTGGACCTGCCCGGTGATCTGCAACGTTCCGTTCAACGCGTCGGGATCCGACGTCGCCGACCCTTGCGGCCCCGCCGGTCCCGCGGGACCGGTCACGCCTTGCGGCCCCGCCGGCCCCGCCGGCCCTGCCGGTCCGGTCGTGTTCCAGCTGACCGCGTGCTCGTTCTTGCGGCACGCTGTCGGGCTCGCGACGAGCCGTAGCGAGCCGTCGTTCGAGACGCAGGCATTCAGCGTCTGTGAGTCGGACGAGCTGGCGGCCAGCGAGTACGTCGCGACGGCTGCCAGCACGAGCGTGGCGAGCGCCACGCCCAGCAGGAGCTTCTTCTTCATCTGTGGTTCCCCCTTCTCGACCCCGATCCGATGTGATCGGCGACCGCCCCACCGACGAACCTTGCGGTTCGCGCGCGAGCCTACGACCGCGCCGGGGCGGAGTCCAGGCGCAGCCTGGTTGCGACGACGGCGGTGAGCGCCGCGACGACGGCGAGCACGACGAATGAGATGCGAAGCGACGACGCCTGCGCTACCTCGCCGACGAGCGGCGGCCCGACGAGCAGCCCCGCGTAGCCGAGCGTCGTCACCGTCGCGACGCCCGCCGCCGAGCGGCGGCCGCCCGCGCCGAAGACGATCGGCGCGTTCAGCGAGACGCCGAGCCCGCCGAGCACGAAGCCCGCGAGCGCGACGCCCGAGTTCGGCGCAGCGGCCGCGAGCAGGCAGCCTGCCGCGGCCACGGCGCCGCCGGCGACGAGCAGCACGCGGTCGGAGAGGCGCGTCCCCTGGGCGAAGAAGCGCCCCGCCGCCATCGAGCCGCCGAAGAAGCCCGGGCCGAGCCCGCTCACGGCGGGATGCGCGTGCAGTTGCCGCTCGAGGAAGAGCGCGCTCCAGCTCTCGATCCCGCCCTCGACGACGAACGCGGCGGCGCCGACGAGTCCGATCAGGACGAGCGCGCGGACAAAGTTGAGCCGGCGACCCTCGGTCACCGACACCGGGCTCGAGTCGGTTGCAGTCCACAGGCCGACGAGTGCGATCAGGATCGACACACCGAGCAGGACCGGCTCGCGACCCGAGCCGGCGCTCCGCGCGAGGCCCGCGCCGACCGCGCCGATCAGCACCCCGACCGAGTAGAGCCCGTGTGCGAGCGGCATCAACCGCTTCCCGCTCACGGACTCGATGCGGCCTGCGCTCGCATTCATCGCGACGTCGAGCGCGCCGGTCGCCGCGCCCGCGGCCGCGAGCGCCAGAATGAGCATTGGGAGCGAGGTCGCGAGCCCCGGCAGCGTCGCCGCCGCGGCGAACGCGGCGCAGCCGACCGTCATTGCGCGCACGCCGAAGCGATCGACCAGCGGGCCGGCGGCGAACAGCATCACCGGGATCGCAGTCAGCGTGACGAAGAGCAGCGCGAGGCCGAGCGTTCCCTTCGACACGTGCGTCGCGCGCTGCACACTCGGCAACACGGCCGCCCACGCGCCCCAGAAGGTGCCGAGCGCGAGGAACGCGGCGAGCGTCGGTCCTTTACGGGGCACGCAGCTCGTACACGGTCATCGGATCGCCGGAGCGCGTCAGCCCCTGGCTGCGCGCGGTGAAGCCGAGCTTGTGCGCGACGCGAAGGGACGGCGCGTTCTCGGGACGGATGTAGGCGACGAGATGGTCGGTGTGCGCACGCGTCCAGGTGTCGTCGATCGCGGCCCGCATCGCCTCCGTCGCATAGCCGCGGTTCTGGAGCGCCGGTGAGATGGTCCAGCCGACCTCGACCTCGTCGGTCGCGATCCCGGTCACGCCCGGATGGGCGAAGTGCACCTCGGCTGCGCCGACAAACGGGCCGGCGTCGTCGAGGATCGCCCACGGGCCGAAGCCGTGCTCTCCCCAGTGGCGGGTCGACGCGCGGCACTCCGCCTCGTCGTGCACCTCCGCGAAGCTTTCGTCCAACCGCACGAGCCGCAACCGCTCCGTCTGGAGCGCGTCAGACACTCGCCGTCGCGAAGCGGGTCTCCCACTCGGGCTCGGGCTCCCAGAGCGCCCACCACGGGTCCCACCAGCGCAGTCCCGCGTCGAGGTCCGCCGCGACGCGGCGCCCCTCGACCCAGGTCGCCTCGACCTGCTCGGCCGTGTACCGCCCCTCGTAGATCCGCTCCTCGAGCACATCCGCATCCTTCCATTCCCAGTCGCCGTCGCGGGGGATCCAGATGTCGAGCTCGAGGTCCTGCGTGTCGTAGCCGTCCGCCGTGCGCCGGAACGGCTCCTGGAAGTTGACGTACCAGCCCGCGAACTCGCGCTCCGTGCCTTCCCAGAAGATCCAGATCGCGTGCGCCTCGTCCGGCCGCTGCAGCATCAGCGTGCCGTGCCCCTGCCAGCCGGTTCGCCCGTGCCAGGGGTGGTGGCCGGTCGGCGTCGGCCAGTCGCCCTCGGGGAAGCGAAACGGCGCGCCGGGAGCGAGGTAGGTCGCGAGCAGCTCCGGTTCGTCGCGGACGACGATCACGGGTGCCTCGACCCACGAACGGCCGTCGTTCAGCACCTCGCGCCGCGTGATCGTTTGACCCTCAGACCACATGCCAGTCCTCCGGCAACGTGAGCGGCACCCAAGCGGCCGGCGGCCGCCAGTCCTCCCAGCCCGTCGGCCACGGATGCTCGGCGATCACGCGCTCACCCTCGGCGCGGATCTCGACCGCCTCAGTGTCCGTCCAGATGCCCAGCTGCACGGCCTCCTCGAGCTCGTCCTCGTCCTTCCACCGCCACGTGCCGTCCGGGAACGCGAGCACGTCGAGCGCCTGGTCGGTCGTGTCGACGAAGCGGTCGCGCACTTGGACTGGGGTCTGGAGGTTCACGTACCAGCTCATCTGCCGCCACTCGGTCGTCCAGTAGATCTCGATGCTGTGTCGCGCGCCTTCCCGCTCGAAGCGCAACACGTGTGTCTGTTCCCACTCGGTGTCGAACGGCGGGGCGTCCGTGATCCAGCGCCGCAGATAGCCGTCCGGTCCGCGGCGCATCGCCTTCCCCTGGTTCCCGGGGCCGCAGTAGAGCCCGATGCGGCCGTCCCAGGTGCCGACGTACCGATGCGGGAATGTCCAACGCACGCGGCCGCGGTAGATGCTTCGCTTCAGCACGATGTCGCCCACCCGCACGCGCCCGACCTTACGAAGCGCGGGTTAGGGTCTTGTGAAATGGACGTATCGGTTGTTGTCACGGTGCTGAACGAGGAGGGCTCGGTCGACGAGCTCCACCGGCGGATCGCCGCGTCGCTCGCAGCACTTGAATGGGAAGCGATCTTCGTCGACGACGGCTCGACGGACGGGACGTTCGCGCGCCTCGCCGCGCTGCACGAGCAGGACCCGCACGTGCGAGTGGTGCGCTTCAAGCGCAACTTCGGCCAGCACCCGGCGATGCACGCCGGCCTCGTGCGCGCGCAGGGCGCGCGGATCGTGACGATGGACGGCGATCTTCAGAACGAGCCGGAGGACATCCCGAAGCTGCTCGCCGCACTCGACCGCGCGGACGTCGCGTCCGGCCGCCGCATCGCACGCCGCGACTCGCCTGGCCGCACGCTCCCGAGCCGCGTGATCAACAGCCTGCTCCGGCGTTTCACCGGCGTCACGATCTCCGACTTCGGCTGCGCGTTCAACGCCTACCGCCGCGACGCGATCGAGCCGATGCTCGGCGCGATCGGCCGGCAGAAGTTCACGAAGGCGCTCGTGCTCTCGAGCGGCGTGTCGGTCGAGGAGGTCGACGTCTCGCACGCCGCATCCGCCTCCGGCTCGCGCTACTCGCCGATCCGGCTCGTGCGCCTCGCGCTCCACGTCGTCGCCGGCTTCTGGCCGCAGCCGGTGCAGTGGATCGGCGTCACGCTCGGTCTCCTCTGCTCGCTTGCCGCCGCGGCGCTCGGCGTCTACGGAGTGGTGTACTGGGTTGTGAACGCCAACTTCCCCGGGCCGCTCTTCGCCGGAGCAGGCATAGTCCTCGTGCTCGGCGTGCAGGGGTTCGTCCTCGCGTTGATCGGGGAGTCCCTGGGACGCATCCAGCGGGACGTCGAGCGCCGGCCGCTGTACACGATCGAAGAGGAGCTATGACGCGCGTTCTGGTCACAGGTGGAGCGGGGTTCATCTCGTCGAACTTCATCCGCCACCTGCTCGAGCAGACCGACCACGAGGTGGTCACGCTCGATGCGCTCACGTACGCGGGCAACCTCGAGAACCTCGCCGACGTGATGAGCCACGAGCGCCTGTCGTTCGTGCACGGCGACATTCGCGACGCGGGGCTCGTCCGCGAGCTCGTCGGGGGCGTCGACGTGATCGTGAACGCGGCCGCCGAGTCGCACGTCGAGAAGTCGATCGAGCACGGCGCGTCCGAGTTCGTGACGACGAACGTCGAGGGCACGCAGATCCTGCTCGACGCGATTCGCGAGACGCCCGTCGAGCGCTTCATCCTCATCTCGTCTTCCGAGGTGTACGGGACGGCGGAGGGCGCGCCGATGGACGAGGAGCATCCCCTCAACCCGCGCTCGCCGTATGCGGCCACGAAGGCAGGCGCCGATCGGCTCGCGTATTCGTACTGGACGACGTATGAGCTGCCGATCGTCATCGTGCGGCCGTTCAACAACTACGGCCCGCGCCAGCATCCGGAGAAGGTCGTGCCGCGCTTCATCACGCAGGCGCTCGCCGACGAGCCGTTGACGATCCACGGCGACGGCCACGCCTCGCGCGACTGGCTCTACGTCGAGGACGACGCAGAGGCGATCGAGGCGATCATCGCCGCGCCCATCGACCGCATCGCCGGCGAGGTGATCAACGTCGCGACGGGCATCGACATCTCCGTCGCCGACATCGCGGCGATGGTGCTCGAGGCACTCGGCAAGCCGGCCGCGCTGACGCTGAACGTCGCCGAGCGCCTCGGCCAGGTCGACCGGCACATCGGCTCGACCGAGAAAGCCGAGCGGCTCGTCGGCTGGACCGCACGCACGAGCTTCGAGCAGGGCCTCGAACGCACCGTCGCGTGGTATCGCGACAATGAGGCGTGGTGGAGAGCGATCCTCGCTCGGGAAGCCCGCGCCTACTCGTCCTAGGGGCAGGTCCCGCACAACTCGGGCTGCTGGAGGCGGCGCAGCGGCGCGGCGTCTGGGTGGCCGTGGTCGATCGCGATCCCGGGGCGCCGGGATTCCGGCTCGCCGACCGGCGCTGCATCCTCTCGACCGAGGACGAGCCCGCGATCGAGCGGCTCGTCGGAGCGCTGCGCGCCGACGGGATCATCGCGCCGGGCACGGACTGGCCGGTCGGTGTCGCGGCGCGCATCGCGGAGCGGACCGGGCTCCCGCATCCGATCTCGCCGGCGACGGCAGTGCTCGCGACGAACAAGCTCAGGCAGCGCGAGCGCCTCGCCGAGGCGGGCGTGCCGCAGCCGCGCTCGTGGGTGATCGGCGGTGAGGACGCACCGCCGGACGTCAGCGGACCGGTCGTCGTCAAGGCGCCAGACCGGCAGGGACAGAAAGGACTGACGCTCGTCACGGATCTCGCCGAGCTGCCGGATGCGATCGAGACCGCGCGCAGCGCGGCGCGCAACGGCCTTGCGCTGGTCGAGGAGCTCGTCGACGGACCCGAGGTGACGGTCGTCGGCTTCTCGGTGCGCGGCGAGTTCACGCCCCTCCTCGTGACGGACCGCCTCGTCGCCGATCCGCCGGCGTTCGGTGTCGCGCTCGCCCATGTCTGGCCGAGCCAAGACCGGGGTCAGACGCCGTCTGTTGCGGCCGCGGCCGTTGCGGCCCTCGGGATCGAGAACGGCCCCTCGTACACGCAGCTCCGCATCGGCGTGGACGGTCCGCAGGTGATCGAGGTCGCCGCCCGGCTCGGCGGGGGCCACGACGCCGAGCTCGTCGAGGCGGTGACCGGCGTCGACCTCAACGGCCTGGCGATCGACGCCGCGCTCGGTGCCGAGCTTGTGTTGACTCAACACAAAGTCGGGGTGGGCGGCGCCGTCACCCGCTTCCTCGTCGCCCCGCCGGGGGTGCTCGAGCGCGTCGAGGTTCCCGACGACCTCGAGGGGATCGAGCGCGTTCGCATCTACCGCGAGCCGGGCTACGTGTTCACGCCGCTTCGGCGCGGGAGCGACCGTGCGGGCGCTCTGCTCGCCGTCGGCGAGTCGCGCGAGCAGGCCGTCGCGCGGGCGGACGCCGCCGCGGACCGCATACGCTTCGTCCTCGCCGATGGCGGACGTCTCGAGCAAGCGAGCTGAGTTCCTCTCGTTCCAGCCCCCGGCGATCTCGGAAGCCGAGATCGCCGCTGTCGCGGAGACCCTCCGCTCCGGCTGGCTGACGACCGGCCCGCGCACGGCCGAGCTCGAGGCGCGCATGCGCGAGTACCTCGATGCGAAGCACGTGCTCGCCGTCTCGTCCTGCACCGCAGCGTTGCACCTGTCGCTCGTCGCGCTCGGCGTCGGGCCCGGCGACGAGGTGATCACGACGCCCATCACGTGGCCGGCGACGGCGAACGTGATCGTGCACACCGGTGCGACTGTCGTCTTCGCCGACATCCGCGACGACACGCTCAACATCGACCCCGAACGCGTCCGCGAGCTCGTGACGGAGAAGACGAAGGCGATCGTTCCCGTCGACCTCTACGGCCAGCCCGCCGACCTCGACGAGCTCGCCGCGCTCGGCATCCCGATCGTGGAGGACGCCGCGCACGCGGCCGAGTCGCGCTACCGCGGCCGCAAGGTCGGCTCGATCGCGGACCTCACGTGCTTCTCGCTGTACGCAACGAAGAACATCACCGCCGGCGAGGGCGGTCTGATCGCGACGAATCGCGACGACCTGGCGGAGGCCCTCGATGACCTGCGCGTGATGCGCCGCGGACACGGCTCGCTCTACGACATCGCCGTGCCGGGCTACAAGGCGAACCTCAGCGACGTGCTCTCGTCGATTGCGCTCGTGCAGCTCGACAAGGTCGAGGAGCACGCCGAGATCCGCCGCCGCCACGCCGCGATCTACGAGGAGGGAGTTGCCGATCTCGAGGGCGTCGAGCCCGTCGCGCGCGACGAGCGCGACACGCACGCGAACCACCTCTTCGTCATGCGCATCACGTTCGCCGCTCGCGACGAGGTGCAGCGTGCGCTCACCGACGAGAACATCGGCACCTCGATCCACTTCCTGCCGGTGCACCTGCTGAGCGCGTACCGCGACCGGCTCGCGCCGCATCAGCCGCCGCTGCCGGTCGCCGAGCGCGCGGGCGCAGAGGTGCTGTCGCTGCCGTTCTCGCCCGCGCACTCCGACGACGACGTACGGGATGCGGTCGCGGCGCTCCGGCGCGTGCACGCGCGGCTCGCATGAAGCGGTGGCTCCGCGTCGCCGCGACGCTGATCGTCACCGCGGCCGCGGTCGCCTACATCGTCTCGAAGGTCGACCTCGGCAAGACCGGTCGCATCATCGGCGACGCGAGCGTGCCGTGGCTCGCGGTCTCCGGGCTGCTGACGCTGATCACCGTGCCGCCGACCGCGTGGCGCTGGAAGATGCTGCTGCGCGTCCGCGGCGTCGAGGAGGACGTGCCGTGGCTCACGCGCGCGTACTTCGTCTCGTACGCGGTCGGGCAGGTGCTCCCGACCTCGGTGGGCGGCGATGCGTCGCGCATCTTCGAGACGTCGCGCCGGCATCCCGGCCGGATCACGCCGATCACCGGCTCCGTGCTGCTCGAGCGTGCGCTCGGGGGTGCGGTCACGCTCCTGCTCGCGGGCATCGGGCTCCTGCTTGCGATCGGCCGCTACCCGATCGGCGCGTACCTCTGGCTCGAAGCGGTCTTCGTTGCGGGGACGATCGTCGTCGCCTTCGTCTTCTTCTCGCGGCGCGTGCGCTCGAAGCTCCGTTTCGCGCTCCCGTACGCGCGCCGCTGGCGCCTCGAGCCCGCGGCGCGCGCGGTCTACGACGGGCTGCACGGCTACCGCGACCATCCCGGAACGCTCTTGAACGTGGCGCTGATCACCGCCGGCGCGCAGTTCGTCCGCGTGCTCGCGATCTACGCGTCGGGCCGTGCGGTCGGCATCCACCTCGCGCTGCTGCCGTACGTCGTGCTCGGGCCGCTGCTCTTCCTCGTCATGCTCGTGCCGTTCACGGTGAACGGCCTCGGCGTGCGCGAGGCGTTCTTCGTCAGCTTCCTCGGCAAGCTGGGCGTGACGCACGACGCGGCGTTCGCGTGCGGCCTGCTGTTCTTCGTCTCGACGATCCTGCTCGCGCTGCCCGGCGTCGCCGTACTGCTGTGGGAGAACGTGTTCAGCCGGACGCGGATGCCGGTGCGCGATGGAACCGTCTGACGTCACCGTCGTCGTCGTCACGTGGAACGCGCTGCCGTGGCTCGAGCAGGCGCTCGAGTCCGTGCGCGGGCGCGACGTCGTCGTCGTTGACCACGGCTCGACCGACGGGACGCTCGAGCTCGTGCGCACGCGCTATCCCGAGGTGCGCATCGTCGAGCAGGAGAACAAGGGCATGGGCGGCGGCAACAACGCCGGCATGCGCGTCGCGGAGGGCCGCTACTTCTTCCTGCTCAACTCGGATGCGTGGGTCGTCGGCGACGGCCTCGACGCGTTGATCGCCTACGCCGACGCGCATCCCGAGGCGGCCGTCGTCGGGCCGCGGCTGCGCAACACCGACGGCTCGCTGCAGCGCTCCGTGCGCGGGGAGCCGACGCTGTGGCGGCTCGCGACCGAGTACCTCTTCATCCGCAAGCTCGCGCCGCGCTCCTCGCGGCTGAACCCGCTCTACGTCGGCGGCTTCGATCACGAGAGCGAGCGCGAGGCAGACTGGCTCTTCGGCCCGGCGCTGCTCGTGCGGCGCGCGGCCGTCGACCAGGTCGGAGTCTTCGACGAGGACTTCTTCATGTTCAGCGAGGAGGTCGACTGGATGACGCGCTTCCGGCGCGCCGGCTGGAAGGTGCTGTTCTATCCCGGCGCGGAGGTCGTGCACGTCGGCGGCGCCACGCACGGCGGCCGGCTGTACGTCGAGAACCTGCGCGGCCACCTGCGCTACGCGGCCAAGCATCACGGCCCGCGCGCGGCCGAGCGGACGCGCAGGCTGCTGCTCTTCTCGCTGCGGCTGCGCGCGCTCGTGCTGCGGCGCGAGGCCTATCGCGAGGGGATCCGCTTCCTCTCGTCCGGCGACGCCGACACGCTGCTCTCGTGATCGAGTACATCCGCCTCGCGTTCGGCACGATTGTCGTGCTGCTTCCCGGCGCGGCGGTTGCGCGGGCGCTCGGCCAGCGCACCGTCTCGGCGGTGCTCGCATGGACGCTGGCGTCGCTCTTCGTGGCGTGGGCGGTCGTGTTCACCGTGCACTCGAACATCCGGCTCGCGGTGCTGATCCTCGCGGTGATCTTCGGCACCGCGCTCGTCCGCGCACGGCAGGTGCCGGGCACCTTCAAGGTACGCGGCACCGGGAAGGTGCTGGGCGCCGGCGTCGTGCTCGGGTGGTTCCTCTGGCATGTCGCGGGCGCGGTCGTCGGCGACGGCCTCTTCCACGAAGGCCGCGTACGCAAGCTCCTCGACTTCGGCAACCTGCACCTGCGCACGGTCGACGAGTTCAAGGACGGCGGGCTGCATCCCGGCTACGCGTTTCCGCTGTGGCATTCCTTCGACGCGATCGTGGCGTGGGTCTCCGGCGTCGACCCGGGCGGCGTGATGCAGCACGAGTCGTCGCTGCTCGCGCCGCTCGCGCTCGCCGTTGCATACGAGGCGGGCGCCGCGGTCTTCCGCTCGCGCGCGGCGGGCGTTGCGGTGCTCCTCGCGCAGCTCGCGATCTTCTGCTTCGGGCCGGGACACGGCGGCTCGTACGTGACGCTCTCGCAGCCGGGCAGCGCCGCGCGGCAACTGCTCCTTCCGGCGGCGATCGCGCTCTTTTTCTCGCGCAATGTGCCTGCGACGATCGCGGTCTTCGGCGCGCTCGCACTCGTGCATCCGACCTACGCGATCTTCCTTTTGATCCCTCTGCTCGCCGTCGCCTTCTGGGAGTGGCGGCTCTATCTCGCCGCCGCGATCCCGGTCGGCGTGGTGCTGCTCTGGCTCCGGCCGATCGTCGATCAGACGAACACGCACGACCCGAACGCGTCGACCCGCGCGAACGACCTCGTGCAGTACCACGGGCAGCTCGTCGTCACGAACGCGCACCACTTCCGGCTGGCGCCCGAGGTGTTCGGGCGCAGCGGCGCCGTCGCCGTCGCGGCGCTCGTCCTGCTGCCGCTCTGCGCCCTTGCGGGCCGGCGCCGCCCGCTCGCGTTCGTCGTCGGCGGGTTTCTGATCGTGCTCGCCCTGATGGAGGTGCCGTGGCTCTTCGTCCACTTCTCGAACGCCGTCTCGCTTTCGCAGTCGCGGCGCGCGGCGGGCTTCGCGCCGATCTCGTTCGCCTTTGCGGGCGGGCTCGCGGTCGCGACGCGCCGCATCTGGCTCGTGCCGGTCGCGCTGGTCGCGGGCATCGTCACGCAGGTGCTGTGGCCGGGCGACTTCGACTACGGCCTCCATCACGGCGGCCCGGCGCTCGCGACGTGGATCGCGCTCGTCGGCGGCGCGGCGGTGCTCGCGTACGTCGTCGTCCGGCGGCCGAAGCTGCCGAAGCCGCGCTTCCGGCTCGGCGCGCTGGCGGCGGCGGCGTTCACGCTGCCGGTGTTCGTGCACGGCGCACTCCACTGGACGCCCGCGACGCCGACCGATCCCAACGCGCTGTCCGCGCGGTTGATCCACAACCTGCGTACGAAGGTGCCAAAGGGCTCGATCGTGATCGCGCCGATCCAGACGAGCTACGAGATCGAGGCGGACGCGCCGCTGTACATCGTCGCGGCGCCGATCACGCACGTCGCAAATACGAAGGCGAACGACCCGGTCAAGCGCTTCCGCGCCGTCCGGCACTGGGTGCTGACCGACGACTCGCGCATCTCCAAGGAGTACGGCGCCACCTGGCAGATCCGCAGGGGCCGCTTGAGTAGAGTGGCCGCCCGGTGAGCGTTGCTCTCATTACGGGGTCGGGCGGGCTGATCGGGTCGGAGTCCGCCGCGCATTTCGGCGAGGCCGGGCTCACGATCGCGGGCGTCGACAACGACATGCGCGCGACGTTCTTCGGCCCGTCGGCGTCGACGCGGGCGAGCCGCGAGCGCCTCGAGCAGCGTCTCGGAGACGGGTACGAGCATCACGATCTGGACATCCGTGACCGCGACGGGATCGCGAAGCTCTTCGAGCGCTACGGGAGCGAGATCGAGCTCGTCGTGCACACCGCAGCGCAGCCGTCCCACGACTGGGCCGCGCGCGAGCCGTTCACCGACTTCGACATCAACGCGGTCGGCACGCTGAACGTGCTCGAGGCGACGCGCCAGCACGCCCCGGAGGCGGTGTTCATCTTCACGTCGACGAACAAGGTGTACGGCGACACGCCGAACGCGCTGCCGTACGTGGAGCTCGAGAAGCGCTGGGAGCTCGAGGACGGGCACCGCTGGTACGGCGGCATCGACGAGACGATGTCGATCGACACGTCGCTGCACAGCCTGTTCGGTGCGTCGAAGGTCGCGGCCGACGTGCTCGTGCAGGAGTACGGCCGCTACTTCGGCGTGCGCACCGCCTGCTTCCGCGGCGGCACGCTCACCGGCCCGAACCACGCCGCCGCCGAGCTGCACGGCTTTCTGGCCTACGTCGTTCGCTGTGCGATGACGCACACGCCGTACACGATCTTCGGCTACCAGGGGAAGCAGGTGCGCGACGCGATCCATTCGAGCGATCTGATCAATGCGTTCGACGCGTTCTTTCGAGCACCGCGCGTCGCGGAGGTCTACAACATCGGTGGCGGGCGCCACAGCAACGTTTCCGTGCTCGAGGCGATCGACCTCGTGCAGGAGGTGACCGGCGAGGAGATGACCTGGACGTATCGCGACGAGGCCCGCACCGGCGATCACATCTGGTGGATCAGCGACAACGGCCGCTTCGCCTCGCACTACCCCGAGTGGGAGCAGGCCTACGACGTGCGCGCGATCGCCGCGGAGCTCTTCGAGCGCAATCGCGATCACTGGACGCCGTGAAGGTCCTGATCGTCAGCCTGTACTTCCCGCCGGCAGGCGGCGGCGGAGTGCAGCGCCCGCTCAAGTTCGCGACGCACCTTCCCGAGCTCGGCGTCGAGACCCACGTGCTCGCACCCGACGACCCGAAGTGGGTGCACCGCGACGACGACCTGCCGCCGCCGCTCCTCGCCTGGGTGCACCGCGCGCGCTACCTCGGCCCGAAGGGACGCAAGCCGGCGGAGGAGCTGCACGGGACGCAGGGACTCGTCCGGCTGTCGAAGCAGGCACAGCTCTTCGGCCGCCGCCTGCTCGTGCCCGACGAGAACGTCAGCTGGAACCTCACTGCGATTCCGGCCGCGATCCGGATCGTGCGCAACGAGGGCATCGACGTCGTCGTCACGACCTCGCCGCCGTCCTCCGTGCACCTCGTCGGCGCCGCGGTCAGGCGCGCGACGAGCGCGAAGTGGGTCGCCGACCTGCGCGACTCGGTCGTTGCGCATCCGCACCGAAGCGCCGAGCGGCTCATCGTCCGCGCGAAGGAGCAGGGCGAGCACGCGGTCGCGAAGCTGATCGCGAGCCAGGCCGACGCGATCACGTGCGTGTCGGAGGCGATCGCGGACGAGATGCGCGAACGCTCGCCGCGCGGCCCCGTCGTGACGATCGCGAACGGCTCCGACTTCGACGACTTCGCCGGGCTCGAGCGTCGGCCGTCGGAGCGCTTCCGGCTCACGCACACGGGCTCGTTCTTCGGCAAGCGCGATCCGCGTCCGTTCCTCACCGCGCTCGCGCAGTCGGGGCTCGAGGACGTCGTCGTGCGGTTCCTCGGCGACTTCCGCGCCGCCGACCGCGAGTGGGCGGAGTCGCTCGGGCTCGGCGACAGGCTGGAGCTGATCGACTACGCGCCGCGCCGCGCCTCGCTCGAGCTGCAGCGCGACTCGGAGGCCCTGCTGCTCCTGATCCCGGAGGCCGGCGGCCGCGGCAAGGGCGTGCTCTCCGGGAAGGTGTTCGAGTATCTCGCGGCCGAGCGGCCGATCCTCGCAGTCGTGCCGCCGGAGGGCGCCGCGGCAGGCTTGATCCGCGAAACCGGCGCGGGCATCGTCGTCGGCCCGGACGACGTGGACGGCATGGCCGCAGCGCTCCGCGAGCTGCACGACCGCTGGCGTGCCGGCACACTCGACGGGCCGCCCCTGACGGACGAATGGCGGCAGAAGGTGTCGCGCCGCACGCGTTCCGAGGATCTCGTCCGCGTGCTCGAGCAGGTGACCGCGTGAGACGCGCAACGAGCTTCTTCTTCCTGGCGAGCGTGTTCTGCGTGACGTTCGAGAAGATCTATTGGAACGTCGGCGCGAATCTCTCGCTCGCCGACGTGCTCGCGGTCCTATTCCTCGTCTTTTTCGTCGCGGGCACTGTTCGCTGGCGTGTCCCGCGGACGACCGGCGTGCTGCTCGGGTTCTTTGCGGTGTTCCTGCTCGTGTACCTGATCGGGTATTTCGACCTCACGGACTCCGACGCGCTGACGCAATGGGTCAAGGGCATCACGCTGTGGGCCGTCCACTTCGCGTTCCTCGCGGCCGCCGTCGTCTGGCTCTCCCGCCGGGGTCAGTCCTACTTCTGGAAGACGCTCGGCTTCTTCAGCGGCGGCATCGTCTTCAACGCGATCTACGGCGTGCTGCAGCTGCTCGACGCTCGTCGCGGCGGCAACCTCGATGCGTCGGTGCTGTCGCCGATCACCGGCGGCGCGAGCCAGATCAACGTGTACGGCGCGATCAACGGCGCAAGCGTCTACCGCCCGAACGCGATGACGGGCGATCCGAATCACCTCGGGATCTTCCTGATCATCCCGCTGCTCGTGCTGACGCCCCTCTACCTGCGAATGGAGCGCGGCCACCACATGCGCAAGTGGCTCATGATCACGATCGGCTTCCTGCTGATCGTGGAGGCGACGACGCTCTCGCGCAGCGGCCTGCTAGGGCTCGGTGTCGGCGCACTGGTCCTCGCCGTTCCCTACCGGCGCTATCTGCGCGCGCCGTCGCTGCTCGTGCCGATCGGTGTTGCAGCGCTGATCCTGCTCGGCGTCGTCGCGTCGCGCTGGTCGTACTTCAAGACGATTCTCAAGTCGCGCGTCGAGACGAGCGGCAGCTCGGAGAGCGCGCACTTCCAGGTGTACAGCTTCATCCCGCACGTGCTGCACACGGAGCCGCTGTTCGGGCTCGGGGTGAACACGTTCTCGGTGTACTACGAGTTCGTCACCGGCAAGACGAACTGGGGACCGCACAGCTACTACGTTGCGCTGATCGTCGAGACGGGGCTCGTCGGCACGCTGCTCTTTGCCGTGTTCCTCGGCTGGATCTTCTACCGCCTGCACGTCGCGCGCGCGCTCGGACGCGCGCTCGCCGCTGCACGCGATCCGCTCGCTGCGCGCGTGCGCCCGCTCGCGTGGGGCTGCACGGCTGCACTCGCGGGGACGCTCGCGTCGAACGCGTTCTACTTGACGATGCAGTTCTATTATTTCTACGCGTTCGTCGCGCTTGCGCTCGCGATCCCGGTTGTCTTCGCGAGTAGCGAATGAAGGTCGTCGTTCTGACGACGTCGTACCCGAGCGACGCGCATCCGGTCGCCGGAACGTTCGTCGCCGCCGCGGTGGAGAGCGCGCGCGCGGCGGGCGTGGACGTCGACGTCGTCTCGCCGGACACGTTTCCGCAGTTCGGCATTGCCTACGGCGGCGGGATCGCGCAGAACCTGCGCGCCGCGCCGTGGAAGCTCGCGCTCGTTCCTGCTTTTCTTACGGCGTTCTCGCTCGCCGCGCGCCGCGCCGCGCGCGACGCGGATCTCGTGCACGCGCACTGGATCCCGTCGGCGATCGCCGCGCGTGCGACCGGCAAGCCCTACGTGCTCCAGGTGTGGGGGACGGATGTCGAGCTCGCGCGCCGCGCGCCCGCGCTCGCGCGGCCGCTGCTCCGTGGCGCGCGCACGGTGATCGCGGCGTCGAGCTACCTCGCAGACGAGGCGCGCGCGCTGGGCGCGCGCGACGTCGCGATCGTTCCCACACCGGTGTTCATTCCCGAGCATGTCGGCGAGCCCGCCGACCCGCCGCACGTGCTCTTCGCCGGTCGCCTGAGCGAGGAGAAAGGCATCCTCGAGTTCCTCGAGGCGACCGAGGGCTTGCCGCGCGTGATCGTCGGCGACGGCCCGCTGCGCGACCGCGTTCCGGAGGCGATCGGCTTCGTCCCGCCGGGGGAGATGGGCGCGTACTACGAGGCGGCGTCGGTGGTGTGCGTGCCGTCGCGGCGCGAGGGATACGGCATGACGGCGCGCGAGGCGATGGCGTACGGACGGCC
>DATAUN010000037.1:0-14464 GCA_036268235.1 Gaiellaceae bacterium
CGCGCCGCCGATCTACGCGATTCGCGCCGCGATCTGGTCGGGGCATCTCCCGCATGCAGGCGACGTGATCTACGCGGTCGTGGCCGCCGCGCTCGCGCTCACGCTCGGCGCCATCGTGTTCAGGACGGTCGACGACCGGATCGCGGTCGAGCTCTGAGCACCGCCCGGCCGTCGTAGAGCCACGGCTCGTCCCGTGGCGGCGCGTACGCGGGCAGCCCGGCCACGTCGCCGAGGCGTGTCAGCTCGATCCCGTCGAGGACCGACGGACAGACGAGGGGCGCGCTGAAGCCCGGGACGCGCCCTGGCCCCGGGACATAGGGCGCGAGCGAGCGCGGCCGCGGGTGCATCAGCCCGCCGCGCCAGTCGATCGAGCCGGCGACGACCGCGTAGCCCTCGGCGTGCGCGGCCTGTACGTGCTCGTGCCAGGCCGGCGTCGTCTCGACCTCGGGCGGGAGCTCGGCGTGCGGCTCGCCGACACGGGCGGCGACGGTGACGTCGAGCTCGAGCATCTCGCTGCCGAGCGACGAGAACCACGCGCGGTTCTCGGCGACGATGTCGAACGCGAGCCGGTACGAGCCGGGCGGGATCAGGCCGCGGACCGGCAGCTCGATCGTCGTCCGCTCGCCGGGCCGAAGCGGCGGCGCGGGCGAGCGCTTTCCGTCCCAGACGATCGGGTTGCCGCGCAGGTCGAGCCAGTGGTAGGCGACGTTGATCCCAGGCCGCCACGCGACTGTGCCTGCGTTCTCGAGCTCGAGCCGCGCGTGCGCGATCGCGCCCGCGCGCGGAGCGAGGTCGGGTGCTGCGCCCCAACGGACTGCGAGAGGTCCCTTCGACACGGCGCGGCTAGCCTAACCCTCGCTATGGACCCCCTCCTCGTCAGAGCAGCCCGCCGTGAGCCGGTGGAGCGCACACCCGTCTGGTTCATGCGCCAGGCGGGACGCTCGCTGCCGGAATACCGCGCCGTGCGCGAGCGGCACACCTTCTGGGAGGTCGCGCACACGCCGGAGCTCTGCGCAGAGGTGACGCTGCAACCCGTGCGTCGTCACGGCGTCGACGCCGCCGTCATGTTCGCGGACATCATGACGCCCGTGCTCGCGCTCGGGCTCGACGTCGAGCTCGTCGAAGGCGTCGGCCCCGTCGTCGCGACGCCGGTGCGCACGCAGGCGGATGTCGACGCGCTCGTGCTCCCGGATCCGGACGAGGCGTTCGCGCCGCTGCTCGAGGCGATTCGCATCGTCCGCGGCGAGCTCGCGCCGGAGCGCGCGGTCGTCGGGTTCTGCGGCGGCCCGTTCACAGTTGCGGGCTACCTCGTCGAGGGCAAGCCTTCGCGGGAGTTCGCGGTCGTGAAGGAGCTGATGTACCGCGAGCCGGACGTCTGGCGCGCGCTGCTGGACCGCCTCGCGGACTGCTTTTCCGCGTACGTCGCCGCGCAAGTGCGCGCGGGCGCGGACGTCGTGCAGCTCTTCGACTCGTGGGTCGGCGTGCTCTCGCCGGCCGACTACGAGGAGCTCGTCGCGCCGTGGTCGGCGCGCATCCTCGCGGCGGTCGATGTGCCGACGATCCACTTCGGCACGGGAACGTCCACGCTGCTGCCCGCGATGGCGCGCGCGGGCGGCGACGTGATCGGCCTCGACTGGCGCATCCCGCTCGACGACGGCTGGGCGCTCGTCGGCGACGAACGCGGCGTGCAGGGCAATCTCGATCCGGCCGTCCTGCTCGGGCCCTGGGAGCGCATCGAGAGCGCGGCACACGAAGTGCTCGCCCGCGCGGGTGGGCGCCGCGGCCACATCTTCAACCTCGGCCACGGCGTCCTGCCGCGAACGCAGGCGTCGGTCGTGACGCGGCTCACCGAGTTGGTGCAGGAAGCTACCGTGGAGGCGCGTGTCTGACGCGGTGATCCTGATGGCGTACGGCTCGCCGGAGCGGGTGGCGGACGTTCCCGCGTACTACGCCGACATCCGCGGCGGCCGCCCGATCGCTCCCGAGCACCTCGAGGATCTTGTCGCGCGCTACCGCGCGCTCGGGATCGAGGACGCGAACCCGCTCAACGCGATCACCGAGGCGACGCGCGCCGCGCTCGAGGTCGAGCTCGGGCTGCCGGTCTTCACGGGCATGAAGCACTGGGACCCGCGCATCGCCGCTGCGGTCGACGCGGCGCTCGCAGGCGGCGCCACGCGGCTCGTCGGGCTCGTGCTCGCACCGCACTACAGCCGGCTCTCGATCGGCGGGTATCGCCGCCTGCTCGACGACGCGGTCGGCGACCGCGCGGAGGTGACGTTCGTCGAGAGCTGGCACGACGACCCCGGCTTCGTCTCGTTCCTCGCCGGCCGCGTGCGCGACACCGACGCACATGTCGTCTTCACGGCACATTCTCTGCCGGCGCGCATCGTCGACGAAGGTGATCCGTATCGCGACCAGTTGCTCGAGACGGCGCGGCTCGTCGCCGACACGGCGGGCGTCGAGGACTGGTCGTTCTCGTTCCAGAGCGAGTCGCCGACCGGCGAGCCGTGGCTCGGGCCGGACATCCTCGATCACCTCGAAGACCTCGCGGGGCGCGGCGTCGAAGAGGTGCTCGTGTGCCCCGTCGGGTTCGTGTCGGATCATCTGGAGATCCGCTGGGACATCGACAACGAGGCGCAGGACCGTGCGCGCGACCTCGGCCTTCGGCTCGACCGGATCGAGATGCCGAACGACGACCCGCAGTTCGTCGCGGTGCTCGCGTCGATCGTGCGCAGCGCGCTCGCGGCGGTAGCAGCGTGAGCGTCGAGCTGCGGCCGCTCCGCGAGGACGAGTTCGACGACTGGCGCGAGGCGTCGCGGCAGTCGTACGCCGACAACATCCACGAGCACGGCGGGATCCCGCGCGAGCAGGCCGACGCGAAGGCCATCGAGGACTTTGACCGGATCCTCGCCGACGGCCTCGCAACCGCCGACCAGTGGATCTACGTGATCGACGAGGACGGCGTCGACCGCGGCTACCTGTGGCTCGCGGGGCGGCCCGGGGCGGGCGGCGGCCGTCACTGCTTCGTCTACGAGTTGCGCGTCTGCGAGGACGCGCGCGGCCGCGGCCTGGGGCGGAAGGCAATGGAGCTCGCCGAGAGAGTCGCCCGCGAGCGCGGCCTCGACCGCATCGAGTTGAACGTCTTCGGCGGGAACGATGTCGCGCGCGGGCTCTACCGCTCGCTCGAGTACGCCGAGGTCGCCGTCTACATGGGCAAGGACCTGTGACCCCCGGCCGGATCGTCGTCGACCGTGCGTCCCGGACGTTCCGCGTGTACCCCAAGTCGCAGCGCACGCTCAAGGACGTGTTCGTCTCGCGCGGCCGGCTCGGCGTGCGCGAGGTGCAGGCGCTGCACGACGTGTCGCTCACCGTGGAGCCCGGCGGCGCGGTGGGGCTCGTCGGTCGCAACGGCTCGGGGAAGACGACGCTGCTGCGCCTCGTCTCCGGGATCATCAAGCCTTCGAGCGGGCACGTCGAGGCAGGTGGACGCGTTGCATCGCTGCTCGAGCTCGGCGCCGGTTTCCACCAGGACTTCACCGGGCGCGAGAACGTGTACCTCAACGCTTCGATCCACGGGCTCTCGCGGGCGCGCGTGCGCGAGCTGATGGACGAGATCGTCGCGTTTGCGGAGCTCGAGAAGTTCATCGATCTGCCGGTCCGCACGTATTCGTCCGGGATGTTCATGCGGCTCGGCTTCTCCGTCGCCGCGCACATCCAGTCGGATGTGCTGCTGCTCGACGAGGTGTTCGCGGTCGGTGACGAGCAGTTCCAGCGCAAGTGCTTCGGCAAGATCGCGGAGTTCAAGCAGCGTGGCGGCACGATCGTGTTCGTCTCGCACGACGCGCAGGCCGTCGAGCGGCTCTGCGACCGCGCGGTGTTGCTGCGCCAGGGCGAGGTTGCCTTCGACGGGCCGACATCGGAGGCGATCGGCGAGTACCGCCGGCTGCTCGCCGCCGACACGAATCCGGACGAGCTCGTTGCCGGCCTGCGCGAATGGGGCAGCGGCGAGGCGCGCATCGTCTCCGCCGAGCTCCTCGATGCAGACGGCGAGGCGCGCGCGCAGTTCGCCTCCGGCGAGGCGGTGACGGTGCGCCTGCGCGTTGCCGCCGATGCGGGCGTCTCGCCGCCACGTGTCTCGCTGGAGCTGCGCGACGACGGCGGGCTCGTGCTCGGCGCCGCGGCACAGGACACCTCCGGGCTCGGCTGGAACGGCGACGGCGACGGCGAGCGCGAGCTGCGCTACCGCATCGAGCGCCTGCCGCTCGCCGACGGGCGGTTTCACCTTCGGTTTGCGCTGGCGGACGCAGACTCCGGAAGGCTGCTGCACACCCTCGACGACGCGGTTCGCTTCTTTGTCTTCCCAGCAGGCGAGGAGACGGGAGCGGTGCTCCTCGACGGCAGCTGGTCGTTGCAGGAGATCGGAGGGGCCGCGCCAACTCGGAGCACGTGAGCGCTCGCGCATGTCCGGACTGGCCGGCGTTGATGGAGATCGCGCCCGACCTCCAGTTCCGCCACTACACGGTGGGGGAGGTGCAGCTGCCCGTCGACGCGTTCGTGCAGCTCGAAGGCATGCCGCCGGACGAGATCGCGGTCTGCTGCGACCTCGACGCGCACGTCTTCAACCCCGACCACACCGACCCGCGCGTCGTCGAGGCGCTCAAGGGCACGCACTGGATCGACGTGCGCGAGATGTCCGGCGGCAGCTAGAAACGCGAACGCCAGAAGCGGATACTCGGGGCATGGCACGAGCCACCGTGCGCCGCCGTCTCGCCTCTGTTCTGTTCCTCGACATCGTTGGATCGACCGCGCTTGCGACGTCGCTCGGCGACGCGAGGTGGCGGGACGTCCTCACGGAGTTTCGACGCACCGTGCGCGCGGAGCTGCGCCGGTTCGGCGGACGGGAGCAGGACACGACGGGCGACGGCTTCTTTGTGACGTTCGACGAGCCTGCACGGGCGCTTCGCTGCGCGGTCGAGATCGTCGTCGCAGTGCAGCGGCTCGGCCTCGACGTCCGCGCCGGCGTTCATACCGGTGAGTGCGAGGAGATCGACGGCAAGCTCGGCGGAATCGCCGTGCACATCGGCGCACGCGTCATGAGCTTGGCCGGGCCCGCAGAGGTGCTCACGACGGGCACCGTGCGCGAGCTCGTCGCGGGATCAGCAGCGACGTTCGAACCGCTCGGACCGCGCTCCCTGAAAGGCGTCGAGGGCGAGTGGCCGATCTTCCGGCTGCGCGCGGTGGAGGTCGAGTTGCCGCAGCCGCTCGCCGTCGAGGTGGCTGCCGAGCGCATCGCGCTCGTTGCGCGGACTTCGTCGCGCAGTCGAAAGCCGCTCGTCGCGGCCGGAGCCGCGGTCGCGCTTGCCGTTGCTGCCGCGATTGCTGCAGCGGTCGGATTCGGTGGCGGCAGGCCTTCGAAACCGATCACCATGGTGCGCGTCGATCCGCAGTCCGGCAGGATCGTCGCGATCGTGCGCGATTCGCACCGCAGTGCACTCGGCTGTGGCTGCGGCGCAAATCTGTGGGCGGTAGACGGGACCCTCTGGGAAGGCTCGGGCGCACACGGCCAGTTGATCGCAACGCGGAGCCCCGTCACCGGACGCCTGCAGCGTACGTGGCCTGTCCCGACCGGCACGATCGACTTCGCGGTCGGGCTCGGCTCGGTCTGGGCGTTGCAGAACACGGTCACGCTTTCCGGCGCCGACGCAGGTATGGCGATCAGCCGGGTCGAGCGGATCGACGAGCTGAGCGGACGTGTCATCGCGAAGATCCCGATCCGCGGCCCGCTGGACAGCGGCTCGATTTCCGTGGGAAACGGCGCCGTCTGGGCCCTCAACGGAGCAGGCACGCTCGACCGGATCGACCCAGCGACGAACCGTGTCGTCGGGTCGTTCGCAACCGGCGCGATCGAGACGCACATTCTGCTGTCGATCGCGGGCTACGAGTGGATCTGCGAGTGCACAGAGCACGAGGTTCTGCGCTACGACCCGACGGCGAGGCGCGCGACCACGTTCCACTTCGCCGAGCAGCCCTGGCACCTGGTCATCGCGGCCGGGCCTGCCGGTCCGACATTGTGGCTGCTCGACGGTGCGGGTGCCACCCTCACTCCCGTCGAGCCCGGCAGCGGCCGCCCGGGGGAGCCGTACGGTCTCGCAGGCCACCCGACGGAGGCCGTCGTCTACGGCGGGAGCATCTGGGTCGCGGCCGGGACAGTCGTCAACCGCGTCGTGCTGGCGACGGGAAGGCGGACGACCATCCCGCTGCCGGCCGGCGTCAACGGCACCGGGATCGCCGTGGACACGGCAACCGGCGCGATCTGGGTCGACAACAGCGTTTGAGCGCAGGTCAGCGGGACACCTCCGCAAGCGGCCGCGTGTTCAACACGTCTGCTGCAGAGCACCAGCCGCGGCGTGCGGTCGCAACCGACAGGCGCATGTTCTCGAGACCGCGGACCGAGTGGGCGTCCGTCGAGCACGTGATGCGCACGCCCGCGCGGATCGCGTCGTGCACGAGCTCTGCGCTGAGGTCGATCCGATCCGGCAGGCCGTTCGTCTCGACGGCCGTACCGGTCTCGAGGCAGGCGGCGAAGACCGCCTCGAGGTCGACGTCGTTCGGCGGCCGGTGGTTGATGATCCGCCCCTGTGGATGGCTGATCGAGCGGACCGCCGGATGGTGCACCGCAGCGAGCGTGCGCTTCGTCAACTGGTCGCGCGACTGGCGCTGGCCCGCGTGCACCGACGCCTGCACCCAGTCGAGCTCGCTGAGAATGTCATCGGGCAGATCGAGCGTCCCGTCGGCGAGGATGTCGCACTCGGTGCCGCGCAGGACGCGGAACGGCCCCACCCGCTCGTTCGCCGCCGCGATCTCCTCGCCCTGTCGGCGCAAGTCGTCGGCGTCGAGGCCGGGGACGACGCGGACGCTTCGCGTGTGGTCGCAGATCGCGACGTACTCGTAGCCGAGCGCGCGCGCCGCCTCCGCCATCTCGAGTACCGACGCCTTGCCGTCGGACCACGTCGTGTGCACGTGGAGGTCGCCGCGGATGTCGCCGAGCTCGACGAGCTCCGGCGGCACGCCGTCGAACGGCTCCTCGCGGAGCTCGGGTGGCAGGTACGGCACGCCGAGCGCGCCGTAGACGCCCACCTCGTCGGGCGCTTCGGGCAGCTCTCCGAGCGCCGCGACATACCGGGCGCTGCCGGTCGCGCGTAGCAGCTCGGTCCCGAAGGCCCCCGGGGTCGCGACGACGAGCTCGACGGGCACCCCCTCGACCGTCACGCCGAGCGCGCGCGGCCCGTCGCGCTCGACGATCGCCACCACCTCGGGCAGTGAGCGAAAGCGCTCGACCACGGCGTCGGGATCGGTGCCCGCGACGACGACCGCGAGCCGGTGGGACGCGTCGCACCACCGGCGCGGGTCTCCCGCCGGCTCGCCGCCGAGCGACTCGGCGATCCGCCCGACGAGCTCCCAGGCGCGGTTCAGGACCAGCCCGCGCCGCGGAGCCCGCCGCGGCTGCTCGAGCGCCGCGCGGATCTTCGCCTCGGTGTGAGGACCGATCCCGCGCACCTCACGCAGCCGACCCGCGACCGCCGCCTCGCGCAGCTCGTCTGCCGTCGAAACGCCGAGGGCGCGGCCGAGCTCGACCATCCGCTGGGGCGCGAGCCCGGCGAGCCGGCCGAGGCCGACCAGCTCCGGCTGCACCTCGCGCTCGAGCTCCTCGAGCTCGGCCAGGTGACCCGTTTCGACGAGCTCGCGGAGCCGCGCCTCGATCGCCCCGCCGATTCCACGCAGCTCGCGGACACGTCCCGCACGGACGAGCTCGGCCACGGGCGCGGGCGTTGCGCGGATCAGCTCCGCCGCGCGGCGATACGCGCGCACGCTGTAGTAGCTCGCACCGGCGAGGTCGAGCAGCGCTGCGAGCGCCTCCAGGCGGTCGGCGATCGTGCCGTTGTCGGGACCCTGCACGTGGGTAGTGTCCGCGAAGCGTGGCGACGATCGTCGTTCCCTTCCGCAGCAACGACCCGAAGCGGCGCCTCGACGTGGGCGACGATGGCCGGACAGCGCTCGCACACGCGATGCTCGCCGACGTTCTCAGCGCAGCCGTGCCGATCGGCGCCGTGCTCGTCGTTGCACCCGAGCGGCCCGCGCTGCCGTCCGGCGTGAGGCACGTCGACGACCCGCACCGCGGTCAGGGGGCCGCCGTGCGCGCAGCGCTCGACGCGGCCGCCGCCGACGGGCTCCCGGCACCGTTTCTCGTCGTGAACGCCGACGTCCCGTGCGTCGACACGCGCGACCTACTCGCCCTGGCGGGCGCCGTCCCGGACGGCGGGCTCGCGCTCGCCGTCGCCGCCGACGGGACGACGAACGCGCTCGCGCTCGCCGAAGAGCGCCTCTTCGAGCCGGTCTACGGCCCGGGCAGCGCCGGTCGCTTCGCCGCGCTCGCTCCGTCACGTCGCCTCGACGCGCCGAATCTCATCGATGACGTGGACACGATCGACGATCTGCTGCGGCTGCGCGAGCGGCTCGGTGCGAACACCCGGCGTGCGCTCGCCGCACTCGACCTGCCCTCGGCCGCATGAACGTCGCGGTCCTCTCGGGCGGCGTCGGCGGAGCGCGGTTCCTGCGCGGGCTCGTGGGTGTCGTCGATCCAGGCAACGTTTCCATCGTAGGCAACGTGGCGGACGACCTCGAGCTGCTCGGGCTGCGCGTCTCGCCCGACCTCGACAGCATCCTCTACACGCTCACCGGCGTCTCCGACGAGGAGCGCGGCTGGGGCCGCGCCGACGAGAGCTGGCGTGCGCTCGACACCGTCGCCGAGCTCGGGGGCGAGAGCTGGTTCAGGCTCGGTGACCGCGACCTCGGCCTCCACCTCGTGCGCACCGAGCTGCTCCGAGCCGGCGTGCCGCTGAGCGAGGCGACGCAGCAGATCGCCGCTGCGCTCGGCCTCGTGCCCACGCTGCTGCCGGCGACGGACGATCCCGTCCGTACGTTCCTCGAGACGCCCGCCGGCACGTTCCCGTTCCAGACCTGGTTCGTCGCGCGCGGCCACCGCGACGAGGTCGACGCCGTCCACTACGCCGGCGCGCCCGAGGCGACTCCCGCGCCCGGCGTGCTCGAGGCGATCGGCGCGGCCGACGTGATCCTCGTCGCGCCGAGCAACCCATACGTCTCGATCGGTCCGATCCTCGCGGTCGGCGCGATCCGCGAGGCGCTCGAGCGCCGCTCGTCGCCGTGCGTCGCGATCAGTCCGCTCGTCGGCGGCCGCGCCGTCAAGGGCCCGGCCGACCGGATGCTGCAGCGCCTCGCCGGCGGAACGACTCCGGCGCATGTCGCCGCGTGCTACGCGGGGCTCGTCGACGCGCTCGTGGTCGACGAGTCGGACGAGCAGGTCGAGCTGCCGGCGGGCATCCGCCGCGTCGTGACGCGAACGCTGATGACCGATCTCGACGCCGCCCGCCGTCTCGCTGCCGACGCGCTCGACGCGGCTGGAGCGCCCGCGTGAAGATCGCGGTGCTCGGCGGGACCGGCAGCTTCGGCAAAGCGCTCGCAGCGCGGCTCGCTGCGCTCGGCGAGGACGACGTCGTGATCGGCTCGCGCGACGCGCAGCGCGCGCAGGCGGCGGCGGACGAGCTCGGCGGCGGCCGGATCTCCGGCGCGACGAACGAGAGTTCCGTGCAGGGCGTCGACCTGGCGATCCTCGCGGTCAAGGCCGACGCAGCGCTCGACACCGCCCGCGGCGTCTCGGCCGCGCTCGGCGCGACGCCGCTCCTCAGCGTCGCGAGCGACATTCGCTTCGAGAAAGGCGTCGGCATGCTCCCCGACCCGAACGGCCGCAGCCTTGCCGAGCGTGTGCAGGACGTCGTCGGCGCGCCCGTCGCGGCCGGTCTCCATTCGATCGCTGCAGCGAATCTCGACTCCAACGAGCTCGACGACGAAGACGCGCTCGTCTGCGGTGACGACGAGCGCGCGAAGGAGGTCGCGCTCGAGCTCGCCGCGAAGCTCGTCGGCGGCCGCGCGCTCGACGCCGGACCGCTCGCGAGTGCCCGCGCGCTCGAGGGCCTCACCGCGGTCATCGTCAACCTGAACCGCCGCTACAAGGCGCACGCGGGCATCCGCATCACCGGCGTCGAATGATCGAGCTCATCCCCGTGCGCGGCCTGCCGGAGATCCGGCAGGACGACGATCTCGCTGCGATGGTCCTCGACCGGGTCGAGCTCGAGGACCGCGACGTCGTCGTGATCGCGCAGAAGGCGATCTCCAAGCAGGAGGGCCGCGTGATCCGCCTCGACTCGCTCGAGGCCTCCGAGAAAGCGATCGAGCTGGCCGGGGACGAACGCGATCCGCGCGAGGTCGAAGCGGTGCTGCGCGAGGCGAAGCGCATCGTTCGCGAGCGCGGACCGCTCGTGATCGCGGAGACGCAGCATGGGTTCATCTGCGCGTCGGCCGGCGTCGACCATTCGAATGCGCCGGAGCCGGGAACGCTCGTGCTGCTGCCGGTCGACCCGGACGCGAGTGCCCGCGCGTTCCGCGCGCGGATCGCCGAGCTCGCGGGGAGGGACGTCGGTGTGGTCGTCACCGACTCGTTCGGCCGCCCGTTCCGCCAGGGGACGACCGACGTCGCGATCGGCGTCTCCGGGATCACGCCGATCGTCGACCTGCGCGGCACCACCGACCGCATCGGCTACGAGCTCCGCTCGAGCCGCGTCGCGATCGCGGACGAGATCGCCGGCGCCGCCGACCTCGCGCGGGGCAAGGCGGAGGGTGTCCCAGTCGTGGTCGTGCGCGGCCTGCGGCTCGAGGGCGACGGGACGGCCCTCGAGATCGTGATCGAGCCCGAGCTCGATTTGTTCGCCTAGCAGGGATCTTTACAAAACCTTAAGCGGTTCCCGGCATCACGGCCGACCCGCTCGCTACCGTCCCGCGGTCGGTGCGGCCTGCGCTCGAGCGCTCGCCGCCGGACGCCCCTCGGGCTCTGCGGCCCCTTTCGAAGGAGTGAAATCGTCGTGCGTTTTCGCCATTCCCTGAGCCTGGCCGGGCTCATGGCTCTGATTGCCTTCGTCCTCGCGGGTGTCGCGTTCGCGCGCCAGGCGGCCCGGTCCGATCGCGTCACGCCCGCGGCGGCGCTGCGCGCCGTCGTCGACCACTACCGCCTCGTCGCCTGGACATTCGAGCGCGCCGCGCGGCGGCCGCTCGCGCCGACGGACTACACCTACCGCCGCAGCACCGACCCGGCCTACCTCCAGTGGACGATCGACACCTGGCAGCGCCGCGCCGACGCCGCGCGCCGGGCCGCGCTCACGCGGATCGACCGCCGGCTCGCCGTGGCGCTTCCCGCACCGCCGCTGCCGCACAGCCGCCTGTCGCTCCGTATTGCGTACAGCCGCCGGCTGACGCTCAAGCTGCAGAGCATCTACCCCGGCAAGGCCGCGCGGAGCCTCGCGAGCGCCGCCGGCCCGGTCGGCGGCGCGGCTGCGACCCTGCATGCGTGGGAGGACCGGAGCGCCGCCGCGGCGCTCGCGGTGGCGCGGCACGCCGTCGCGACACCGACCGTCCCACCGGCGCTCCGAACGGACTTCTCCTGCATCCACGGCTACGAGGGCTCCTGGACGGCGAACACGGGCAACGGCTACTACGGCGGCCTCCAGATGGACCTGCCGTTCCAGCGCCGCTACGGCAGCGACTACCTCCGGCAGTGGGGCACCGCCGACCACTGGCCCGTCTGGGCGCAGGTCGCGGCCGCCGTCCGCGCCTACCGCTCGGGCCGGGGCTTCTTCCCGTGGCCGAACACCGCCCGCGCGTGCGGCCTGATCTGACGCCCTCCGTACTCAAGTGGGGCCCCGACTCCGCCGATGAGCAGGGCATGGTGCGGCAGACAGCGGCGGCGCATGCCCCTGCGCCGGGTGGGGAGGCGGCGAACGGCGGTGGACGCCCCGAAGCGCTCGTCGAGTCCTACCGGCGACTCGCAGAGGTGTTCCACGAAGTGCTCTCGGAGCAGAGCCTCGACGCGCTCCTGGACCGGATCGCGGTCACGCTCGCCGACCTGATGCCGTACGAGGCGCTGCACATCTACGAGGCCGACGAGGACCGGCGCGAACTCGTGCCGCTGCTTGCGCGCACGCAGGCCTATCAGGACGAGATCATGCGCAGCCGGCCGCGCTTCGGCGAGGGGATCACCGGCTGGGCGGTCGAGAACCGCCGCCCGGTCTGGACGAACCGCGCGCATCTCGATCCGCGCATGGTCGCCGTTCCCGGGACGCCGATCGAGCCCGAGGCGATGATCACCGTGCCGCTGATCGCGCGCGGCGCGCTCAAGGGCGCGCTCAACATCTACCGTCTCGGTTCCGACGCTGGCTTCGCCGAGCACGAGTTCGAGCTCGCGAAGTGGTTCGGCGACGCCGCTGCTCTCGCACTCGACAACGCGCAGATCCGCGCCCGCCTCGAGCATCTCGCGCAGACCGACTCGCTGACGAGCCTCTACAACCACCGCTACTTCCACGAGCGTCTCCGCTCGGAGTTGACGCGCGCCTCGCGCTCGCACGATTCGGTCGCGGTGCTGATGTTCGACCTCGACGACTTCAAGCGCGTGAACGACGTGTACGGCCACGCGACGGGCGACCAACTGCTGATCCAGGTCGCACGCATCGCGCGCGACACGGTGCGCGGCTCCGACGTCGTGTGCCGGATCGGCGGCGAGGAGTTCGGCGTGATCATGCCGGCGTGCGACGCCGGCGATGCGCTCGTGCTCGCGTCGCGCCTGATCGACACGTTGCGCGCCGTCGAGTTCGACCCCGCCGGGCACATCACCGTGTCGATGGGCGTTGCACAGGGCCCCGAGCACGCGATGAACCCACGTGAGCTGGTCGCGTGTGCAGAGGCGGCGATGATGACGGCGAAAGCGCGCGGCAAGAACCAGAGCGTCGTCTATGACGACGGCGCGACCGAGCGGCCCGCTCGCGATGACACTGAGCCACGCGACGTGCGTTCGATTGCGCACCTGAAGATGCTGCAGTCGCTCGCCGGCAAGCTGAACCGCCTCAATGACGTCACGCAGATCGGGAACACGATCGCGACCGAGCTGCGCTTGCTCATCGACTACCACAACTGCCGCGTCGTCCTTCGGCACGGCGATGAGCTGCGGCCGATCGCGTTCGTCGGCGATTACGACGAGCGGATCGGTTCCGCCGCCGACGCGTACACCGCGCGCGTCGGCGAAGGCGTGACGGGGCGTGCGGTTGCGACCGGCGAGGCGCTGCTCGTCCCGAACGCGCTCGAGTGCGACTTCGCCTACCGCATCCCCGGCACCGACGAGCTCGAAGAGTCCCTCGCCGTCGTGCCGCTCCGCTATGGCGCTCGCGTAACGGGCGCAATCGTCATCTCCAAGCTCGGCGTGAACCAGTTCGACGAGGACGACGTGCGGCTGCTCGAGGTGCTGTCGGGACAGGCGTCGGTCGCTCTCGAGAACGCGCGCCTCTACGAGCAGCAGCGTCGCGAGGCCGAGGGCGCGAAGGCGCTCCTCGCATTCGCGGACGACGTTTCGCACGCGCAGTCGGTCGATGAGATCTGCACTGTCGCCGTCGAAGCCGCGACCCGCCTGTTCGAGACGGAGCGCGCATCGCTCTGGCTCGACGACACGTGCGTCGCGAGCGTCGGGGAGCCCCTCCGTGAAGGGTGCTCTGCGCCGCTCGCCGAGGGCGACGGCATCGCCGGCCGCGTCGTCGTCGGCGCGGAGCGGCTCGACGACGACCGTGAGCGGCTGCTTGCGTCGTTCGCGTACCAGCTCTCGGTCGCGCTGCAGAAGGCGCGCCTGTACGGCAAGCAGCTCGAGGCCGCCGAGATCGCGAACTCGCTGCTCGAAGCGGGTCGCGAGCTCGCGACCGCCGAGTCGCCGGAGGAGGTTCTCGGCCGCAGCGTCGAGGTGACGGCGCGCGTGCTCGGCACCGAGCGCGCGGCATTGTGGATTCAAGAGGAGGCGACACCGATGGATCTCATCGCGCGCGCCTCGTACGGCTACGCGCGCGAGGACGATCCGTCCGGCCGCAGCCAGTTCCGGGCCGCGGTTGCGCACGAGTGGCTGGCGCGCGGCGAGCCGTTCGTGCTCGAGCGGTCGGAAGAGACCGAGCGCGTCGTCGTGGCGCCGTTGCGGCTCGAGGGCAACCGCGTCGGCGCCCTCACCGCGGAGATCGGCGAGCGCACGATGGACGACCGCGAGCTCCGCCTGCTCGCCGGGCTCGCGCACCAGGCCAAGCTCGCGATCGAGAGCGCCGAGCACTACGAAGGGCTCGAGCGCACGTTCGTCGCGACCGTGGCGACGCTCGCGAACGCGCTCGAGGCAAACGACGAGTACACATCGACGCACGCGCGCTGGATCACCGACATGTCGATGCTCGTCGGCCGCGAGCTCGAGCTCGACCGCGACGGTCTGAAGCGGCTCGAGCTCGGCGCGCTCTTCCACGACATCGGCAAGATCGGCATC